>CAMWTJ010000044.1 GCA_947177185.1 uncultured Porphyromonadaceae bacterium | reverse complement strand
TCCATCTCGAAATACACGACCCACGGTTTAACAAAAATTGGGGAACGGGCTCTAATATATCGGGGCAGCCGCGGCTGCCCCGATACTTTATCGCTGCAATGAAACCTTCGGAAATCAGAGGCTATGCCCTGGCCGCCTTCGCCGCCGCGGCCTACGGCACCAACCCCGCCTTCGCGCTGCCGCTCTACGAGCAGGGCATGAACCCCGGCTCGGTGCTGCTGTTTCGCTACGCCCTGGGCGTGCCGCTGCTGGCGGCCACGATGGCCGTGCGCGGCCGCTCGTTCAGGCTGTCGGCCAACGAGTTCGGCCTTGTGGCCGTGCTGAGTGTGCTCATGGCGCTGTCGTCGCTCGGGCTGTTTGAGAGCTACCGCCACATGAATTCGGGCGTGGCCTCCACGCTGCTGTTTGTGTACCCGGTGATGGTGGCCGTGCTCATGATGTTTTTCTTTCATGAGAAATTCCGCGCCACGGTGGGCGTGTGCCTTGTGCTCATGTGCTGCGGCCTGGGGCTGCTCATGAAGCCGCAGCCGGGCCACAGCGTGAGCGCCTACGGGTGCCTGCTGGTGATGGGCTCGGCGCTCACGTACGCGCTCTACATAGTGCTCGTGAACGTGTCGCACACGGTGCGCGCCATCCCCACCACGCGGCTGCTGCTGTATGTGCTGGCCATAGGCTGCCTCGTGTTTCTGGCCATGGTGCCGCTGGGCAGCCCGGTGACGCTGCCGACGCGTGCGTCGGGGTGGCTGTGTCTGGTGGCGCTGGCCGTGATACCCACGGTGCTGTCGCTCGCATGCACCACCATGGCCATACAGGCCATAGGCTCCACGCCCACGGCCATACTCGGCGCCCTCGAGCCGGTGTCGGCCGTGGTGCTGAGCGTGGCCGTGCTCGGGCAGCCCGTCACGCCGCGCGACATAGCCGGCGGGGCGCTCATCGTGGCAGCCACCACGCTCGTGGTGGCCGACAAGTCGGTCGACGGCGTGATACTGCACGTGCGCAAGATGTTTCCGCGCATCCGCCGGCGCAGGCGGCGGCCATAGCGCTACCTGGCCGTCATGTCGCACGACACGGGCACTACCGATATGTAGCCCCGGGCGAGCCAGTACTCGTCGGTGTCGGTGGCGTCGGGCTCCTCGTTTATGAAGCGTCCGGCGAGCATGTAGAACTCACGCCCGTGAGGGTCGGTGTAGCGTTCGTAGCCGTCGCTCCAGCGTCCGCGGCAGGCGCGGCAGCGGCGCACTCCGGCGGGCACCACGCGTGCGGGTATGTTGATGTTGAGGCACACTCCGGCGGCCGGCGGGTCGCGGCGTGTTTCGCCCATGATGTCGCGCACCAGGCTCTCCGACAGCGAGAAGTCGGCGGCCATGGAGTGGTGCAGCAGCGAGAATCCAGCCGAGGGTATGCCCTCCACCGCTCCCTCGAGCGCGGCGCCCATAGTGCCGCTGTAGAGCACGTTGACGCCCGCGTTGGAGCCATGGTTGATGCCCGAGAACACGAAATCGGGACGTCGCGGCAGCAGCGTGTAGAGGGCTATCTTCACGCAGTCGACGGGCGTGCCGTCGTCCACCGTATAGTATCGCACTCCCTCCACGGGCTCTGCGGGCACCACCTCGTCGATGCGCAGCGGGTCCATAAACGTCATCGACGACGATTTGCCCGACTGCGGGTATTTAGGCGCCACGCACACCACGTCGGCCCACTCGGCCGTGAGGCGTACCAGCACATGCAGGCCGGGCGCGTTGATACTGTCGTCGTTTGTAATAAGCACCAGAGGGCGCTCGTTTGCTGTATTTTCCATATTCCTGTTTTCTTTTTCCTTTTCTATTTCCGACACAAAGTTACAAAATCCGCCGCTTATGCGCACGCCCGCGCGGCATAAATGTGTGAGCCGGGCGCCGGAGGCTGCGTTTTCAACAATCGGGGGCAGTTATCTACATATCGTGAAAATCGTGGAACATTTTTTTCGTGGAACGAAAAAAAATCGTTTACTTTGCAAAACATAAGCGATTTAAACTATTATCAATGGGAAAAATCATCGCAATAGCCAATCAGAAGGGCGGCGTGGGCAAAACCACTACCACCATCAACCTGGCTGCCTCTCTCGCCGCCGAGGGCAAGCGTGTGCTCATCATCGACGCCGACCCCCAGGCCAATGCCACCTCAGGCTACGGCATAGACCCGCGCAGCATGACATCGTCCATCTACGAGTGCATGGTCGACGACTATCCGCTCCAGGGCTCGCAAGTGGCCACGTGCATGAAGGGACTCGACCTCATAGGCTCGCGCATAGACCTGGCGGGCGCCGAGCTCGAGCTCATCAGCAAGCCCGACCGCGAGCGCGTGCTCGAACGGCTGCTCGCGCCCGTGGCCGCCACGTACGACTATGTGCTCATAGACTGCTCGCCGTCGCTCGGCCTCATCACCGTCAACGCGCTCACGGCCGCCAACTCCGTGATCATACCCGTGCAGGCGGAGTATTTCGCACTCGAAGGCATCAGCAAGCTCCTCAACACCATCCGCATCATCAAGAGCCGCCTCAACCCCGGGCTCGAGATAGAAGGCTTCCTGCTCACCATGTACGACGCGCGCCTGAGGCTCGCCAACCAGATTTACGACGAACTCAAGGGCCATTTCGGCGACATGGTGTTCAACACCGTGATTCCGCGCAACATACGCCTCAGCGAAGCGCCCAGCCACGGACTGCCGGCACTGCTCTACGACGCCGACAGCCGCGGAGCCACCAGCCACATACTGCTGGCCAAGGAGCTCATAGCCAAGCACAAAACCAAAGCTTGAAACAACTCGCACCGCACACCAAAACCACACATAGACACACCCAATGGCACATCCCAAACGCAACGCACTGGGCCGCGGACTCGACTCGCTCATATCAATGGACGACGTGCCCGCACGCGGCAGCAGCGCAATCAACGAGGTGCCGCTCGAACAGATACAGCCCAATCCCGAGCAGCCGCGCACGAGCTTCGACGAAGACGCACTCGCCGAACTCGCCGCAAGCATACGCGAACTCGGCATCATACAGCCGCTGTCGCTGCGCAAGCTCGCCACCGACTCCTACCAGATAATAGCCGGCGAACGCCGCTTCCGCGCCGCGCGCATGGCAGGGCTCGAATCAGTGCCCGCCTACATACGCACCGCCAATGAAGCCGAGCTCACCGAGATGGCGCTCATCGAAAACATCCAGCGCGAAGACCTCAACGCCATCGAAATAGCGCTCACGTTCAAAAAACTCATAGACCAGTACGACCTCACGCAGGAACGGCTCAGCCAGCGCATCGGCAAGAAGAGGGCCACCGTGGCCAACTTCCTGCGCCTGCTGCGGCTGCCCGCCGAAGTGCAGCTCGGACTGCGCGACAAACGCGTCGACATGGGCCACGCACGCGCCCTGCTCACCCTCTCCGACCCATCTCTGCAACTCAAGCTCTACAACGAGATACTGCGCGACGACCTGAGCGTGCGCCGCGTCGAGGAGATAGCCAAGGCCTGGGAAAACGGCGAGAGCCCCGACGCACCCGCCGCAAAAAAACAGCGCGAGCGCACACCCTCCGCCTCGCGCGATTTCACCGCCCTGCGCGACCAGCTCTCGGCCGTGTTCCGCACCCCCGTGCAGTTTGCCTGCGACAAGAACGGAAAAGGACGCATCACATTCTCGTTCGCTAACGACGACGAGCTCGTGCGCCTCATCACCCTTTTCGACACCCTCAAGGCTCATGAGAATTAGCCTCCGCACCCTGCTCGCCCTCGCCCTCGCGGCCGCCGCAGCCACGGCCGCCGCGCAAGACACGGCGCAAGACCCTGCGCCTGCCGCCGACACGCCGGCTGCCGACAGCGAACTCGTGCTCGAGGTGGCCGAAGCGCCCGACACCGCCGCCGTGGAGGCACCCGCCGTGCGCCCGTCGGCCTACGACGTGTGGGAAGAGCGCGAGGTGGCCTTCAACCCCGACCCCACCCGCGCGGTGTGGATGTCGGCGCTGTTTCCGGGCCTCGGACAGGTCTACAACAGACGCTACTGGAAGCTGCCCATCATAGTCGGCGGCTACCTGGGCCTGGCCTACGCCACGTCGTGGAACAACACCATGCTTTCCGACTACTCGCGCGCCTACCGCGACATAATGGACAGCGACCCCGGCACCAACTCCTACATGGATTTCTTCCCGCCCACCGTCACCGAGGAATCGCTCGACCGCACGTGGCTCACACGCGTGCTGCAGTCGCGCAAGAACTATTACCGCCGCAACCGCGACCTCTGCATCATATGCATGGTGGGCGTCTACCTGCTCGCCATGGTCGACGCCTACGTCGACGCATCGCTGAGCCATTTCGACATCAGCCCCGACCTGTCGATGGACATCACGCCCGCCATCATCAACGAAGAACGCGGCTTCCGCCCGGCCTTCGGCCTGCAATGGGCTCTTAATTTCTGACACCAATGAACTATCTGCATAAATTCATCATAGCCATGGCGGCCGCCGCAGCCGCCGCACCGGCCTTCGCCGCGCCGAGTGTGCTCGCCGTGCGCGACACCGTGACCGACCGCGCCATCATCTATCCCGAAAGTTTCGAAACCGACGTGCACCGCATGCAGAGCGGATGGTATCTGCGCCGCTACGCCGCCATCGACGACAAAGCCGACACACGCGAGCCCGTGGCTCTGTCCGACGCCGAAATCATAGCCCGCCTCAAGGCCATACCCACCACCATCGAGATGCCCTACAACTCGGTGGTGAGGCAGTATATCGACATGTACACGCAGCGCCGCCGGCAGCTCGTGGAAAACATGCTCGGCCTCGGCCACTACTACATGCCCATATTCGAGGAAGCCCTCGACCGCCACGACATGCCCATGGAGCTGAAATATCTGCCCGTGATAGAATCGGCGCTCAACCCCGCGGCAGTGTCGAGGGTGGGAGCCACCGGCCTGTGGCAGTTCATGCTGCCCACGGCCACGGGACAGGGACTCGAGGTGAACACGCTCGTGGACGAGCGCCGCGACCCCTACAAGGCCACCGACGCCGCCGTGCGCTACCTCAAGCAGCTGCACACCACCTACGGCGACTGGTCGCTCGCCATAGCCGCCTACAACTGCGGCCCCGGCAACATCAACAAGGCCATACGCCGCGCCGGCGGCGGCAAAAAGGATTTCTGGGCCATCTACCCCTTCCTTCCCGCCGAAACCCGCGGATACGTGCCCGCCTTCATCGCCGCCGTCTACGCCATGACCTATCACGCCGACCACGGCATAGCCCCGGCACTGGCGCGCCGACCCATCGTGGTGGACTCCGTGCATGTGTGCCGCCGCGTGCATTTCCAGCAGATCTCCGACGTGATGGGCATCTCGCTCGACGAGCTGCGCGCGCTCAACCCGCAGTACCGCAAGGACCTCATCCCGGGCCACATAAAGCCCTACCCGCTGGTGCTGCCCTCGCTGCAGGCCTATGCCTACGTGGCCAATGAAGACACCATAGTGAGCCACAACGCCTCGCGCTATGCCACACGCGACGTGGTGGAACCGGCCACCGGCACCACCACGCAGGGCAGCGACAGCCGCGGAGAATACATCGACGAAACCACCGTCAAATACCACAAGGTGCGCAAAGGCGAAACACTCTCGAGCATAGCCCGCAAATACTCCACCACGGTGGCGGCTCTGCGCCGCGACAACGGCCTGGGACGCAAGGCCGGAGTGCGCCGCGGACAGTCGCTCAAGATACTCAGCACCACCCGCCGCTACGTGGAGAAAGCGCCCGCCGACACCACGGCCGCGGCAGCGACCCTGCCCGCACCCGCCGACACTACGGCGACCACAGCCGCTGCACCCGCCGACACCACGGCTGCGGCCACGGTCGACAGCGTGTCGGCGCAGGCCAAGGAAGTGGCGCGCGCCATGACACCCGCGCCGGCACCGGCCAAAGCCAAGCCCAAGGCCCCCGCGGCGCCCAAGGCGGTAACGCACACGGTGAGCAAGGGCGAAACGCTCTCGCGCATATCCAAGCGCTACGGCGTTACCGTCGACAGGATACGCACCGCCAACGGCCTCAAAAACGACAACATACGCGTAGGCCAGAAACTCAAGATTCCGACGCGCCGCTGACGCCCGTCACCCCCCGACAATCAATCATACCTCACACATAAAAGCCAATCATGAACAAAGACAATCTTCCGCCCGCAGAGGTCGACCCCGTCGAGCTGCCGGAGAACGCCTTCCGCGAGCTCGCCGCCGACGAAGACTACCGCCCCCTGATGCATCCCGCACGCGACTACGCCGAAGTCACGCCCTACTCCGTGGGCATGGGTCTGCTGCTCGCCGTGGTGTTCAGCGCGGCCGCGGCTTATCTGGGCCTCAAAGTGGGCCAGGTGTTTGAAGCCGCCATACCCATCGCCATCATAGCCGTAGGCCTCAGCGGGGCCCTCGGCAAGAAAAACGCCCTCGGACAAAACGTGATCATACAGAGCATCGGCGCATGCTCGGGAGTGATCGTGGCAGGCGCCATATTCACCCTGCCCGCCCTGTACATCCTGCAGGCGTCGTACCCCGACATCACCGTCAGCTTCCTCGAGGTGTTCCTCAGCTCGCTGCTCGGAGGCGTGCTCGGCATACTCTTCTTCATTCCTTTCCGCAAGTATTTCGTGAAGGACATGCACGGCAAATACCCCTTCCCGGAAGCCACGGCCACCACGCAGGTGCTCGCCAGCGGCAACGCCACCGGCCCCAAGGCCGGCGCGCAGGCCAAGCTGCTCGTGGGCGCCGCGCTCATAGGCGGCATCTACGACTACATCGTGGCCACCTTCGGATGGTGGGCCGAAACCGTCACCACCACAGCCTACACCTGGGGGCAGACACTCGCCGACAAGACCAAGTTCGTGCTGTCGTGCAACACCGGCGCCGCCGTGCTCGGCCTGGGCTACATCGTGGGCCTCAAGTATGCGTTCGTGATTTTCGCCGGCTCTGCCTTCGTGTGGTGGGTCATCATCCCGCTGTTCGGCGCCTATGCCGCCGGCGGAGCAGCCATGGCTCCCGACGAGATATTCCGCGACTACGCGCGCCTCATGGGCATCGGCGGCATAGCCATGGCCGGCATCATAGGCATCATCAAGTCGTGGAGCATCATAGCGCAGGCCGTAGGCCTCGCCTCGCGCGAGCTGCGCGGAGCCGCCGCCGGCGCCCGCACCGTGCGCTGGCAGACCGATATCTCCATGAAGCACATCGCCTACTTCATATTCCTTGCCCTCGCAGCCGTGCTGCTGTTCTTCTGGTTCGGCGTGATACACACCTTCTGGCAGGCGCTCGTGGCGTGGCTCGTGGTCACCGTGATAGCCTTCCTCTTCACCACCGTGGCCGCCAACGCCATAGCCATCGTGGGCTCCAACCCCGTGAGCGGCATGACGCTCATGACCCTTATCATAGCCTCTGGCATATTCGTGGCCATAGGCCTCAACGGCACAAGCGGCATCGTGGCAGCCATGGTGATAGGCGGAGTCGTGTGCACGGCGCTGTCCATGGCCGGCGGCTTCGTCACCGACCTCAAGATAGGCTACTGGCTCGGCTCCACCCCGCGCAAGCAGGAGAGCTGGAAATTCCTCGGCACGCTCGTGTCGGCAGCCACCGTGGGCGGCGTGATACTCATGCTCAACAGCGTGTACGGCTTCACCGGCGAAAACGGACTCGCCGCCCCGCAGGCCAACGCCATGGCCAAGGTGATCGAGCCCATGATGATGGGCGGCGCCACACCCTGGACGCTCTACATCGTGGGCGCCATACTGGCCGTGCTGCTCAACTGGCTCGGAGTGCCCGCGCTCGCGTTCTGCCTCGGTATGTTCCTGCCCCTGCACCTCAACACCCCCATGCTCGTGGGCGGACTCGTGTCGTGGGCCGTGGGCCGCAGCACAAAAGACCCCGACCTGCGCCGCGCACGCAACGACCGCGGCACGCTCATATCCTCGGGCATGATAGCCGGCGGCGCCCTCTTCGGCGTGTTCTCGGCCATCACCATCATGTGCGGCAAATCGCTGCCCGAAGGAGGCGGCGAATTCACCCCGCAGGTGCTCGGCCTGGTGGCGTACGCAGCCATCATAGCCTACCTGTATTTCAACTCCGTACGCGCCAAAAAAGACTGAATCGCGCCCCATGTCGCGCCAACGCGGTCTTAACGGCTCCATACTGGCTATCGCCCTTCCGGCGATAGCCACCAACATCACCACACCACTGCTCGGCCTTGTCGATGCGGCCATCACCGGCCACATCGGCTCGGCCGTCTTTCTTGGTGCCATAGCCCTCGGCGGCACCATGTTCAACATGCTCTACTGGCTGCTCAACTTCCTGCGCATGGGCTCGGGCGGCCTCACCGCGCAGGCCTACGGGCGCGGCGACAGCGAGGGCGCGGCCATAGTGCTGTGGCGCGGGCTGCTGCTCGCGGCCGCACTCGGCGCCGCCATCATAGCCGCCTCCGGCACCGCCGGGCAGGCCGCCCTGCGCTTCCTCGACGCCGACGGAGCCACAGCCGCGCTCGCCGCGCGCTACTTCGGCATAGCCGTGTGGGGAGCGCCGGCCGTGCTCGCGGGCTACGTGCTCACGGGCTGGTTTCTCGGCATGCAGGACGCTCGCTCGCCCATGTGGATGGCCCTGTGCACCAATGTGGTCAACATAGCCGTCAGCCTCACGCTCGTGCTCGGCCTGCACTGGAAGCTCGAGGGAGTGGCCACCGGCACCCTCGTCGCGCAGTGGGCGGGCCTGGCACTGGGCGCGCTGCTGCTGCGCCGCCACCGACCGCGCCGCGTGGCCTTGCGGGCGCTGCTGCGCGGCGGAGGCCTCGCGCGCTATTTCAGCATCAACGCCGACATAATGCTGCGCACGGTGTGCCTCGTGGCCGTCACCGTGTGGTTCACACGCGCCGGAGCCGCCGCGGGAGTGGTCACACTCGCCGCCAACGCGCTGCTCATGCAGCTGTTCATGCTCTTCAGCTACTTCATGGACGGCTTCGCCTACGCCGGCGAGGCCATCGGGGGCGCCCTGCACGGCTCGGGCGACACCCGCGGCCTGCGCACACTCGCACGCGCGCTGCTGCGCTGGGGCGGCGCCCTGGCCGCCGTCTTCGCCGTCGCCTACGGCCTCGGCGGCGAGGCCATACTGCGCCTGCTCACCGACCGCCCCGAGATAGTGGCCGACGCCATGCGCTACATCGGCTGGGCGGCACTCGTGCCCGTGGCCGGCGTGTGGGCCTTCGTCTGGGACGGCATCTTCATCGGCACCACACGCACGCGCGGCATGCTCGCCGCCATGGCCATAGCCATGGCCGTGTTCTTCGCCGTGTGGGCCATCTCGCGCCCGCTCGGCAACCACGGTCTGTGGCTCGCCTTCACACTCTACCTCGCCACCCGCGGCGCAGCCGAGGCCGCCATATTCCGCCGCCCCGCCTAAGCCACCCCTCCCGCAGGGGGTATTTTACATATTTTTGCACTTATACGGCCTGTTTTTCGGCGTTTTTGCTTAATTTTGCAACACGGTGCGCACCGGCGCCTCACATCATGCTTGAATTTACAATCAATTAATACCAACAATAAATACCAATGACCGCTAAAGCACAACAGAAGAGCAACATCATCGCCATCATCGCGATGTTCTTTCTCTTCGCCATGATTTCGTTCGTCACGAACCTCGCCGCACCTATCGGCACCATCTGGAAAAACAACTACGAATGGAGCGGCATGCTCGGCAACCTCATGAACTTCCTCGCCTACCTGTTCATGGGCATCCCCGCCGGCAATCTGCTCGTAAAAATCGGCTACAAGAAGACCGCTCTCTGGGCCATGGTAATCGGTATCGCAGGCCTCGCTCTGCAGTACATCTCCAGCTTCGCCGGCACCACCACCGGCGTGTTTGAGTACGCCGGACAGACCGTCACGCTCAACTTCATAATCTACCTCCTGGGCGCCTTCGTGTGCGGCTTCTGCGTGTGTATGCTCAACACCGTGGTCAACCCCATGCTCAACCTCCTGGGCGGCGGCGGCAACAAAGGCAACCAGCTCATACAGACCGGCGGCGCCCTCAACTCCCTGAGCGGCACGCTCACACCCCTGTTCGTGGGCTCGCTCATAGGCATGATACGCCCCGAAACATCCATGACCGACGTCACTCCCCTGCTCTGGATAGCCATGGGCGTCTTCGCCTTCGCCTTCATCGTAATCAGCTTCGTGGCCATACCCGAGCCCCACATGAACAAGACTGGCAAGAAAGTGAAATACTCCCACAGCCCCTGGAACTTCCGCCACACCGTGCTCGGCGTGGTCGGCATCTTCTTCTACGTGGGCATCGAGATAGGCATCCCCGCCCAGCTCAATTTCTACCTGGCCGACTCCTCCGCCAGCGGCATCATGGTCAACGCATCGGCCGTGGCCGGCGCCGTGGTGGCCATCTACTGGATGCTCATGCTCGTCGGACGACTCCTCTCCAGCATCATTTCCGGCGCAATCAGCAGCCGCGCCCAGCTTATCTTCGTGAGCGCCCTCGCCATCTGCTTCATTATCGCAGCCATCTTCCTCCCCGACAGCTACCGCATCTCCATGCCCGGCTATAGCGCCACCGACGGCTTCACCATGGCCGAAGTGCCCGCCAAGGCCCTGCTATTCGTGCTCTGCGGCCTCTGCACATCCGTGATGTGGGGCGGCATCTTCAACCTCGCCGTCGAAGGCCTCGGCAAATACACCGCACAGGCCAGCGGCATATTCATGATGATGGTGGTAGGCGGCGGCGTCATGCCCCTGATACAGGACGCCATAGCCAACTCCCACGGCTACATGGCATCGTATTGGCTCGTGGTGGCCATGCTCGCATACCTCCTCTTCTACGGACTCGTGGGCAGCCGCAACGTCAACAAGGACATACCCGTCAGCGACGAACAGCCCGACGCTCTCAACCTCTAATCAGACACCTCAGATACACTATTATCCCCAATTTATCCTATGAACAAGCAAAAACTGACCCGTGCGGCCGACAATGTGCGCATACTCGCCGCCGCCATGGTAGAAAAAGCCAAAAGCGGACACCCCGGCGGAGCCATGGGCGGAGCCGATTTCGCCGCCACGCTTTACGCCAAATACCTCGTCGTTGACCCCGACGATCCCAAATGGCCCTTCCGCGATCGCTTCTTCCTCGACCCCGGACACATGTCGCCCATGCTCTATGCCGTGCTCGCCCTCACAGGCAAGTTCACACTCGACGAGCTCAAGCAGTTCCGCCAGTGGGGCAGCCCCACTCCCGGACACCCCGAGGTGGACGTGCTCCGCGGCATCGAAAACACCTCCGGCCCCCTCGGACAGGGCCATACCATGGCCGTGGGCGCAGCCATAGCCGAGCAGGTGCTTGAAGCACGCTTCGGCGACATCGTGGCACACAAGACCTACGCCTTCATCAGCGACGGCGGCATACAGGAAGAGATTTCCCAGGGCGCCGGACGCATCGCAGGCTACCTCGGGCTCTCCAACCTCATCATGTTCTACGACAGCAACGGCGTGCAGCTCAGCACCAAGGTCGACGCCGTGGACCGCGAGGACGTGGCAGCCAAATACAACGCATGGGGATGGAACGTGCTCGAATGTGACGGCAACGACCCCGCGGCCATCTGCGACGCACTCGACAAAGCCTACGCCGAAACCCAGCGTCCCACCATCATCATAGGCCACACGGCCATGGGCAAGGGCTCCGTGACCGCGCAGGGCGACTGCTTCGAAGGCCAGTGCAGCACACACGGACAGCCCCTCAGCAAGAGCGGCGCCGACTTCAGCGCCACCGTGGCCAACCTCGGCGGCAACCCCGACGAACCCTTCGAAATCTTCGCCGACGTGGCCGAGCTCTACGCCGAACGCGCCGACGAGCTGCGCCGCCTCGTAAGCATCCGCCGCCAGGACTTCGACGCCTGGAGCGCCGCCAACCCCGAGCTGGCAGCCACTCTCGAAGGCTACCTGGCCGGACGCCTCCCCGAAATCGACTACCGCGCCATAGCCCACAAGCCCGGCACATCCACACGCCAGGCGTCGGCCGACGTGCTCGCAGTGCTCGCACAGCAGGTGGGCAACATGATAGTAGGCTCCGCCGACCTCGCCAACAGCGACAAAACCGACGGATTCCTCAAGCACACACACGCGCTGGCCAACGGCGACTTCTCCGGCGCCTTCCTCCAGGCAGGCGTGGCCGAGCTCACACTCGCATCCATCATGAACGGCATAGCCCTGCACGGCGGCCTCGAGGAAGCCTGCGGCACGTTCTTCGTGTTCTCCGACTACATGAAGCCCGCCGTGCGCATGGCCGCCCTCATGGAGCTGCCCGTCAAGTACATCTGGACGCACGACGCCTTCCGCGTGGGCGAAGACGGCCCCACCCACGAGCCCGTGGAGCAGGAAGCCCAGATACGCCTCATGGAGCAGATCAGCAACTTCAGCGGCAAGCCCTCGCTGCTGGCCCTGCGCCCCGCCGACGCCGCCGAAACAAGCGTGGCGTGGAAAATGGCCATGGACAACCACCACAGCCCCACAGCCCTCATACTCTCGCGCCAGGACATCCCCGACCTGCCCGCACCCGAAGGCACCGACCGCTACACGGCCGCTCTCGGCGCCCTCAAAGGCGGCTACACCGTGGTCAAGGCCGAAAACCCCGACGTGGTGCTCGTGGCCAACGGCTCCGAAGTCAGCCTCCTGTGCGAGGTGGCAGTGCTCCTCGAAGCTGCAGGCATACACGCCGACGTGGTATCCATGCCCAGCATAGGCCTCTTCAACACTCAGCCCGCCGACTACCGCCACAGCGTGCTCCCCGCAGGCGTGCCCCAGTTCGGCCTCACCGCCGGCCTGCCCGTGTCGCTGCGCATGATCGAAGGCTTCACGGGTCACGTGTTCGGCCTTGAACGCTTCGGCGCATCCGCACCCTACAAGGTGCTCGACGAAAAGTTCGGCTTCACCGCAAGCAACATCCTCGGCGAAGTGGCCCGCTACATCGGCCGCGACATTGTCGAACTCCCCCGCTGAACGCCCCCTACGGCACACACGGCCCGGAAGGCCGCAAACCCTCCGGGCCGCGTGCGGCCTACGCGCCGCGAGGCGTCTAAAAGTAGGTAAAACGGTCCTATTTTAGTTTTTTTTCACACAAATGCCACGCAATTGAAAAAAAATTACTAATTTAGCACCCGATTATCAAGATACTTTTCGCACAAAACGCACATTCAACTACACACTAATATTAGTTTATTTATGAAAAAAGCTACTTTCTTTGCATGCGCTTGCGCCCTGCTCATGGGACAATCGCTCATGGCCCAGGAGCCTGCTCAGGAGGTGACCTACGTCGAAGACGCTTCGCAAGGCCTCCTGCTGAACAAGTTCAACAACAACTGGTTTATCACAGTCGACGGAGGTGCAGGCATCTACTTCTCCAAATTCGACCAGCACCGCAAAACCACCGACCGCTTCGCTCCCGCTGCCGACATCTTCGTAGGCAAATGGTTCTCTCCCATCGTGGGTCTGCGCCTCGGTGCCAGCTGGATGCAGAACAAGGGCCTCGCCAACGGCCCCGTGATCGGCGCTCTCCAGAACGAGTACATGCCCGACGGATACTACAAGACCGTCTACAACCAGGTAGGTCCCGGCTTCGACGCCATGATCAACCTCACCAACTGGTGGTGCAAATACAACCCCACCCGCGTCTACAACGCCATCTTCTACGCCGGCGCAGGTGTGAACTGGACCCTCGTTAAAGACTACAAGGCCAACGGCGAAGCCGACGGCTGGAAAAACGGCAAAGACACCAACCTCTTCGGCCGCGTAGGTCTTATCAACAGCTTCCGTCTTAGCAACCGCGTGAACCTCTTCCTCGACGTGCGCTACACCATCTTCGACGGCCACGACGACGACGTGAACATGCCCCTCGACAAGCTCAACGGCAGCCTCAACGCATACCTCGGCCTCACCTTCAACCTCGGCAAAACCAAATGGAGCGCTCCCGTGGTGCCCGTTTGCCCCCCCGCAGAAAACTGCGACGCTCTCCGCGCACGCCTCAGCGCTGCCGAAGCACGCGTAGCCGACCTCGAGCGTCAGCTCCAGGACTGCCTCAACCGCAAGCCCGAAGTGATCGAAGCCGAACCCGAAGCTCTCGCCACCATCTACTTCCCCATCGGTGTCAGCCGCCTCACCCGCGAAGACAAGAACATCGTCAACGCCGTTGCCGACGTCCTCAAGTCCGACACCTCCAAGAAGTATGACGTCAAGGGCTACGCCGACACCTACACCGGCACCGACGCCATCAACAACCGCCTCCGCAACCAGCGCGCCAACAACGTCGTTAAGCAGCTCGTAAGCCGCGGCGTTGCTGCCGACCAGGTTAAGGCTATCCCCGTTGAAGGCAACCTCCACGGCGACAACGAAGCTCTCGTAAGCCTCGACCGCTGCGCTGTCATCATCGAACGCTAATAAGCCACAAGCCACAACTTTTCAACCCGGCGGGCCAGCCTCTCACGAGGCCGGCCCGCTTTTTTTTATACACATTATAGACCCCGTTCCCCAATATTTGTTAACGCCGGGGCGGTCAAGCGTCGTGCAGAT
>CAMWTJ010000043.1 GCA_947177185.1 uncultured Porphyromonadaceae bacterium | reverse complement strand
AAATCACTCAGAGATATGCGACCCCAGCGTTAACAAATATTGGGGAACGGGGTCTAATATATATAACGAAGGCGCACCGCCCTTGCCGACGATGCGCCTGTGTGTGTATATTCCCGCCGGGGAGCGGCGTCAGTCCTCGCCCCAATGCAGCTTGTCGCGCAGCGCCGTGGCGAAATCACGCCCCGGCAGCAGCAGCACCTTCACCTCGAAAGGCGCGCGGCGCAGCGTGAGCGGAGTGCCGGCGTCGACCACGGCCGTGCGGCCGTCGATACTCAGACGCACATGCGACGTGCGCCCGCCGGGCACCAGCGTGAGTGTCGACGAGTCGTTCACCACTATGGGCCGCATCGAAAGCGAGTGGGCAGCCACAGGCGATATCACCCACACGGGCGCCGAGGGCTGCACTATGGGGCCGCCTACGCTCAGATTGTAGGCCGTGGAGCCCGTGGGCGTGCTCACCAGCAGGCCGTCCACACGATAGTCGGCCAGCGGAGAGCCGTCGAGCGTGGCGCCCACGGTGATCATGGCCGCCGTGTCGCCTTTGAGCACAGCCACCTCGTTGAGCGCATAGGGATATATGTCGAGCTCGGGCGACACCACCTGTATGAGGCTGCGCGGGCTTGTGTGGAGGCGGCCGGCGGCAAACGCGGGCAGCAGCGTCTGCAGCCCGTCGATGCCCACCGCCGTGAGGTAGCCCAGATGGCCCGTGTTCACGCCCGCGATGGGAGTGTCGGCGCCGGCTATCCACTGCGCCGTGCGCAGAAAGGTGCCGTCGCCGCCTATGCTCAGGGCCAGGTCGGCGCCGCAGCCCGAAGCGTCGTCGAGCACACGGCGCACGGGCGCCAGCGCCCCGGGTATGAGGTGCAGCAGGTAGCGGTACAGCTTCGGGTGCATCACCGCCTCATGGCCGTCGCGGGCCAGTGATGCGAGAAATTCGGCGAGCATGTCGAGATGCGCGTCCTGGCGGCGGCTTCCGTATATGGCTATCTTCATGCGCTTTGGTTTGGGGGGATATGTTATGGTGACGGGCTCACATCTCGAGATACCGCAGCAGCTCAGCCACGCGCAGGCGCTCGCGGGCGTCGGGCTCGTCGGCGTCGGCAGCCGAGCAGTCGGCGTCGCCGCTGAAATCGAGCACACTGTAGCCGTAGCGCTCGAGCGAGCGGGCCACGGCCGACGCGTCGCGGCGGGCCACACGCAGCGCCACCAGCACGTAGTCGTCAAGGCCTTCGGGGGCCACAGCCGTCACGTTCAGGTTGAGCACATGGGCGTCCACATCCTCGGCGGCGTGGGCCATGCGCGCGGCCGAATAGTCGCAGCGGCGGCAGGCCACCACCAGATGCGACGCCTCAGGCGCAGGCGCGTACAGGAGCTCGGGGGTGAGTTTTTTTATATCTTTTGCTAACAATTCTTTCGTCATATCGTTATTTCTGACTAATTTTGCAAGTCAGAGTGCTTATGCCTAAATGCAAAATTAGGCATTTTCGCCGAAAAATCACACATATGAAGACAAATCTCAGCGTTAACATAAATAAAATAGCCACTCTTCGGAATTCGCGCGGCGAGAACCGTCCGTCGGTCACACAGGCCGCGGAAGACGTGCAGCGCTTCGGCGCCGACGGCGTGACGGTGCATCCCCGCCCCGACGAGCGCCACATACGCCGCGCCGACGTGGTGCAGCTGCGTCCCGTGGTGCGCCGCGAGTTCAACATCGAGGGACACCCCACGGCCGAATTCATGGACCTCGTGCTGCGCGTGCGCCCCGAGCAGGTCACCCTCGTGCCCGACGCCCCCGACGCCCTCACCAGCAACGCCGGCTGGGACGTGGAGGCGCATTTCGACGAGCTCAGCGCCATAGCCGAACGACTCACGGGCGCAGGCATACGCTGCAGCATCTTCGTCGACGCCGACCCCGAGGCCGTGCGCGCCGCCGCACGCGCCGGCGCCGACCGCGTGGAGCTGTACACCAAACCCTACGCCGACATGTTTCCCACCGACCCGGAAGCCGCCGTCGCTCCTTTCGTGGAGGCCGCCCGGGCCGCCCACAACGCGGGCGTGGGCGTCAACGCCGGCCACGACCTCAACCTCGAGAACCTCGCTTTCTTCGCCTCGCGCATGCCGTATCTCGACGAAGTGAGCATAGGCCACGCGCTCATATGCGACGCGCTCTACCTCGGCCTTGAAGAAACCGTAAAACGCTACAAACAGGCTCTTAACCAATAAATACCATGATTTTACAGATTGACCCCGTGGCCCTTGGCGCCTCTGACTCCGCGATATTCGACACCGTGCCCGCAGCCGCGGCCGACACCGCTGCGACTGCCGCAGCATCCGTGGCGCAGGCAGCCGCGCAGCCCGAAGCGTTGTCGCTATGGCAGTTGTGCGTCGAAGGCGGATGGATTATGATCATACTGGCCCTGCTGCTGGTGATTTCGGTCTACGTGCTCATAGAGCGCGCCATCGTGCTGCACAAAGCCTCGCGCCGCGACGAAGGCTTCATGAAGCGCATCAAGGACTATATACACGACGGCGAGATAGAAAGCGCGCTGAACCTCTGCCGCAGCAACGCCTCGCCCTACTCTCGCCTGATAGCCAAAGGCATCACCCGCATCGGACGCCCCATGAACGACGTGCTCGTGGCCATCGAAAACACCGGCAACCTCGAAGTGGCCGCCCTCAGCAAGGGACTGCCCTGGCTGGCCACCACCGCCGCCGGAGCGCCCATGCTCGGATTCCTCGGCACCGTCACGGGCATGGTGCAGTCGTTCTACACCATAGCCACAGCCGGCAACTCCGCCGCCATCGGCGACTTCGCCGGAGGCATCTACACGGCGCTCGTCACCACCGTGGCAGGCCTCATAGTGGGCATCGCGGCCATGTTTGCCTACAACTATCTGGTGGCGCGCATCAATAAAGTGATGAACATGATGGAGGCACGCACCATGGAATTCATGGACCTCCTGAACGAACCCGCAGCTCTCTGACAGGCGCCATGGCACTGAAACGACAACAGGACATGCTCGCCACGTTTTCCATGGCGTCGATGACGGATGTGATTTTTCTGCTCCTGGTCTTCTTCATGGTCACGAGCACATTCGTATTCCCCACAGCCCTGGAGATAAAGCTGCCCGAAAGCAGCGAGCAGACGCCGCTCAAGCCCGCCACACGCGTGTTCATAGACAGCGACGGCGCCTATTTCGTGAGCTACGACGAGGGCGAACTGCTGCCCGTCGAGAGCGACGCCCTCATAGACTATCTGAGCCTCATAAACCGCCAGGACAGCGCGGCGGCCTTCGCCGTGTATGCCGACGAGGCCGTGCCCTACGGCAGCGTGGTGCGCGTGCTCAACGCCGGAGCCGGAGCCAACCTGAAGATGGTGCTCGCCACAAAACCCCTCAACGCCCCCGCGGCACAACACTGACATGCCCATGAACCGCACACGCCTTTACGCTGCTCTGGGCACTCTGCTGGTGTGCGCGCTGCTGGCGCTGTGGCTCGCCGTGGGCACCGTGGGGCTGCGGCGCGCCGTGGCCGGATGGCCCCCGGAGCGCACGAGCGAAATCACGGTGGAGGAATACGCCGAAATCATTGACCTGCCGCAGTCGGCAGCGCCCGCGGCCGACATTCCCGCGCCCGCGCCGCTGCCCGAACAGGCCGACGCGCAGGCTGAGCCCACGCCCGAAAGCGGACACGACACGCGCGACGCCGGCGAGCCCGGCGAAGCCCCCGCCACGGTGTCGTCAGCCCGGCCCGCACCCGTGAAAGCCACGCCCAAAAAGCCCGAGAAGACCGGCCCCAGCGAGCAGCAGCTGAAAAAACAGCAGGAAGAAAAAGAGCGCGAGGAAGCGCGACGCCGCGCCACGGCCAACACGCGCAACGCCTTCGCCAACGCTGCCGGCGCCAACAACACCAAGGCTTCCGGCAGCAAGCCCGGCAACGCCGGAGCGCCCTCCGACAAGGCCTCGGCCCTCAACGGACGCGGCACAGGCTCGGCCGGCGGCGGATGGATCATACCCGCCTACGCAAAGGTGAGCAGCACCGTCACTGGCAGCGTCAAGATGGTGGTGAAGATAGACCGCTCGGGACGCGTCACATCGGTGCGCTTCGACGGCGGCGACGCACCCGCAGCCACCGACCCGGCAGTGCGCCGCGCCGTGGAGGCAGAGGTGCGCTCCAGGCGCTTCACCAGAGCCGACGACAACGCTCCCGAAGAATCTACCGCCTATATCACCTACACCTTCCGCTGACCCTCCACGCCCCGATGCCATGAGTGTGACCACCATACAGATCAACAGCCTATACGAAGAGCTGATGCCGCTTGTGGAAAGCGTGGCGCGCGACGGCCTGCCGGCCGACAGCCGCCTCGTCTACAGCGGCCGCAACACCGTGGTGGCCGTGCACACCGACCTGGGGCCGATCAACATCAAGGCCTTCCGCGTGCCGCACATCATCAACCGCGTGGCCTACGGGCTGCTGCGCCCGTCGAAAGCCGCGCGCTCGTTCAACAACGCCATGCGCCTGCTCTCGCTCGGCATCGACACGCCCGAGCCCGTGGCCTACGCCGAAATCCGCAGCGCCGGACTGTTCGGCAAGAGCTACTATTTCAGCCGCCACGAAGAGGGCGTGCGCGAGGTGCGCGACCTCGCGCGACGCCCCGAGCGCGACGCCATGATAGCCGAGATAGCAGCCCTCATGGCCCGCATGCACGCCGCAGGCGTACTCTTCAAGGATTTCTCGCCCGGCAACCTGCTGTACCGCACCGACGCCGCCGGACGCCGCCGCTACATGCTCGTCGACATCAACCGCATGAGCTTCGGCGTGCACGAGCGCGACAGGCAGATGGCCATGTTCGAGCGCCTCATTCACGACGAGGACCTCACCGCGCAGCTCGCGCGCGAATACTGCAAGGCCTCCGGCATCGAGCCCGGCAGCCCCGAGGGCGAGCGCCTCATAGCCGACGCTCGCGCCTCCTACCGCGCCTTCTGGCGCCGCCGGCGCGAGCGCCCCAATCCCTGAGGCGTCGGCCGAAAAAAAACAAACGGACCCCGCCGTGTGGCGGAATCCGTCGTGTAGTCTTACCAGGATTCGAACCTAGACAGACAGAACCAAAAACTGTAGTGCTACCATTACACCATAAGACTATCGTATGCCCAACGGACGCGGATGCGCCCACTAAAGCGATGCAAAGTTAGCGTGTTTTTTTGTTTTCTGCAAGCTTTTCGCCGAAAAATTCAGGTGCGGCGTGTGTCCAGCGCCTCGCGCAGCAGCAGCAGCCGCTCGCGTATGGCCCGCAGACGCGCCACCGCCTGATAGCGCTGCGACGTGCCCTCGCGGTTGCGCGCCAGCTCGGCCTTGGCGGCCTCCATCTTCAGCCCGCGCTCCTTGAGCAGATAGTGCACCATGCGCACGCCCTCGATGTCGCTCGGGCGGTAGAAACGCGTCGCGCCCGCGTTGCGCCGCGGCTTTATCACGTCGGGAAACTGCGTTTCCCAGTAGCGCAGCGTCGATAGCGACACCCCCACCAGGGCTGCCACTTCGGCTATGCGGTAGTATTTCTTGTCGAGGCTTTCCATGGCGTCAGTCCATCACATGGCCGGCGTTTTCGGCCTGGCGTATCATTTCGTCGTATTGCGCGGGCGTGAGGTCGTAGTAATAATAGTGCACGGGGTTCTGCGGCACGCCGTTGAGCCGCACCTCATAGTGCAGATGCGGGCCGGTGCTCTTGCCCGTGTTGCCCACGCGGCCTATGAGGTCGCCGCGGCGCACGCTCTGTCCCGGCCTCACGAGCATCTCGCTCAGGTGGGCGTAGCGCGTCACGTAGCTGTAGCCGTGGTCTATCTCTATGAGGTTGCCGTAGCCGCTGTTCCAGTCGGCCGAGAGCACCCGTCCGTCGCCGGTGGCATAGACCGGCGTGCCCGGGGGCGCCGAGAAGTCCATGCCCTCGTGAAACTTCGACGTGCCGTATATCGGGTCGCGGCGGTAGCCGTAGCCCGAGGCCATGGCACGCAGGCTCTTCTCGCTCACGGGCTGTATGGCCGGTATGTGCGAGCTGCGCTCGCGCAGCTTGGCGGCCTGGCCGCGCAGGAAGTCAAACGAGCGCGACTGCGTGGCCACCAGCTGGTCCAGCACATCGAGCTTCTGCGACAGGTCGCCCACCAGCTCGGCGTCCGACAGCGAGTCGAGATGCTCGTAATTGCGCCGGCGCTCGAGGCCGGCGTAGCGCCGCGCCGCGCCCAGCGGCTCGGCCTGCATCACCACGCGGTAGAAATTGTCGTCGCGCGCGGCGATGTCGCCTATCACGGCTATGGCCTCGTCGGCGCGGCGGTCCAGCAGCCCGACACTCATCTTCAGGCGCTCGTTTTCGGCACGCAGAGCGCGCTCCTTGGGCAGGTCGACGAAGGCATACACCACCGTCATCACACCCAGCGCCACGGCCGCACCCACCGCAAACTGCCTGAACATGGCCACAAAACGCCGGCGCGCCGTCGGATAGACACGCTCATACTGGCCCGTGACCGGATTCTGTCGGTAAAATGCTTTTTGGCTCATTGTGTGGGGTTTTCACTTGCAAAAATACGAAATTAGCTGTAATTTTGCAGTCTGAAATTCAGAAAATAAGCAACCTATATATTCCAAGCAACACTTAATATGCTTACCGCCAAAGAAATACGAGAGTCTTTCAAAGAGTTTTTCCGCTCAAAAGGACATCACATCGTGCCCTCTGCGCCGATGGTTATCAAAGACGACCCCACGCTGATGTTCACCAACGCGGGCATGAACCAGTTCAAAGACATCATACTCGGAGCGGCGGCGCCGAAATACAAACGCGTGGCCGACTCGCAGAAATGCCTGCGCGTAAGCGGCAAGCACAACGACCTCGAAGAGGTGGGCATGGACACATACCACCACACCATGTTCGAGATGCTCGGCAACTGGAGCTTCGGCGACTATTTCAAAAAAGAAGCCATCGACTGGGCGTGGGAATACCTCGTCGACGTGCTCGGCCTCGACCCCGCACGCCTCTACGCCACCGTGTTTGAAGGCTCGCCCGAAGAAGGCCTCGAACGCGACGACGAAGCCGCAGCCATTTGGCGCGCGCACCTGCCCGAATCGCATATCATCAACGGCAACAAGCACGACAATTTCTGGGAAATGGGCGACACCGGCCCCTGCGGACCCTGCTCGGAAATACACATCGACCTGCGTCCCGACGCCGAACGCGCCGTCACCGATGGAGCCGAGCTCGTCAACAAGGACAACCCCCTGGTCATCGAAATCTGGAACCTCGTGTTCATGCAATACAACCGCAAGGCCGACGGCAGCCTCGAGCCGCTGCCCGCCAAGGTCATCGACACCGGCATGGGCTTCGAGCGCCTCTGCATGGCCCTCCAGGGCAAGCAGTCGAACTACGACACCGACGTGTTCACACCCCTCATCGGCAAAATCGCCGCGCTCAGCGGACACAGCTACGGCCACGACCGCCGCACCGACATCGCCATGCGCGTGATTGCCGACCACGTGCGCACCATAGCCTTCTCCATCGCCGACTCGCAGCTGCCCGGCAACGCCAAGGCCGGCTACGTGATACGCCGCATACTGCGCCGCGCCGTGCGCTACGCCTACACCTTCCTCGGACAGAAGCAGGCCTTCATGTACCGCCTCACCGACACCCTCATCGAGAGCATGGGCGAGGCATACCCCGAGATAGCCTCGCAGCGCGACCTCATCATGAAGGTAATCAAGGAAGAGGAAGACGCCTTCCTCCGCACCCTCGAAAACGGCATACGCATGCTCGACGAGGCCATAGCTGCCGCACGCGCCGCCGGATGCACCGAAATCTCCGGCAAGCAGGCCTTCGTGCTCTACGACACCTACGGATTCCCCCTCGACCTCACGCTGCTCATTCTCAAAGAGCAGGGCATGACCCTCGACCAGGCCGCCTTTGACGCCGAAATGGCGGCGCAGAAGCAGCGCGCGCGCAACGCCGCAGCCGTCGAGGCCACCGACTGGGTGGAACTCGCGGCAGGCGAGCAGCAGTTCGTGGGCTACGACCACAGCGAAACGCCCGCACGCATACTCCGCTACCGCCACGTGCGCCAGAAAGGACGCGAATACTACCAGATAGTGCTCGACCGCACACCCTTCTACGCCGAAATGGGCGGACAGGTGGGCGACCGCGGCACCCTGCGCGACGCCGCCACAGGCGAAACCATCGAAATCTACGACACCAAACGCGAAAACGGCGTGGGCGTGCACCTGGCCAAGCAACTGCCCGCCGACCCCGCAGCCGAATTCATCGCCGCCATCGACACCGAGGCACGCGCCGCCACCGAGCGAAACCACACCGCCACGCACCTCCTGCACCAGGCGCTGCGCGAAGTGCTCGGCACACACGTCGAGCAGCGAGGCAGCTTCGTGAGCCCCCAGTCGCTGCGATTCGACTTCAGCCACTTCCAGAAACTCACACCCGAAGAAATCAGCCGCGTGGAGCGCCTCGCCAACAGCCGCGTGCGCCAGGCCATACCCTGCGACGAACACCGCCACATACCCATCGCCGAGGCACGCGAGATGGGAGCCATGGCACTCTTCGGCGAAAAATACGGCGAGGACGTGCGCGTGGTGCGCTACGGCGACAGCGTCGAGCTCTGCGGAGGCACACACGTGGCCAACACAGGCAACATCGGCATGATACGCATCGTCAGCGAAAGCTCCACCGCCGCAGGCATACGCCGCATCGAGGCCGTCACCGGCACCGCCGTCGAGGACATGCTCGACAACATCTCCGACACCATGCGCTCCATCTCGGCCCTGCTCAACAACGCGCCCGACCTCATGGCCGCGCTGCGCCGCAACATCGACGAAAACGCCGAGCTGCGCCACCAGGTGGAAACCGCGCTCAAGGAACGCGCCGAATCCATGGCCGACGACCTCCTGCAGCGCGCCGCCGACTGCGGCACCATGCGCATCGCCTCGCTGCGCGCCCCGCTCTCGCCCGACATGGCCAAAAACATAGCCTTCAGCATACGCGCCAAAGCCGCCGGAGCACCCGTGGCCTTCGCCGCAGCCACCTCCGACGCCGCCGGCAAGCCACTGCTCACACTCATGCTCACCGACGCCGCCGTGGCAGCCTCCGGCAAAAACGCATCTGCCATAGTGCGCGAGGCCGCAAAAGCCATCAAGGGCGGAGGCGGCGGACAGCCCGGATTCGCCCAGGCAGGCGGCAAGGACAAGGAAGGCCTCGCCACCGCGCTCGATACCATCATCGACATGCTCAAGGCCTGAACGGCGCCACTACCACTCGCGTGCGCAGACTCATCATCATACTCACAGTAGCGCTGGGAGCGGCTTTTGCCGCACCCGGCGCTTCGGCATTGTCGTTCGACGTCGACTCCATAGCCTCCTGGGGCAAGTTTCCGCGATTCTGCATGAAAGTGTACCGCTGGGGCGACGAGTTCTTCAACGGCTACGACACGGCCTACGTGGCGCGCACGTACACATCCTTCAACGTCAAGCTCACCAGCGAAAGCTGGAAGGACATCTACCTTTTCGACCTCCCCGACGAAAAGCGCATACGCATCGAGAGCGACCCCGCCACCAGCGCAGGCTTCGTGCTCTCGTACCTCGCACTGAGCGCGGGCTACGACATCAACATCTCGCGCTACTTCGGCGGACCCGACCGCGTGCGCAAGCGCTTCCAGTTCGGCTTCAACTGCAGCCTGCTCTCGGTCGAGTACTACAACATACACAACGACGGCGGCACGCGCATCACCAAATTCGGGCCGCGCTCGGCGCCGCAGCGCCTGAGCATCGACTTCACCGGCATCAACACCCACACACAGGGCTTCGACCTGTACGTGTTCCTCAACCAGAAGCGATACTCATCGTCGGCGGCCTTCAAGTACGGACGCCTGCAGAAACGCAGCCAGGGCTCTTTCTACGTGGGCGTGAACTATTTCCACAACCGCTACGACTTCGACTTCAGCGGCCTGCCCGCGCCGCTGCGCGACCAGCTGCCCGCCGAGTGGGACAACTACTCCTACCGCGTCAACACCGACAACTACTGCTTCCGCCTCGGCTACGGCTACAACTGGGTGCTCTCGCGCCACTGGCTCATAGGCATCAGCGAGTCGCCGGTGCTCGGCCTGCAGATAGGCACCATCACGGGCAACACGCACCCGCGCTCCATGTCGCTCTCCAACCGCCTCCAGGCCAGCGTAGTGTGGAACTCCGGCCACTGGTTCGGCGGCGTAATAGCGCGCGCCGACCAAGGCCTCATCTACAACAAGAAGCAGGCCTTCATCAACAGCGACATCAGCGCCACATTCAGCTTCGGCTACCGCTTCAACCTCTGGTGAGCAGCCGCACCGCAGCCGCACAGCAAGCCCCGGACACGACTGTCAGAACAGTCAGCCCGGGGCTTGATATATCGCGGCCTCGCGCGCCCTCAGACCCCGTTCCCCGGCGTTAACAAATATTGGGGAACGGGCTCTTAGCGGGCTATCAGCAGCGAGTAGTTCTTCTTGCCGCGCTGCACTATGATGTAGCGTCCCTGCAGCAGCATGTCCTCGCCGGCGGCCGCATACGCGTCCGTCAGCTTTTCCTTGTTCACGCTCACGCCGCCGCCCTGCACCAGCTTGCGCATCTCGCCCTTCGAGGCGAACACCGGCGCGGCGTCCGTCAGCAGGTCGGCCAGCTTGATGCCGGCGGCTATGTCGGCGCGGCTCACCTCGTAGCGTGGCACACCCTCGAACACAGCCAGCAGCGTGGCCTCGTCTATGCTGTGCAGTATGTCGGCCGTGTTGTTGCTGAACAGTATCTTCGAAGCCTCCACGGCCGCTTCATAGTCGGCCTCGCTGTGCACCATCACCGTGAGCTCGCGGGCCAGGCGCTTCTGAAGCGCGCGCGCACCCGGGTCGGCGGCCTGCTCGGCCTCCAGGGCCTCTATCTCCTCGCGGGAGAGAGTGGTGAAAATGCGTATGTAGCGCGCGGCGTCGGCGTCGCTCACATTGAGCCAGAACTGATAGAACGCGTAGGGCGACGTGCGCGCGGCGTCGAGCCACACATTGCCGCTCTCGGTCTTGCCGAACTTGCCGCCGTCGGCCTTCGTTATCAGCGGGCAGGTGATGGCGTAGGCGTCCTCGCCTCCGGCCATGCGGCGTATCAGCTCGGTGCCGGTGGTCATATTGCCCCACTGGTCGCTGCCGCCGAGCTGCAGGTGGCAGTTCTTTTCCTTATACAGATGCAGGAAATCATAGCCTTGCAGCAGCTGATACGAGAATTCCGTGAAGCTCATGCCGTCGCGGCTCTCGCCCGACAGGCGCTTCTTCACCGAATCCTTCGCCATCATATAGTTCACGGTGATGTGCTTGCCCACGTCGCGGATAAAGTCCAGAAAACCGAAACCCTTCATCCAGTCGTAGTTGTTCACAAGCTCGGCGGCGTTGGGCGCGTCGCTGTCGAAATCCAGAAACTTGGCCAGCTGGCGCTTGATGGCCTCCTGGTTGTGGCGCAGCGTTTCCTCGTCTATGAGCTTGCGCTCCTGGCTCTTCATCGACGGGTCGCCTATCATGCCGGTGGCGCCGCCCACCAGCGCTATGGGCTTGTGGCCCGAGCGCTGCAGATGCTTAAGCATCATCACACCCACGAGGTGTCCTATGTGAAGGCTGTCGGCCGTAGGGTCTATGCCCAGATAAGCCGTAGCCATACCTTTCTTGAGCTCTTCCTCGGCGCCCGGCATGTACTGGTGTATCATGCCGCGCCAGGTCAGTTCTTCCAAAAAATCCATATCCTGATGGAAATCAATATTAAGATTAAAAAATTAAACAGTTCGTCGTTATCGCGGCGTCACGCCTTGCGGCCGGGATAGGCCTCAAGCGCCTTTTCCAGCACCAGCAGCGCGTCGGCCAGCTCGTGCTTCTCAAGCACGTAGGCCACACGCACCTCGTCGAGGCCCATGCCCGGAGTGCTGTAGAAACCCGCAGCAGGAGCCATGAACACCGTGCGCCCCTCGTAGTCGAACTCGCTCAGGCACCACCGGCAGAAAGCCTCGGCATCGTCCACCGGCAGACGCGCCACCGTGTAGAAAGCGCCCATCGGCACCGGCGTGTAGCACCCGGGGATGCGGTTCAGACCGTCGATCAGGAAATTGCGGCGCTCCACATATTCCTCGTACGTGGCGCTCATATACTCCGCCGGAGCGTCGATGCTCGCCTCGGCCACAAGCTGCCCGAGCAGCGGAGGGCTCAGGCGCGCCTGACACATCTTCAGCACCGTGGCGCGCAGCTCGCGGTTTTTCGACACAAGAGCGCCCACGCGGATGCCGCACTCGCTGTAGCGCTTGCTCACAGAGTCCAGCATCACCACCTTGTCGTCTATGCCTTCCAGGTGGAAAGCCGACACATAAGGCAGCTCCGTATAGCAATACTCGCGGTACACCTCGTCGGAAAACAGATACAGGTCGTGGCGCGCCACAAGGTCGCGCAGACGCTCCATCTCCTCGCGCGTGTACAGATACCCGGTCGGATTGTTGGGATTGCATATCAGCACACCCTTTGTGCGCGGCGTGATCAGCGCCTCGAACTTCTCTATCGGCGGCAGTGCGAAGCCATCCTCGATGGTCGAGGGCACGGTCACTATCTTCGCGCCCGCGCACACCGCGAACGCCATATAGTTGGCATACGCAGGCTCGGGCATTATTATCTCGTCGCCGGGGTCCAGCGTGGCCAGGAACGCAAACAGCACGGCCTCCGAGCCGCCGGTCGTCACTATGATATCTTCCGCCTCCACATCTATGCCGAAGCGGCTGTAATAGTCCTTCATCTTCAGGCGCAGCGACAGCAGACCCTCCGAAGGGCTGTATTCCAGTATCTTGCGGTCGAGATGCCGCATCGCGTCCAGACCCACCTCCGGCGTGGGGATGTCGGGCTGACCGATGTTCAGTCTATACACCTTGACTCCGCGCGCCACGGCCGCGTTGGCCAGAGGCACAAGCTTACGGATGGGAGATGCGGGCATCACGAGCCCGCGTTGCGAGATAGTAGGCATATTTTTTTACTTTTATTCGTGGCAAATATACAATAATTCCATGATATTTCACAACAATTCACAGCCACATTTTCAGACCATAAATAGGTTCTTTCACCTATTTTGGCTAATTTTGCCCCCATGAAACACTCCTGGCGACACCTCACAGCACTTTTCGCAGCCGCAGGCGCACTGCTCGCGCCGGCATGCGCCAGCATCGGACGCCCCGACGGCGGCGCGCGCGACACCGAGCCACCCGTATTCATCTCCTCAAGGCCCGCGCCGGCGGCCACAGGCGTCACCTCCACACGCATCACCGCCATCTTCGACGAAAACATTCAGCTCGACGACGCCTTCAACAAGGTCATCGTGTCGCCCGTGCAGTCGCAGCCGCCAAGCGTCAGCGCCAACGGACGACGCCTGTCCGTGGAGCTGCGCGACACTCTCATCCCCGACGCCACATACACCATCGACTTCGGCGACGCCATCAAAGACCTCAACGAAGGCAACATACTCGACGGATTCGCCCTCGATTTCTCCACCGGGCCTACCATCGACTCCCTACGCATTTCAGGCATTGTGCTCGCCGCCGAAAACCTCGAGCCCGCGCAGGGCATGCTCGTGGGCGTGTACCGCGCCGACTCCGTGCTCCCCGACTCCACCGTGCGCACAAAAGCACTCGAGCGGGTGGCACGCACCAACCAGCTCGGACAATTCACCGTGCGCGGACTCGCACCCGGAGCATACCGCATATACGCCATCAACGACATCAACCGCGACTACCGCTGGGACCGCTCCGAGGACGCAGCCTTCCTCGACGTCGACCTCACACCCGCAGTAGAGCCCATACAGGTCACCGACACACTGCGAGGCGCCGACGGCCTCGACAGCATTGCCACACGCCACGGACACCGATACCTGCCCAACGACGTGCTGCTCACCTGGTTCAACGAAGGATACCGCGCCCAGTACCTCAAAGACTACACACGCCCCACCCGACGCATCATCACTCTCGGATTCGGCGCCACATGCGACACTCTGCCACGCATCGCCATAGTCAACGACACCACACCCGGCGCGCGACGCATCGACCCGCGCCCCGACTGGCTGCTGCCACAGGTCAACCTCACACGCGACACCCTCCAGTACTGGATCACCGACTCCGCCGTCTACGCCGTCGACTCGCTTCGCCTCGCCGTAAGCTACCGCCGCCCCGACTCGCTCGAGCAACTCACCTGGACCACCGACACACTGCGATTCTTCTTCCGCGACCCCAAACCGAAAGACGACAAAAAGAAAAAGAAAAAAGAAAAAACCGAGGACACCGACTCCCTGGCCGCCGACACACTGCCCCCCGCGCCGCCCATCGAGTTCCTCGCAGTGCGGGCACTCGGAGGCACCACGCAGGACGTGCACCTGCCCCTCAACCTCGAGTTCGACCAGCCGCTCGCCGCTGTCGACACCGCAGCCATACACCTCGAACTCCTGCGCGACACCACCTACACACCCGTCGACCCGCCCCGCCTCATACCCGACACCCTGCGCCTGCAGCGACGCAGCCTCGCCGCAGCATGGACACCGGGAGCCAAATACCGACTCACCATCGACTCCGCAGCCATCACAGGTATCTACGGCAACTTCAACAAACCCTTCAAACACGAATTCTCCGTCAAGCCCGAAGAAGAATACTCCGGCATCGACTTCAACCTGCAGGGCCTCCCGCCGGGCGCACAGGCCATAGTGCAGCTCCTCACCTCGGCCGACAAACCGCAGTACACACAAGCCGCCACACCCGACGGCCACGCCGTGTTCCGCCACCTCAACCCCGCCACATACTACGCGCGCCTGTTCATCGACACCAACGCCAACGGACGCTGGGACACAGGCATACTCGACAGCATACAGCCCGAAGAGGTCTACTACTTCCCCAAAGCCCTAAAACTCAAGAAAAACTGGGACATAGCCCAGGACTGGAACATCAACGAGCTCCCCGTCGACGCACAAAAACCCCTCGCCATCAAGAAAAACAAGCCCAAGCTCAAACCCGGCGAAAAACGCACCGACGACGACAGCGACGAAGAAGAAGACGAATTCGGAAGCTCCAACTTCATCAACAACACCGGCCGCGGCGGTTTCGGCTCCTTCGGCTCCGGCA
>CAMWTJ010000042.1 GCA_947177185.1 uncultured Porphyromonadaceae bacterium | reverse complement strand
TAGGACGCAAGATTTTCATTCTTGAAAGAGGAGTTCGATTCTCCTATGGGCTACACGGCATCGCCCGACCTCGCATCATGAGGCCGGGCGATGCTCTTTTTGTGCGCTGCCCCCGGCCGCGCGCCCGTGTTTTTTGGCCGCACATAGCAGCAGTGTCGGCAAAAAGTGTTATCTTTGCCCAAAACACAGATTCATGAATACTACTTACAGCAGAGTGCTGCTCAAGCTCAGCGGCGAATCGCTCATGGGCGCGCAGCATTACGGCATCGACCCCGAGCGCCTCGGACAGTATGCCGAACAGATAAAACAGGCCGTCGACGACGGCACACAGGTGGCCATCGTCATAGGCGGCGGCAACATATTCCGCGGTGTGCAGGGAGCCGCCAAAGGCTTCGACCGCGTGAAGGGCGACCAGATGGGCATGCTCGCCACGGTGATAAACTCGCTGGCGCTGAACTCCGCGCTCGAAAGCATCGGATGCGCCGCGCAGGTGTTCACCGCCCTCAACATGTATCCCATAGGCGACTACTACAGCAGCCGCAAGGCCATCGAGGCCATGGAGCAGGGACGCGTGGCCATCATTGCCGGCGGCACCGGCAACCCCTTCTTCACCACCGACACCGGCGCCGCGCTGCGCGCAGTCGAGGTGGGCGCCGACGCCATGTTCAAGGGCACACGCGTCGACGGCATTTACACCGCCGACCCCGAAAAAGACCCCGAGGCCACGAAATTCGACCGCATCAGCTTCGACGAGGTGCTGGCGCGCGGACTGCGTGTGATGGACCTCACGGCCACCGCGCTGTGCAAGGAAAACGGCATGAAGATAGTGGTCTTCGACATGGACACGCAGGGCAATCTGGCACGTGTGCTCGCCGGAGAGCCCATAGGCACCGTCGTATATTGAGGCTGCTGACAGCACGGACGCACCTTTTGTTTTGAAACCAACAACCAACACACTATAAACACCATGACTGACGTCAACACCTACCTCAACCCCGCATCTGAAAAGATGGAGCTCGCGGTGGCCTATCTCGAGGAGGCCCTCGCACATATCCGCGCCGGCAAGGCCAACGCCAAAATACTCGACGGCATACGTGTGGAATACTACGGCAGCGCCGTGCCCATCAGCAATGTGGCCAACGTGAGCGTGCCCGACGCCCGCACCATAGCCATCACCCCCTGGGAGAAGGCCATGTTCCGCGAGATTGAAAAGGCCATCATAAACTCCGAGCTCGGCATCACACCCGAAAACAACGGCGAGGTGATACGCCTCTCCATACCGCCGCTGACCGAGGAACGCCGCCGCGCGCTCGTGAAGCAGAGCAAGGCCGAGGCCGAGCAGGCCAAGGTGAGCGTGCGCAACGCCCGCCGCGACGCCATCGACGGCCTCAAGAAAGCCGTGAAGCAGGGCATGCCCGAGGATGTGGAGAAAGACGGCGAGGCTGCCGTGCAGAAGCTCCACGACAAGTATCTCAAGCAAATCGACGAGGTGTTCGCCGCCAAGGAGAAGGAAATCCTCACAGTCTGACAACCCGCAGGGCCCCGTAAAACGCAGCCCGCACGCTCCCTCGCAGGGGAAAGCGTGCGGGCTGCCGCATTTTGTGCGCGCGGGCGCCTACTGCCCGGTCTGCCCGGCCTCGGAGGCCTTTTCGGCGCGCTCGTAGGCCTCGACTATGCGCTGCACCAGAGCGTGGCGCACGATGTCTTTCTTGCCGAACTCCACGCGTCCTATGCCCGGCACGTCGCGCAGCACACGCAGCGCCTGCACCAGACCGCTGGCTGTGGAGCGCGGCAGGTCTATCTGCGTCACGTCGCCCGTGATTATCATCTTGGCGTTCATGCCCAGGCGGGTGAGAAACATCTTTATCTGATGGGTGGTGGTGTTCTGCGCCTCGTCGAGCACTATCACGGCGTCGCTGAGCGTGCGGCCGCGCATGAAGGCCAGCGGCGCTATCTGTATCACCTTGCTCTCCATGTACTCGCGCAGCTTGGCCGCGGGTATCATGTCCTCGAGAGCGTCGTAGAGCGGCTGCAGATAGGGGTCAATCTTGTCCTTCATGTCGCCCGGCAGGAAGCCGAGTTTCTCGCCGGCCTCCACGGCCGGGCGCGAGAGTATGATTTTGCGCACTTCGCGGTTTTTGAGCGCGCGCACGGCCAGGGCTATGGCCACATAGGTCTTGCCCGTGCCGGCGGGGCCGAGCGCGAAGGTGAGGTCGTTGCGTGTGAACTCCTCCACCAGGTGCTGCTGGTTGGGCGTGCGGCCGCTGATGGGCTTGCCGTTGACGCCGTATATTATGATGTCGTCGCGCTTGAGTTCTTTGGGCGCGTCGCCTTTCACGATGTCGAGTATGGCTTCCTCGGTGAGGTTGTTGTGGTGGGAGGCGTACTGCTCGAGCTCTTTTATCTTGCGCTCGAATTCGGCGGTTTCGCTGTCCTCGCCTATCACTTTTATCACAGAGCCGCGTGCGGCCACTCGCAATTTCGGAAAGAGATTGCGTATGAGCTGCATGTTGGAGTTGTTCACGCCGTAGAAACTTACGGGGTCGGCGTTGTCGATGATTATGATTCGTTCGATCATGTATGGTGCTGTGCAGGTATGGATGTGTTATCCGGCCGTCAGGCCGCCGTCGGTTTTCAGCAGCGCCCCGGTGGAGAATGTGGCTTCGGCCGCCAGGAAATATATGGCCTGCGCCACCTCGCGGGGCGTGCACGTGCGTCCGAGCGGAAACAGTGCCCGCTCTTCGGCCCACATGGCGTCGACGCTTCCGCCGCCGGCCGCGCTGGCGTTTTCGAATATTTTGTCGACCATGGCCGTATCCACCGTGCCGGGGCACACGGCGTTGACACGCACGCCGTGCGGCGCGAGCTCGAGAGCGGCCGTGCGCGTCATTTGCGCTATGGCGCCTTTGGTGAGGCCGTAGCCGAAATTGCCGGGCTTGCCTATGAAGGCCTGGTCGGAGGCGGTGAGCACGACGGCGCCGCCGCGGCGTGCCGCCACGAGCAGGCGCGCTGCCGCCCGCAGAGTGTAGACGCTGCCCTTGATGTTGATGTCGGTGATGCGGTCGAGCTCGGCGTCGGTGATGCCGCACACGCTGTTGCGGATGTGTATGCCGGCGTTGGCCACCACGGCGCCGAGGCCGCCGGTGGCTGCTTCGGCCGCGGCCATGGCCGCCTCGACGGCTTCGGAGTCGGCGATGTCGCATTGCAGCGTGGCGGCTATGCCCGGCTGTCCGTGCAGCCGCTCGCGCAGCAGGGCGCCGTCTATGTCGGCCGCGGCCACGCTCCAGCCTCGCTCTGCAAACAGGCGCGCTGCCGCCAGGCCTATGCCCGACGCCGCGCCGGTGATGAATACGCCTTTGTTATCGCTCATATATTTTCAACAAAGGATGTGTCAGAATAGTTTTTTGGGCTTCGTGGCCTGGAAATCCTTGAGGTATTCGGGCACACTGTAGGCCAGGTCGAGGAATTCGCGGCGCGAGTGCTTGAGCTCGGCCAGCGCCAGCATGTCGACGGCCAGGGGCGTCACGTCGGGCACGAACACCGCTCCGGGATGCTTCTCGAGCAGCGGGCGGGCCTTGTCGCTGCCGTTGCCGAACAGCAGCACGGGGCGCCCCGTGGCCAGCAGCTGGGCGTAGCTCTGCTCGTCGAGTATGAGCGGCTGCGGCTCCATTAGGGTGTCGAGCGCGAAATCGTAGGCCGCGGTGTACACCTCCATGCGCCGTGCGTCGATCATGGGCACGAATATGCTTTCGGGGTCGATGTCGAGCGTGGAAAACATCACGCGCGTGGCCATGAGCTGCAGCGTGCCGATGCCTATGAGCGGTATGTCGAGGGCGTAGGCGAGGCCTTTGGCTTCGCTCAGGCCTATGCGCAGGCCCGTGTAGCTGCCCGGCCCGAGGCTGACGGCTATGGCGTCGGGAGCTATCTCGTGGTCGGCGGCGAAGTCGAGGCAGCCCTTCACATAGTCGCTGATGAGGGCTGCGTGGTTGCGTCCGCCGAAGTCTTCGTAGTGGGTGAGTATCTGTCCTTCGGCCGTGAGTGCGGCGGAGCAGACCTCTGTGGATGTTTCGATGTTGATGATAACGGCCATGGTGTCAGTGAAGGATGATGCGGTATGATGCGTGCCACTCCTGCCCGGGCGCCACTGTGTTCATGCAGTCGCGGTCGGCCCACTCTCCGTCGTAGCCGGTGGTGTCGGCGCGGCCGTACCACGGTTCTATGCACACGAAGGGGCAGTCGGGCCTGGTGGCCGTGGGCGCCCACAGCGCCACCAGCGGAGCGTCGAACTCCACCGACAGCCACGGGCTGCGGTCGGGCGCGAGCAGGTCGATGCGTCGCAGCAGGCCGTCGTCGAAGGCGTAGGTGTCGCAGTCGAAGGTGCCGGCCGTGAGCGGCATGAGGCGGGCGCCGTCGAGCGTGTGGCGCGCGGCTCCCATGCATCCGCGTTCGGCGGGCGAGAGGTAGTGCAGCGGGCCCGCCGCGTCGAGGGCGAAATATCCGCGCACGCCGCCGGGCGCCTCGCCCGTGTAGTGCGACGGCAGGTAGAACGCCGGGTGGGCGCCTATCTGAAACGGCATGGGGCGCTCGCCGTCGGTGCGCACGCTCCAGCCCACCGTCACTGCGTCGCCGTCGATGCGGTAGGTGACACGCAGCGTGAAGGGGTAGGGAAAGCGCTCCAGCGTGCTCGCCGACGAGTGCAGCTCGAAGGCGAGGGTGCCCTCGGGGGCTTCGGCGGCCACGAATTCGGAGTCGCGGGCAAAGCCGTGCTGCCCCATGGGGTAGCTGCGGCCGTCGACGCGGAAGGCGTCGCCCCACACGCGTCCCACCATCGGGAAGAGCACGGGCGAGCGGCGTCCCCACCAGCGGGCGTCGCCCTGCCACAGATATTCGCGGCCGTGGCGGCGCAGGCTCTGCAGTTCGGCTCCGTGGGCCGCCACCTGCAGCTCGATGCCGCTTTCGGGGTCGCGGAGGGTGAATGTGGACTGTTGCATGGCGGGGGCGTCAGATTTCGAGGGCTGCGGCCAGGGCGTCGGGGGTGAGGCTCTGCTGCTCGCCGGTGGTCATGTTTTTGAGAGTCACGGTGCCGCTCTGCAGCTCGCTGTCGCCGATTATGGCCACGAAGGGCACGCGGAGGGCGTCGGCATAGCTCATCTGCTTTTTCATCTTGGCGGCGTCGGGATAGAGCTCGGCGGCTATGCCGCGCGCGCGCAGCGCCATCACCGTGCGCAGCGACTCGGCTGCCTCGGCCTTGCCCAGGTTGAGGAATATCACGCGCGTGGAGGTTTCGGCTTCGGCCGGATAGAGGTCGAGCGTGTTGAGCACGTCGTAGATGCGGTCGGCGCCGAAGCTGATGCCCACGCCCGAGAGTCCGGGCATGCCGAACACGCCGGTGAGGTTGTCGTAGCGTCCGCCGCCGGTGATGCTGCCTATGGCCACGTCGCGCGCCTTCACCTCAATGATGGTGCCGGTGTAGTAGTTGAGGCCGCGGGCCAGCGACACGTCGAGGTCGAGCTCGGCGCGCAGTCCTGTGGCCAGCACGCCGTCGGTCACTTCGCGCAGCTCGGCCACGCCCAGCGAGCCCGTGGGGTTGTCGGCGAGCAGTGTCTGCAGCGCGTCGAGGCGCTCGGCCAGCGTGCCGCTTATGGCCAGTATGGGCTTCAGGCGCTCTATGGCTTCGGGCTGCAGGCCGCGTTCGGCCAGTTCCTGGCACACGGCGTCCATGCCGGCCTTTTCTATCTTGTCGATGGCTGTGGTGATGTCAATGAGCTTGTCGGGCGCGCCTATCAGCTCGGCTATGCCGGCCAGCACCTTGCGGTTGTTGAGCTTGATGGTGATGCGTATGCCGAGGCGGCCGAACACTTCGTCGACCAGGTTGAGCAGCTCGATTTCGTTGAGCAGCGAGTCGCTGCCCACCACGTCGGCGTCGCACTGGTAAAACTCGCGGTAGCGGCCCTTCTGCGGCCTGTCGGCGCGCCACACGGGCTGTATCTGGTAGCGCTTGAAGGGCATCTGCAGTTCGGCGCGGTGCTGCACCACGAAGCGTGCGAACGGCACCGTGAGGTCGTAGCGCAGGCCTTTCTCGCTCACTTTCGGCGTGAGCCTGGCGGCCTCGCCGGCTTCTACCATCGCGGGGTCTACGCCGCGGGTCCAGTCGCCGCTGTTGAGTATCTTGAACAGCAGTTTGTCGCCTTCCTCGCCGTATTTTCCCATCAGCGTGGAGAGGTTCTCCATGGCGGGGGTTTCGATGGGGCGGAATCCGTAGAGGCGGAACACGCTGCGTATGGTGTCGAAGATATAGTTGCGTCGGGCCATTTCGGCCGCGCCGAAGTCGCGCGTGCCTTTGGGTATGGACGGTTTCATTGTGTGTCGGTATGTTGTTGTTATTGTTTTGATTCGGTGTGGGGCGGCGCGCGCTCAGGGGTCTATCCAGTAGGTGTAGCCCACGTAGCCTATGGCGTTGTCGCCGGGTTTGTTGTAGGTGTCGCGGCCCTGACGGTGCACATCCACTTTCTTTCGGGCCGAGCCTTCGGCGGCGCGCACTATGGCTCCGAAATTCTTTGAGTCCTTGAGCGTCTGTGCCCACGTGCCGGTGAGGCGGTCGAGGCGCAGGGCGTTCATGTCGTCAAACAGTCCGGCCAGCGCGGCGTAGCGCTCCATCTCAGTGCGGTTCCAGGTGCGGTTGCTGTCGAGGTAGTTTATGGCGTCGGCCAGCGATGCCGCAGCGGCCGCGGGGTCGGGCGTGGCGGCAGGGGTCTGCTGCGCGGGCGCCTGGGGCTGCTGTGCGGCCTCTACGGCCGGGGACGGAGCTGCCTGCGCGGGCGCGGGAGTGGTGTCGGCAGCAGCTGTAGCGGCCACAGGCATGTCGCGGCGGCCCACTTTTTCGTCGCTGCCGCCGGCGAAGAGGCAGAACCCGAGCACGAGTCCGGCCACGAGTCCGATGGCTGCGGCTATGAGCGTGCGGCGCATGCCGCCTCCGCTGCCGGCGAAGGCCAGCATGTTGGTGCGGCCGGCGCCTTCCCTTATGGTGTCGAGCGCCTCGTAGCCTTCGATGGGGCTTTCCGTGACGGGCTGCTTGCTGCGTATCTCGAAATTGACCGGCGCGCCCAGCTCTGCCGAGCGCACGGGTATCTGGAAATGGTAGATTTTGCCGGCGGGCGCCAGGCGTATCAGCACCTTGGTGTTGCCGGCCAGGTCGATGCGGCCCGAGAAGGGCGCGTAGCCGGGGCTGCTGACCGTGACCTGCGCGGCCGCAAGCTCGGCCTCGGTGAACGTGCGCGGGCCGTCCACGGGCACGCCGTTGACGGTGATGGTGCAGTCGGCTATCGGCGAGCGGTCGGCGAGCGAGTTCATGGCAAACGATTCCGGCGAGAGTGTCTTGCGGGCGTCGTCGGTGGCGGCCGCTTCGGCGGTCATGCCCGGGCGTCCCACCGAAATGATGCTCTTGCGGGGCTCGAAGCCGGGGCGTGTCCACGTGATTTCCACCGAGCCTCCCAGCGGCACTGCGTAGGGGCGGTCGAACGCGCGCCCGTAGATGTGCGGCTCGAAGCCGCCTTCGCTCTCGGGCGGCAGCAGCGGGGCCACCGGCAGCAGCGGCGTGTCCGTAAGGTCAGGGGCCTGCGTGTGCAGTCCCATGTCGGCGTCGAGCAGCAGCACGCCGCGATACGGCAGCCATGCGGGCTGATAGATGCAGCGGCCGAAATAGTCGGCGAGCTTGCGTCCGCTGTCGCTGCCGTAGCGTGCGCACGCGTAGCGGCCTCGGCCCGACTCCACCATGGCGCCGGTGTCCTGCCGGGGCAGGTCGGGATACTCTTGTGCGAAGAGCCGGCGCAGCTCGGCTATGTCGGCCGACGTCATGCCCGGCGCGCTCATCTTGCGTGTGATGGCGCGCACTATGGAGGCCAGCTCGTCGGCGCTGATGTCCATGTCGGCAGGCACGAAGACGGTGGCCGCGAGGTGGTCCAGCGGCTCCGTGGGTATGGTGCGCAGTATCGACAGAAGGGTGCCTTCGTCGATATAGCGTATGAGGTAGAATATGTTTTTCTCCAGCGGATCGTAGCCTACTGCCGCCAGAGCGTCGCGGCAGTCGTCGATATGGCGCCGCACGTCCTCGGCGGGGTTGATGTTGACCAGCGGCTTGAATCCGCGCAGACTCTTGGCTATGTAAAGTTGCAGTTTGTTCATCGTATTGCAAAATTACATCAATAGCCTCAAACCTGCAAATATTTCACCGCTTTAATAATATAGGCGCGCGGGTATAAAAAAAAGAATGAGAAACGCGATCCCGAAGGTTCGGCAATTTCTCATTCTCCTCTCTCCTCTGGCGGTGCGGACGGGACTCGAACCCGCGACCTCCGGCGTGACAGGCCGGCATTCTAACCGACTGAACTACCGCACCGTTTACAAGCCTCGCTTGGCTCTCGGTGGAGAGGCATTAGCTTCGTTGCTTTTGCGAGTGCAAAGTTAAGACGCTTTTTTGAATCCTGCAAATATTTTTACAAGAAATTTCAAAAAAAATGGCAAATTCGACTTTTGGGGGAATATTTTGGTGTGTTTGCACGCACAATAGCGCCCGCAGTTGCGCGTTTCGGCGGAAATATCTATATTTGCACATCATGAATACCGACACTACAGCACCTGACGGCGCCCGCGCGAGGCGCCTGTGTTTCGCCACCAGCACCCGTGCCGACTGGGGCCTGCTCAGCCCCGTGGCCCGCGCCATGCGCGAGCTGCCCGACGTGCAGGTGCAGATTCTCGCCACCAACATGCACCTGATGCCCGGGCTGGGACGCAGCGCCGACGAGATACGCGCCGACGGCTTCGCCATCGACGCCGAGGTGCCCATGGCTGTGGAAGGCGAGGGTGCGGCCGCGCGCGTGCGCGGCATGGCGCAGTGCATGGCCGGCACCGCCGACGCCCTCGAGCGCCTGCGCCCCGACGCGCTCGTGGTGCTCGGCGACCGCTACGAGATGCTCGCCGTGGCCTCGGCGGCAGCCGTGATGCGCGTGCCCGTGATACACATTGCAGGCGGCGAGGTGAGCCAAGGTGCCGTCGACGACGACCTGCGCCACGCCATCACCAAACTGTCGGCCCTGCACCTCACGGCCACCGAGCCATACCGCCGCCGCGTGGTGCAGATGGGCGAGCAGCCCGACCGCGTGCTCGACACGGGAGCCATAGGCGTATGGAACATACTCCACCGCCCGCTCATGTCGCGCGACGCCCTCGAGGCATCGCTCGGCTTCAGCCTCGAGCCCCCGCTCGCCGTGGTCACATACCATCCGGCCACTCTCGCCGACGAATCCCCCGCCCAATGCTTCGCCGACCTGCTGGCCGCGCTCGACGACCATCCCCGCCTGCGCGTCATCATCACATATCCCAACAACGACACCGGCAGCGACGGCCTCATACCGCTCATCGAGAGCTACGCCGCAGCCCGCCCCGGGCGGGTGCTGGCCGTGCCCTCGCTCGGCGCCACGCGCTACCTGTCGGTGCTGCAGTACGCGCAGGTGGTGGTGGGCAACAGCTCCAGCGGCATAGTCGAGGTGCCGAGCACGGGCACCGTCACCGTCGACGTCGGTCCGCGCCAGCAGGGGCGTCTGTGCGGGCCCTCCGTGCTGCACTGCGCCGAAGGCCGCGAAGCCGTGAGCGCGGCCATAGCGCGCGCCCTCGGCCCCGAAATGCAGGCCGTGGCCGCCCGCCGCGAAAACCCTTATGCCCGCCCCGACACACTCGGCATCATGACCGACGCCATAGCTCGCTTCCTGCGCCACACCCCGCCGCACAAGCATTTCCACGACCTGCCCTGCTGATTCCCGAGCGGCTCTGCGCGCAGAATTTGTGCAGTTTTGAGCTGTGAGTGAGTGTTTTTTCAAAAATATTTGGTAATTTTGCTCAAATATATATTTGAAATTATGCTCTACTCTATGACGGGCTTTGGCAAAGCCACGGCCGAGGCCGACGGCGTCAAGGTCACTTTTGAAATCAAGACTCTCAACAGCAAGCAGCTCGACCTGTCGCTGCGGCTGCCCTCGGCGTTCCGCGCCAGGGAAGCGGCAGCCAGAGAGCTTATAAGCGTGGGACTCGAGCGCGGAAAGGTCGACGCGGCCGCAGCGGTGGAACGCATCGGCGGAGCCGCTCCCGTGGAGATTGACGTCGACACGCTCGCAGCCTACAAGCGCCAGATACAGGCCGCCGCCGAAACCCTGCAGGTGCCCGCGCCGGCCGACTGGATGCCGCTGCTCATGCGCCTGCCCGAAGTGTACCGCGCAGCCACGCCCGACGACAGCTCCGAAGCCGACTGGCAGGCCATGACGGCTGCCATACGCGGCGCACTCGAGGGATGCATGGCCCACCGCCGCGCCGAGGGAGAGCGCCTCGAGGCCTTCTTTGCCGAACGCATCGACGGCATAGCCGCCCTGCTGCAGCGTGTCGACGACTGCGAGGGCGAGCGCGTCACGCGCATACGCGCACGCATAGAAGAAGGACTGCAGAAGCTCCCCGACGTGGACTACGACCGCGGACGCCTCGAGCAGGAAATGATTTTCTACATCGAAAAACTCGACGTCAACGAGGAAAAGCAGCGCCTGGCGCAGCATCTCCGTTATTTCCGCGAAACCATGCAGGCGCCCGGCCTGTCGCACGGAAAGAAGCTCGGCTTCATAGCCCAGGAGATGGGACGCGAAATCAATACCCTCGGCTCAAAAAGCAACCATGCGGGCATGCAGCGCCTCGTAGTGGAGATGAAAGACATACTCGAACAAATCAAGGAGCAGGTGCTCAACGTGCTCTGACCCCCCCCGGCCACCGCACGCACACTCCCACACCACACACCACCACCCATCATGAAGCAAGGCAAGATAATAGTGCTCTCAGCCCCCTCAGGCTGCGGCAAAAGCACCATAATACACGACCTGATAGAAGGCCACGGCGCGCTGCCGCTGGAATTTTCAGTTTCGGCCACCAACCGAGCGCCCCGCACAGGCGAGGTCGACGGCGTAAGCTACCACTTTCTCACCACCGAGGCCTTCCGCGACGCTGTGGCGCAGGACAAGTTCGTGGAGTGGGAAGAGGTGTACCCCGGACGCTACTACGGCACCCTGCGCAGCGAAATCGACAGCAAGACAGCCGCCGGACGCAACGTGATACTCGACATCGACGTCAAAGGCGCCCTCAACGTCAAGCGCCTGTACGGCGACGCCGCACTCATTCTGTTCGTGCAGCCGCCGTCGGTGGCCGAGCTGCGCCGCCGCCTCGAACACCGCGCCACCGACGCCCCCGAGGTGATAGACCAGCGAGTGGCCAAGGCCGAGTACGAGCTGTCGTTCGCGCCGCAGTTCGACCGCTGCGTGGTCAACGACTGCCTCCGCCAGGCCGTGGACGAAACGCGCGCCATCGTAAGCCGCTTCCTTGACGCCTGACCACGCATGCCACAGACCGAAACCATAGGACTCCTGGGCGGCTCCTTCAACCCCGTGCACGCCGGCCACATGATGCTGGCGGCATACCTCACGCAGTGGGGCGTGGTCGACAAGGTGTGGCTCACGCTCTCGCCCCGAAACCCCCTCAAGGACCCCGCCACGCTGCTGCCCGACACCAAGCGCCTGGCCATGCTGGCCATCGCCACCAAAGGCGTGGCACGGGTGGAAACATGCGACATCGAACTGTCCATGCCGCAGCCATCCTACACCATCAACACCCTCGACCTGCTCGCGCGGCGATACCCCGCCAAGCGCTTCCGCCTCATAATCGGCAGCGACAATTGGCGCATCTTCGACCAATGGCGCGACGCGCAGCGCATACTCGACGACTACGGCGTGCTCGTGTACCCCCGCCCCGGCTATCCCATAGAGAGCGGACACGTCGACGGCATGGAGGTGGTGCACCCGATGATGGTCGACATCAGCAGCACACAGGTGCGCGACGCCATAGCCCGCGGGCGCGACATGACATGCTTCCTGCCTCCGGGTGTCTACAAATACATAGCCGACAACAAGCTGTACAAATACCAAGCGACATGACCAACAACGAACTGGCTTTCCTGGCCCTTGCCAACGAATACTGCGCCGCGCTCGAAAGCGCCCGCGAGGCCGAACGCACAGACTTCGTGCAGGCGATGCTGCGCATGCTCCCGCGCATCTATATCGCCGCCGCCGACCTCCGCCGCGACGACACCGCCATCACCGACGCCTACGTGGCGAGCGCGCTCGACGAAGACTACTACGAGGCCATACGCATGCGCGTGGCCGCGCTGCTCGGCGAGGACGACACATACCTCGAGGTGTTCGAGGACGACATGAAATACAGCGACACCCCCATCGGAGCCAGCATTTCCGAAGGGCTCGCCGACATATTTCAGGTGCTCTACAACATAGTGCAGACAGCCCGCGAGGCCACCCCGGAACTCATAGCCGAGCTCATGCCCGAAATACACGACGATTTCGCCAACTACTGGAGCCAGACGCTCTGCAACGTGCTACGCGCACTCAACAAAGTATATTACACCACACTGCAATAAACCACACCGCCATGACCGACCATATAGCCGACCTGAAGGCGTTTCTCGACGCCTCGCCCGTCAACTTTCTCGCTGTCGACGAACTGCGCCGGCGCCTCGACGCCGCCGGATTCAGCGAACTGCGCGCCGCCGACGCATGGACCCTGCGCCCCGGCCACAAGCGCTACGTGTGCGTCAACGGCTCGGCACTGATGGCCTTCGTCGTGGGCGACGCCCCGGCCGCCGCCGGATTCCGCATCATTGCCGCTCACAGCGATTCGCCCTGCTTCCGCGTCAAGCCCCGCTGCGAGATGCTCACGGAAGGCGGAGTGGTGCGGCTCAACACCGAGGTGTACGGCGGACCCATACTCTACACATGGTTCGACCGCCCGCTCTCGCTCGCCGGACGCGCCGTGCTGCGAGGTGCCGACGCGCTCCATCCCGAGTGCCGCACCGTGCGTTTCGACAAGCCCATGCTGGTCATACCCCACCTGGCCATACACTTCAACCGCGCCGTCAACGAAGGCAACCCCCTGAGCCGCCAGAAAGACATGCTGCCCGTGCTCGGATGCGTCGACGACCCCGCCCGCGTGCCCGGCATGCTGCGGCACATGGTGGCCGCGAAGCTCGACGTCGACCCCTACGACGTGCTCGACTACGACCTCTCGCTCTACACCGTCGAGGGAGCCTCGGTGGTCGGACTCAACGGCGAATACATCACAAGCGGACGCCTCGACGACCTCAGCATGGTGCACGCCGCACTCACGGCGCTGCTCGCCTCCGAAGGCAGCGGCGCCACACGCGTGATGGCCATCTTCGACAACGAGGAAACGGGCTCCGGCACCAAGCAGGGAGCCGCGTCGCCCGTGCTCGACCACACGCTGCGACGCATATGCGCAGCCCTCGGCGGCAGCGACGAGGACTATTACCGCGCTGTGGCCGACTCGTTCATGGTGTCGGCCGACAACGCCCACGGATTCCACCCCAACTACGCCGAAAAGTACGACCCCGTAAACCATCCGATCCTGGGCGGCGGACCCGTAATCAAAATCAACGCCAACTGCAAGTACATGACCGACGCCGACTCCGCAGCCGTGTTCGCCGCCGTGTGTGACGACGCCGACGTGCCCGTGCAGTATTTCGTCAACCACAGCGACGTGGCCGGAGGCTCCACCCTCGGCAACATACTCACCTCACAGATACCGCTGCGAGGCGTCGACATGGGCGCCGCCGTATGGGCCATGCACTCCGCGCGCGAAACGGCCTCGACGCTCGACCACAAGCTCACCATACGCGCCTTCACGCGCTTCTACGACTGCTGATCAGGCACGCACCGACACAGGCTGCGGCCGCCCGTGGGGGGGATACGAAATCCCGCCGGGCGGCCGCAGTTGCGTAGTGCAGTGGCGCCGGGGCCGCTACATGATGCCTTTCTCGCGCAGATGCTGCTGCCAGCGCCATGCCGAGAGCATGGTGTCGGCCAGCGGAGTTTCGGCCTTCCAGCCCAGCACAGTGTTGGCGCGCGTGGGGTCGGCCCACACCTTCGTGATGTCGCCCTCGCGGCGCGGTGCGAACTCATGCGGCACCTTCACACCCGTGGCGGCCTCGAACGTGTTGATGAGCTGAAGCACGCTCACACCATCGCCCGTGCCGAGGTTGAACACCTCAACGGCCTCAGCGCACTTATGGCCTATGAGGCGTTCCACAGCCACCACGTGGGCCTTGGCGAGGTCCACCACATTGATGAAATCGCGGATGCAGGTGCCGTCGGGCGTGGGATAGTCGTTGCCGAACACACTCAGCATCGGGCGCACGCCTATGGCCGTCTGCGTCAGGTAGGGGATAAGGTTCTGCGGCACACCCAGCGGCAGCTCGCCTATCAGAGCGCTCGGATGCGCGCCCACAGGGTTGAAATACCTTAGCAGGATAGCGCCGAAAGGAGCGCCCGCGGCCACAGTGTCGCGGATTATGTCCTCGCATATCTGCTTGGTGTTGCCGTAGGGCGAGGTTGCCTTCTTCGTGGGCGTGTTCTCCGTCACGGGGTTTTGGTCGGGCTCGCCGTACACCGTGCACGACGACGAGAACACGATGCCCTCCACGCCGTTCGGGCCCATCAGGTCGAGCAGGTTGATGAGTGTGTTCAGATTGTTGCGGTAGTAGAGCAGCGGCTTCTTCACCGATTCGCCCACAGCCTTGCTCGCCGCGAAATTGATGATGCCCTTGATGCCGGGATAGTCGGCAAAGAGCCGGCGCAGCGTGTCGAAGTCGGTGCAGTCGCCCTCCACGAAGTCGGGACGTGTGCCGGTGATGGCCTCGATGCCGTCGAGCACCTCGCGGTTGCTGTTGCTGAGATTGTCGATTATGACCACTGAGTAGCCGGCGTTTATGAGCTCCACGGCAGTGTGGCTGCCGATGTAGCCGGTGCCGCCGGTCACGAGTATGCGCGTCTTGTTCATAGGTGTATGTATGAGGTGGTTAGTGTAATATGTGCGGTAGGTTCAGAAAGGCAGCGGCCCGGCGGGAGGCGGCGCCAGGATGTCGGCCGAGCCGCCGCCCAGCGGCTGCGCCTGCGGCAGCGCGTCGGCGCCGTCTGCGGCAGCGGGCTGGTCGTTGAGGCGCGAGGCGTGCGTGCCGTGCTCTATGGCCACCGACGCCTCGTTCCAGTTCTCGAAACGCGCCACCGGCGCGCGGAAGCGCATCTTCACATCGTCCACGGCGCCCGAGCGGTGCTTGGCCACGATGAACTCAGCCAGTCCGCGTATGTCGCGCCCGCTGGCGTCGGTGTCGCTGTGCAGGTAATACTCCGGGCGGTGTATGAAGCACACCATGTCGGCGTCCTGCTCTATGGCGCCCGACTCGCGGAGGTCGCTCAGCTGCGGGCGCTTGTTCTCGCTGCGCGACTCCACGCTTCGGTTGAGCTGCGACA
>CAMWTJ010000041.1 GCA_947177185.1 uncultured Porphyromonadaceae bacterium | reverse complement strand
CGTAGCTAAGGCTACGCTCCTTCGTCACAAGACAAAAATCACTCAGAGATATGCGACCCCAGCGTTAACAAATATTGGGGAACGGGGTCTTGGGCGGCGTGCGCTCAGTCTTCGCTGAAATGGCGCAGCACGCGGCGGTAGGAGGTGAATATCTTGCTTTTGCTGACGAAGCCCACGTAGCGTCCGTCGTCGGCCACCACGGGCAGGTTCCAGGCGCCGGTGTCGTCGAAGGTCTTCATCACCTTGTCCATGCTCATGCCGGTTTCGATGCGCGCGGGCGGCATGCTCATGAATTTGCTGACGTACATTTTGCGGTACAGGTCGGGGCGGAACATTATGTTTCGTATCTCGTCGAGCACCACCACGCCCTTGAGCCGGCCCTCGGCGTCGACCACGGGAAACAGGTTGCGGCTGCTTTTGGCTATGGTGTCGACCATGTCCTTGAGGCTCATTTCGGGGCGCACGGGCAGGAAGTCGGTTTCTATCACATTGTCAATCTTGAGCAGTGTCAGCACGGCCTTGTCCTTATGGTGCGTGAGCAGCTCGCCGCGCTTGGCCAGACGCATGGTGTAGATGCTGTATGGCTCGAAGAACTTGATGGTGCCGTAGGCTATGGTGCTCACAATGAGCAGCGGCAGAAAGAGGTCGTAGCCGCCCGTGAGCTCGGCCGTGAGGAAGATGGCCATGAGCGGCGCGTGCATCACTCCGCTCATCACTCCGGCCATGCCTATGAGAGCGAAATTCTTGGTGCTGAGCACGGTTTCGAAGCCCATCATGTTGGCCACGAAGGCGAAGAGGAATCCCGTCATGCAGCCCACATAGAGCGAGGGGGCGAAGGTGCCGCCCACGCCTCCGGCTCCGTTGGTGGCCGAAGTGGCGAAGGATTTGGAGAGTATGATCACGGCTATGAACAGCACGAGAAACCACGTCTGCGAGCCCTCGCCGTAGAATAGCGAGCCGTTGACCACGCTCGACGTGTCGCCGGCCAGCAGGTCGGTGATGGCGCCGTAGCCTTCGCCGTAGAGTGGCGGCAGCAGAAACACCAGGGCCGAGAGTATCACACAGCCCGCGGCGGTGCGTTTCCAGCGGTTGGTGAAGCGGCCGAAGAAGGTTTCCATCATGTTCATGGTGCGGGTGAAGTACAGCGACACCAGGCCGCACACCAGTCCGAGCACTATGGCGAAGGGTATCTTGGCCACGTAGAAATCCTCGCTCTGCACGAAGAAGAATTCGAAGTCGTAGCCCGTGTAGGCGTAGGCTATGGTGGCCGAGGTGATGGAGGCTATGAGCAGCGGCATCACGCTCACGGTGGTGAGGTCGAGCATCAGCACCTCGAGCGTGAACAGCATGCCGGCTATGGGCGCCTTGAAGATGCCGGCTATGCCGGCGGCGGCGCCGCAGCCTACGAGGATCATGAGTATGCGCGGCGAGAGGCGGAACATCGAGCCCAGGTTTGAGCCTATGGCGGCGCCGGTGTAGACTATGGGGCCCTCGGCGCCGACGGAGCCGCCGAAGCCTATGGTCACCGACGAGGCCAGCACGGAGGTGTAGATGTTGTGGCGCTTCAGGCGGCTTTTGTTCTGCGATATGGCGTAGAGCACGCGCGTGACGCCGTGCGAGATGTCGTCCTTGACTATGTAGCGCACGTAGAGCGCCACCAGCACCACGCCTACGGCGGGCAGCAGGATGTAGAGGTAGTTGCCCTGGGCTATGTTGATGTGTGTGGTGAGCAGGCGGCTGATGTTGTGTATGAGCCATTTCAGCACCATGGCCGCGAGGCCGGCGAAGATGCCCACGAACAGCGCGAGCACGAGCACGAAGTCTTTTTCCTTGACGTGGTGCTCGCGCCACTGTATGAAGCGCATCAGCACGGCGTGCATGCTGCGCGGGCGCGGTGTGGTTTCGGGGCCGGTGCCGGGTTCGACGTCGTCGTCGGCAGCGTCGTAAGCGGTGTATTCTTGCATGAGTTATAGTCCTTTGCCTGTGAAAACGGTGTTGACGGTGTGGAGCATGATGCGCAGGTCGATGCCGAGCGACACGTTTTCGATGTACAGCAGGTCGTATTGCAGCCTGCGTATCATCTGGTCCACGTCGACGGCGTAGCCCACCTTGACCACGCCCCACGAGGTGAGCCCGGGGCGCACCTGGTGTATGAGGCTCACGTAGGGCGCGCGCCGCTCTATCTGCCGCAGGTAGTAGTCGCGTTCGGGGCGCGGGCCCACGAGGCTCATCTTGCCGCGGAGCACGTCCCAGAACTGCGGCAGCTCGTCGAGGCGGTATTTGCGCAGCACGGCGCCTACGCGTGTGATGCGGGGGTCGCCGTCGCGGCTGAGCTGCGGCCCCGCGGCCTCGGCGTCGGGGCGCATGGTGCGGAATTTGTGTATGCGGAAGCGGCGTTTGCGGTAGCCGATGCGCTCCTGCGAGTAGAATACGGGCCCGGGCGAGTCGGCCTTGACGGCTATGGCTATGGCCAGGTACAGCGGCGCAAGCACCACGAGCGCGAGCGCCGAGGCTGCTATGTCGCCGAGGCGCTTGAGGTTGGCGGCGCCTGCCGAGAGGCCGGTGGCGCTGACGTTGATAAGCGGCTCGTTGGCCACGGAGTTGACGCGCGGCCGCACGGTGAGCAGGTTGTAGAGGTCGGGCACCATGTAGACGCCGCATCCCAGCGGCACGAAGCGGCCTATGAGTGCGGCCGTGGCGGTGGTGCTCTCGTCCTCGGGAGCGAGTATCACGTTGGCCACGATGCCGTCGCGCACCATGTCGGCGGCCTCGTCGAGTGTCAGGTGGTCGCCGTCGCCCGCGGCGTCGTCGGTCCGGGCGTGGCCCAGTATGTCGAAGCCCATGGCGGTGGGTATCTTCTGCAGGCGGCGGCGCAGCTCGAGCGCCTTGGGGCCGGTGCCCACTATCAGGGTGCCGAAGCGCAGGCGCCCGTCGCTGATCATGCGTTTGGCGCGCGCGGTCACCATGTGGCGCACGGCATACACCGGCACTGCCAGCAGGAGCCATAGTATGGTCAGCAGCTGGTAGTTGAGCAGGCGCTCGGGTATGTCGTCGTTGACGAGCACGGCGAAGAACACCGTGACGGCCGTGACGGCCGACACGCCGAAGGTGTTCAGCACGTCGTCGACGCGCGACTTGTCGAAGGGCGAGTTGTAGTAGCCCGACACGGCAAACATGGCTATGGCCAGCAGCGGCACGAGCAGCTGGCCGAGCAGCACGTGCGGAGTGCCGAAAAACTGCCCGAACGACTGCGCCCAGTCCAGCGGCAGCGAGTTGTAGCGCACGACGTTGAAGGCCAGCCATCCGAGATTGAGTGTCAGATAGTCGGCGCTCATGTAGCGCAGGCGTTGGAGTGCGACCGTGGTCATGGGCGGGGCGGGTGTTATTTACGCAGTATTTTGAACAGTCCTCCGTCGCTGATTTTTATCACTGTGGAGGGGCGGCCGGCGGCGGGGGGCGCGTCGGCGGGCGACACAATGGCGTCGACGGCGGCTATGATTTCCGGCGAGAGCTCGGCGAGCGTGCGGGGCGCCGGGGCGCCGCTGATATTGGCCGATGTGCTCACCAGCGGCTTGCGCCACTTGCGGAAGATGGGCAGGGGCACTATGCGCAGGCCTGCCGAGCCGTCGGGGGCGAGCAGCTCGGGGGCGAGGCCGCGGGGATGGTCGTAGACCACGGTGAGCGGGTCCACGGCCGCGTCGAGCAGCTCGTAGGCCACGTCGGGTATGTCGTCGACCCAGCGCTCGAGCGCGGCTACCGACGGCACCAGGGTGATGAGGGCCTTGGCTTCGGCGCGGCGCTTGATGTCGAAAATGCGGCGCACGGCGCGGCTGTCGGTGGCGTCGCAGCCTATGCCCCATACGGTTTCGGTGGGATAGGCTATCACGCCTCCGCGCGCCAGCACATCGGCGGCTTCGGCGCTGCTGACGGTGCGCGGCGCGGTGTCAGCGCTGTGTGGTTGTGTGTGGGGCATGTGCGTGGCGTTCAGGGGTTGGGGATGGAGTCGTTTTTGAGGATTCCTTCCAGGGCGGCGCGGTGGCGCTTGCAGTCGCGCGACTCGAGGTAGGCGTCTATGCAGTCGGCGTGCCGGCGGCCGTGGAGGTCGGAGCCTATGTAGTCCACCAGTCCCATCTCGATAAGTTTCTCGGCCATGCGTTTTTCGTCCTTGCCGTAGTATCCGGCCAGGCTGAGCAGATTGATCTGGAACTCCACGCCGGCGTGGTGTATGGCCTGGTAGCGCTCGGGGTGGGCATAGTAATAGTAGTAGCGCTCGGGGTGCACGAGTATGGGGCGGAAGCCTTCCACCTGCAGGTCGAAGAAGAGTGCGTCGAGGCCCATGGGCTCCTGTATGAAGGAGTTTTCGCAGAGCAGGCGTTTTTCAGGCAGAGTCTGCAGGATTCCGCTGCTGTGGTGCTCGGCGAAGAGGTCGTCGAGGCGGTATTCGGCGGAGTTGGAGAGCATGAGCCCGCATCCGGCGGCGTCGAGGGCGCTCTGCAGGCGCCGGCGCGCGTCGGCTATGGTCTGCGGGGTGTTCGGAAACGAACCCTGGGTGACGTGCGGCGAGGCGAAAATGCGCTCTATGCCCCACTGCTGCATGCGTTCCACAAGTTCGAGCGAACGCTCCGGCGTGGGGCTGCCGTCGTCGATGCCCGGCAGTATGTGGCAGTGTATGTCGGTTTTGAACCACAGCTGCGCGGGTGCTTTTTTTCTAAAGAAACTGAACATATCTGAAACCTGATGTGAATGAAGGAGAAATTTGTCAGAAGCGGAATGATGCTCCCAGCAGTCCGTGCACTCCCTGCGCGGGCACGCCGGGCACTATGAGGTATTTGCACGCCAGCAGATTTTCTCCGCGGGCGAATACGTCGAGGGCGGGTGTGATGCTGTAGACGGCGCCGAAGCCCAGGAGGCCGGCGTTGCCGAGGTCGAGGCGCTGCGCCTCGCCGGTGGCGTAGTAGCCGTAGGCGGCGCGGTCGGTGCGCAGCTCGTAGGAGGCTTTGAGCTCGAGCCGCGATATGGGGCGCACCGTGGCTTCGGCTTTGACGGCCATTTTGGCGCGGTCGCGCCAGAGGTAGTAGCCTGAGTGCTCTTTCTGCGGGGCGAATTCCACGGATGCGTTCACGTGCACGATGGAGCGGTAGTCGTAGCTCGCGCGCACGCCGGCGTGGGCGCCTTTGATGTCGACGGGCAGGAACAGCGGTGTGCCTGCGGAGCTGAAGTTCATGCCTGCCATGGCGGGCATGAGCCAGTCGTTGGCGCGTGCCCAGCCGCCGAATATCTCTACGCCGATGCCTGCGAAGGGGCCTATGCACACGCCGCCGTCGACCGTGAGAGGCACGTGCGAGCGCTGCTGCTGCATGCCCACGGGGAAGAAGGGGGTGATGTCGTAGAGCGAGCGCTGCGTGTTGAGCACCTCGCCGCCGCCGGCGCGCGCGTAGACGGAAAATCCGTCGAGGCTGTAGGATGCCATGGCTGCGGGCGCTATGTGGAATTTTTTGCCGCTGCCGCCGGTGCTGATGTCGACGCGCGCGCCGAGGCGCAGGTTGAGTCCGCGGCCCGACTGTCCGAGCGTGTAGTAGGGTGTGGCCGAAATCACTCCGAGCGTGCCGCCGGGAGCGGGGGCGAAGACGCGGAGCACGCCGTAGGGGTGGCTTTCGTCGACGCTTATGGCGGTGGCGTCGGGGCGCGACAGCATGTCGGCTTTAAGCTCAAGGCCTATGCGCTGGCCCGAAGCCTTCCGGCCGATGCGTGCGGTCACGCCGGCCGCGAATTCGTAGTTCACCTCGGTGCCTTTTTTGCGCACGGTGGTGCCGGGGGGGAAGGGCACCCAGCCGAGGTCGTAGTCGCCGGCGCAGTATTCGTGCACGCCGAATGTGCGCAGGCGGGCTCCGGCGTGGTAGCCGATGCTGCCGGCGCGGCCATACCACGTGGCGTGTGCATCGGCCATGGATATGTCGTGGTTGCCCACGCACCTGTCGGTGGGGGCCACAATGTTGCCGTAGCTGTAGGATGCGCCTGCCGTGAGCACGCCCGCGCGGCCGAAGCGGTGGTCGAAATCGACTCCGGCGGCCGCGGTGTTGTTTTTGAAGCGCAGCTTGCTGTCGGGCTCTTCGCGGTCGGGGGCGCCTTTGTAGCTCAGGCCGTCGAACTGCAGCCATACGCCCAGGCGGGTGTCGGCCGACTGCAGTATGCGGTAGCCGGCGGAGAGGGCCAGGTTGTAGGCGGGGAAATATCCTCCGGCCACATAGCCTCGGTAGGGCGACAGGGCGAAGGTGTCGGCCCATGCCGCCGGTGCGAGCACGCGTGCCGAGCGTGTGACGGAGCCCGGGCCGTCGTATTCTGCCATGTCGATGCGCGTGGCCGCCACGGGCTGCGAGAGTATCTGCGGATGCACCGATGTCAGGCGCGAGGCGGCGCGCTCGGCGGGCACGATGGTGCGGTCGACGGTGATTTCGGTGCTCAGGTCCTGAGCGCTGGCGGCGAGGGCGCCTGTAAGGAGAAATATGTTGATGAGTCGTTTCATTGCTTCTTCAGTTTTGAGAGGCGTGTGTCGATCATGTCGATTATGTCGGTTTCGCTGCCGGGATAGTTGTCGCGCAAGGCGTTGAGATATTCGCGTGCCTCGAAGTTCTTGCCCTGTGCGGCGTAGATGTCGCTCAGGAGTATGAATCCGCGTGCCAGCCAGTAGGCGTGCGGTGTGCCGCTGGCCGTGAGCGCTTCGGTGCGGGTGCGCGCGCGGTCGGTCTGTCCGTCGTCGAAGAGGCTTTGTGCGAGCGAGTATGCGGCTTTGGCGCCGTACAGCTCGTCGGTGGCGTCGGCTATCGAAGCCCAGAGGCTGCGCGCTTCGTCGCGCTGACCGCGTGCGTCAAGCGCGAGCGCTTTGGAGAAGGTGGCCTCGGTGCGGTTTTCGGCTCCGAGTGTCGACGACGCCAGCAGCGCGTCGGCGGCCTGCTCCACGAGCGTGTAGTCGGCGATGTCGCGTCCCACGCGCATGATGCCCATGCGTGCGGCGTTGAGGCGTGCGGCCGACGATGCTTTCTGCTCGAGCATGCGCCAGTGGCGCAGGGCGGCCTCGCCGCGTCCGGCGGCGTAGTCGTCGTCGGCCTTCAGGGCCAGGGCGGCTTCGGCTGCGGAGTGGTCGGGGTAGCGGGATATTATTTCCTCGGCCTGGGCCAGTGCGGCGGCGTGGTCGCCGGCGGCGCTGTAGTGCAGCATGAGGCTTTCGTGGGCGCGCGGGCGGAAGGCTCCGTCGGGATACTGGCGCAGGTAGGCGAGCATGCGCGAGGGGTCGGAGGCGGTCACGAGGGCCTTGTCGGCGGCGTCGTAGCTCAGGCGGTCGGCCTCGCCCACGTCCATCCGCGGTGCTCCGTCGACCGATGCCAGGAACTCCATGTGCTGCTGCAGGGTGCCGTCGTCGGCGCTGATGCGCTTGAGGGCTTCGGCCGCTTCGGCGGCCTCGGCGCTGGTGGGATATGCGCGCACGATGTCGCGGTAGGTGTCGGTGGCTTCGGCGCGCCGGCCGGCGTTGAGCAGTGTCTGCGCCAGCTGCAGGTGGCCTTTGCGGCCCTGTGCGGTGCCGGGATATGCGGCTATGAGCTCGCGGTAGGTGGCTATGGCGCCGGCGTTGTCGCCGGTCTGAATCTGGCTCTCGGTGGTTTCGAGCAGCGCGTCGGGCACGAGTCCCGACGAGGGGAATTCCGAGCGCATGCGTGCGAGGGTGGCTGTCTTGGCCTTGTGGTTGCGGCGGTAGCCTTGCATGACGCCTTTCTGGAAGAGTGCGTAGTCGCCGGCCGAGGGATAGGTGGCGTAGGCCTTGTCGTAGTATTTTTCGGCGGTGTCGAAGTCGGATGCGTAGTAGTATGTGTCGGCGAGGCGGTTGAACGCGTCGGCAGTGGCTTCGGGGCTCAGCGAGGCGCCGCGTTCGGCGGCGATGCTGAAGTTTTCGGCGGCGTCGGCGTAGCGTTTCTGCGCGAAGCGCACGTAGCCGAGGTCGTAGCGCGCCACGGCGGCGTTGGGTGTGGCGGCGGGTGTGCGCCGCAGGTAGTCGAGCAGGGCGCCGGCGGCGGCGTCGTAGTCGCCGGTGAGGTAGAGGGCTTCGCCCAGTGCGAGGCGTGTTTCGCGTGCGGTGGCTTCGTCGCCGGCGGAGGCGAGTGCGTCGGCCTGGCGCAGCAGCGATGCGGCCGTGGCGGCGTCGCCGCCGGCGAGCTTGCGCGAGCCCAGGGTGTAGAGTATGCGCTGCTTGGCGCCGAGCACGCGCTGCGAGGGGTTGCGCATGCGCTGTATGGATGCGAGGGCGCTGTCGTAGTCGTTGTCGGTGAGGTAGCCTGTGACGATGTATTCCTGCACCTGCGCGGCGTGGTCGCTGCCGGGGAAGCGCTGCAGGAACTCCTCGAAGGCGCGCACGCTGCTGCCGAAGGGCACTGTGCCGCCCTGCATGCGTGCCACGGCGTAGTTGTAGCAGGCGGTTTCCTGCACGGCGGGGTCGTGGGCCATGCGCATGGCCTTGTCGAAGGCCAGGACTGCGGCCTGTGTGTCGCCGCGGTGCATCATGGCCTGGCCTATGTAGAGGTAGGCGCTCTGTGCCATGGCGTCGTCGGCGCCGGTGGCCTGTCCGAGGTGGTCGATGGCGGTGTCGTAGTCGGCTTCGGCGTATTCGGCGAGTCCGAGTATGTAGAGTGCCGAAGGCAGGGGCGACTCGTCGGCGCCGACGTAGCGGCGCAGGTAGGGGATGGCTTCGGCGTACTGCCCTGTCTGGTAGAGCGACTCGCCGGCTATGCGGTTGGCCTCGGCGGTGAAATCGGCTCTGACGCCGCGGCGGCGCAGCAGCGTGCGTGCCTGCGCGAGGGCTTTGTCGTAGCGCGCGGTGCGGTAGTATATCTGTGCCAGGTAGTACGGCGCCATGTCGCCGGGGGCGCTGTGCGTGTCGGCCTGCGCGAGCATGCGCTCGGCCTCGCTGTAGTCGCCGGAGGCGTAGGCTATGTAGCCGCAGTAGAAGCGTGCGGCGGCGCCGTAGCGTTTCGTGGCCGTGAGCCGCGCGAAGTGCTTTGCAGCCATGTCGAGGCTGCCTGTCTGCAGCATGCAGTAGGCGATGCGGTAGTCGAGGTCCTCGCGCCGGTCGGCGTCGAGTGCGTCGGGGTCCACCTCGAGGTATGCTTTGAGGGCTTCGGGATAGCTTTGTGTGAAGAGGCAGTCGGCCACGCGCATCTGCGCGCGGGCCCGCAGCAGCGAGTAGGGGTATGCTGCCAGGAAATGGCGGAAATGCGGCATGGCTGCTGCGCCTGAGGTGCCGAAAGCAGCTTCGGCGAGCGCCCAGTCCATGCGCTCGAGGGCTTCGGGGGAGAGGGTGGCGCGGTCTACGCGCGTCAGCTGGTCGATGCAGCCGGAGTAGTTTTTGACGGCGAGCATTTCCATGCCGCGCGCCATATAGCCCTGTGAGGCTGAGGAGTTGAGCTGTGCCGGGGCGGAGATGGCCGATGCGGCCGCCACGACTGCCACTATAGAGAGATGCTTCATTACATATATGTGCATGATTAGACATGCAAATATAAGCAGAATTCCCGACATATCAAAAACGCGGCGGCCGCGGCGTGTGGCAGTGGGGGCGCCGCGGCTGCGCGTGTGTGTCTATCGGGGCAGGCGCACGGTGAGCGAGGGGCGCAGAAGCCCGAGTGCGGCGGGTGCCTGCTGCGGCAGGAAGTAGGAGTCGATGGTGCGGCGGAAGGTGATGGTGCGGCTGTCGGGGTCGGCCGTGGCCTCGGCCGTGATGAAGGGCAGCTCAGCCTCGGCTTCGGCGCGGCGCCGGCGGCCTTCGGGTGTGAGCCAGTCGGCCAGCCGGGGCTCGGCCACGGGGGGCGCGACGGGGCTCCAGCTGCCGTCGAACCAGCTGATGCGGCTGTCGGCCATGGGGAAGCGTATGGTTTCGATGAGGGCCACTATGGTGTCGGCGCGTCCGGCAAACACGGCGAGCTCGCAGGTGGTGCTGTCGCCGAGCACGAAGGTGAGGCGTCGGTCGGCCGACGAGGTGAGCATGGCCTCGCCTCCCGCGGCGTTGCGCGAGGGGCGCGCCAGGCCGCTGTTGTAGTAGTCGAGCATGTCGAGGCGCGTGTTGGCCGGCAGCAGGGGCATCACGTCGTCGGGCGCCATGGCGAAGAACCACTGTGCGCTGCCGGCGTCGCGGGCCGTCATGGTGGCGCTGATGTGGCCGGCCGTGACTGCCGCCAGCGTGTCGGCGGGCGCGGCGGCGTGTGCCGCCGTGGCGCCTGCTGCGAGCAGTGCTGTGGCTGCGAGTAGGGTGCGGAGGTTCATTTTTTGAATTTACGGTTTCGTTTTTTGTCGCGTGCAGGGGCCTCGCCGCGGCTTTTGCGCGACGATGCGCGCGCGTAGTCCTTGTCGGCGTCGGCTATTTCGCTGTAGAGGCGCTTGCCGAGGAAATCGGCGCCTTTGAGGGCTGCCACCACGCGTGACGCGTCGGCTTTGCGCACGTCGAACAGCGAGTAGCCGGGCATAAGGTCGATGCGTCCCACGTCGACGCGCTGTCCCTCTACGGTGTGGTTGAGCAGGTCAATGAGGTTGCCGGCGTAGAAGCCGTCGCTTTTGCCTGCGTTGACGTAGATGCGCGCCATGCCACGCTCGGCTGTGCGGCGGTCTTTGTCGCGCGGCGTGGCGGGGGCTTCGTTTTTCTTTTTGCGTTCGGGGCGGTCGGAGATGTTCTCTATGGCGGGCGCGTCCTTGTAGTAGTCGAGCAGTCGGTTGAACTCGAGCGAGAGCACGCGCTTGAGGAGGTCGGTGGTGGAGAGCCACGACAGTTTCTTTTCCACTCCGGCCACGTATTTGTCTATCTCGTTGTCGTTGACGGCTACGCGCTCGAGGCGGTCGGCCAGCGAGTAGAGCTGTTTTTCGATGATGCGGTCGGGCGTGGGCACGTCCATGCGCTCGAAGGTCTTGCCTATGATGCGCTCTATCTCGCGCAGGCGTCCTTTTTCGCGCGAGTGTATGATGGCCACGCTTGTGCCGGCCTTGCCTGCACGGCCTGTGCGGCCGGAGCGGTGGGTGTAGACGGCGGTGTCCTCCGGCAGTCCGTAGTTTATCACGTGTGTGAGGTCGTCGACGTCGAGGCCTCGTGCGGCCACGTCGGTGGCCACGAGCAGCCGCGTGACGCGGTCGCGGAACTTGCGCATGGTGAGGTCGCGCTGCTGCTGCGAGAGGTCGCCGTGCAGAGCGTCGGCGTTGTAGCCGTCGTGTATGAGCGCGTCGGCCACCTCCTGGGTGTCGCGTCGCGTGCGGCAGAATATGATGGCGTAGATGCTGGGGTTGTAGTCGGCCACGCGCTTGAGTGTGGCGTACTTGTCGCGCGCCTGCACCATGTAGTAGATGTGGCGCACGTTGGCTGCGCCCTCGTTGCGCGTGCCCACCACTATTTCTTTGGGCTCGCGCATGTAGCGCGCGGCTATGCGCGCCACTTCTGCCGGCATGGTGGCCGAGAAGAGCAGGAGCTTGCGGTCGTCGGGCACGTGGTCGAGTATGTCGTTGATGCTGTCGACGAATCCCATGTTGAGCATTTCGTCGGCTTCGTCGAGCACCACCGTGTGCACGCCTTCGAGGTGCACGACTCCGCGTCCGATAAGGTCGATGAGGCGGCCGGGTGTGGCCACGATGATCTGCACTCCCTGTCGCAGCGAGCGCATCTGGCTCTCGATGCTGGAGCCGCCGTAGACGGGCAGTATGTGCACGTCGGGCATATATTTGGCGAAGTCGGCCAGGTCGCCGGCTATCTGCAGGCAGAGCTCGCGCGTGGGTGCGAGCACGAGTGCCTGCGGCTCGCGGCGCGATGCGTCGGTGAGCTGCAGCAGCGGCAGGCCGAAGGCGGCGGTTTTGCCTGTGCCGGTCTGTGCGAGGGCCACGAGGTCGCGGTTGTCGCCGAGCAGTTCGGGTATTACCTTTTCCTGCACGGGCATGGGGTTTTCAAAGCCCATGTCGGCGATGGCACGGAGCAGCGCGGGCGCAACGCCCAGTTCTTCAAAAGATGTCATAGAGTATGAAAATGGTTATGAATGTGCAAATATACAACACTTTTGCGGATAAAGAGGTTTCGGTGTTGCAGGCTTGCGTGAATAGTCAGGGATTGAGCATGTCGGTGTTGCGGTAGTCGAGCACGTCGCGCGCCATCTGCAGCGCGGCTGCCGCACCCGAGCCGGGGCCTTCCATCGCGGCGGCTTTTTCGAAGTCGGCCATGGCGGCGGCATGCCGCTGGAGGCGCCACAGCAGCCGCGCGCGGCTCATGTAGAGCGCGGCCGTAGGGATGTGCGCTATGGCCCGCGTGAGCTGCTCGATTTCTTCTTCCATGCGACAAAGGTAGTGTTTTTGCGCGCAACACAGCCCTTTTGTGCGTGCCCGGGCGCCGCGGCGGCCGATTATTAAGTTTATTTAACAGTCAGACGGCGGCGCCGGTCGCTCACGAAGGTTTCGGTGCCGTAGGTACGCATGTAGTAGTCGCGTATGGTCTGTTGCAGCGTGCCGAAGCGCGCTTGTTCGAAATCGGCCATGTGGTCTTCTTCTTCTTTCCGTTCTTTGTCTGTCGACTTGCTCATGAAAAAGCCGGTGACGGCGGCTATGCCTATCAGTATGGCCGTCATGACTATATTGTCGGTAAGGTTGCCGAAAATCAGCAGAAACAGAAACATCAGGGCGGCGCAACCGATCGAACAGCCCTTGTCGACGTTCTTGTCGGCGGCCCGCTGCACCTGTTCCTGTTTGTGCAGGTATTGCTTCATGCTCACGTTCAGGCGGCACATGGCGTGGTGGTGCAGCTGCTCGAACCGATTCTGCGACATGCGTCCCGTGGTGCCGTCGGCGGCTATGCGCCATGGCTCGCCGTCGAGCTTGAATTCCAGCATCCATACGGGGGTGAAGCAGATGCGCCATCTCACTTTTTCGCTTACGGTGGCGAGGGATGCGCGCGGCATGTCAAAGCGCTTGAGCAGCTCGAAGTAGCACTCGTCGGATGGAGCCTCGATACCGGGGTTTACAATCTCGGGCGCTTCGTCGTCGCGGTCGGCCTCGCAGTATGAGTCAATCACGGCTTCTGCGGAGGTGAAGTCCACTGCGTCGTCGGCGATGGTTTCCGGCAGAGTGTCGAGAGCATCCGCGCGGGCGAACGAAGGGCCCGGGTCGGCTATGGCGCATGCAAGGCTCTTGCCGGCCACTTCGCCCTCGAAATGCACCACGGGCACAAAATACGGCGTGGCCCTTACGTGCTGCAGTATTTCAAATAGCGAGGGCATGCAGAGCGTGCCCTCATAGCCGCGGCGCGAGCGCTCGAGGTCGGTGTAGAAACAGCGCAGGGCGTCGTCGCGGTCGGCGAGAAAGGGCTGTATGAGCGTGCCGCCGCCCGTGCGGGCTGCGGCCCTGGTGCCGCAGAATTCGCACACGCGGCCGCGCAGCGGCGCGCCGCAGCCGGTGCAGGTCTGGAACGAGCCCTTACTCATGTGGCAGTGGCGGCGGACAGTCGTGGCACATGAAGGCGAATTCGGGCATGTCGGCCAGCGGTGTCCACGCGGCCATGCCGCGTCGCCATGCCAGCGTGCGCGGACCTATGCGGCCCGCCATGAACGCGGCTGTCACGGCTTCCGTGTCCATAGGGCCTTCCTGCCGTCCGTCGATGCCGAGATATATGGGTGCGGCGGCCTGAGCTGCGCCGGGTAGCGGCGGCGGGGTGTCGGCGGCCGCCATCTGACCTATGGCGAGGGCGCTTATCTCGCGGCCGAAGCTCAAGCCGGCCCCGAGGCCCACGGCGGCACCCACAGCTCCGCCTTCGTTGCCGGCGGCGCTGTCGAGCACGTCGAAGCTGCGCTCAAGGCGGTAGTTGTCGCGGCCCATTATGGTGATGCGAGCAAGTGCGTCCTTGGCTTCCTTGAGGCGCCGGAAGCTGGGGTCGGACTCGTTGACGGAAACGCTTATCACCCTGAACATCTCCAGCTCGATGCCGTAGGCGGCGAATTCCGGGCGCAGGCGTTCGAGAGCGTAGTCCGAAAGCTCTTCCACGCGAGTGTTGATGCCGGTGACCGACATGCCGTCGGCGCACATCTTGTCGGACACTATGCCGGTGAGCTTCGAGAGTATGACGCCGCGGAAATATTCGGCCACCTGTGCGGTGGCGAACGACGGCATGTTGCCTATGAGTCTTTCCAGAAACGTGCGCGGGTCTGACACATGAAAGCCGTATTGTCCGTAGGCGCGCACGGGCACTATGACGCCGTATTTGGGGTCTTCGATCTGTATGGGTGTCTGGGTGCCCCACTTGCCGTCGAGCAGCGAGATGCCGTTGACGAACCATACTTGCGCCTGAAACGGCGACACGCCGCCGAAGGGTGCTGCCGTAAGGTGCTTGAGCAGCGGCAGGTTGTAGGTGGAGAGTGTGTGCGTGCCGGGGCCGAATTCGTCGAATATCATGCCGCCGCGCACAAACACGGCGGTCTGCGCCGGACCCACCACGAGCTGCGAGCCCAGCGTGATGTCGTCGATCTCGCAGCAGTGGGCGAGTTCCGACGTGCTCGATTCCCATTTTATAACATCAATCAGAGCCATGGTAAAATATTTGATTTCACAAATATAGCAAAACTTTCCGGCAGATGCAAGTGCGCGCCGCCGGCGGACGAAAAAAAGCTCCCCGCTCCGAAAGCGGAGCGGGGAGCCGGATAGGGATGCGGGAGCCGCGTGCGGCTTATTCAGCGCACTTGGCTTTGATGAATTCGCGGTTGAGGCGGGCGATGTTGCTCAGCGAGATGTTTTTGGGGCACTCGGCTGCGCATGCGCCTGTGTTGGTGCAGTTGCCGAAGCCGAGCTCGTCCATCTTGCGCACCATGGCGCGGGCGCGACGCTTGCGCTCCACCTGTCCCTGGGGCAGGAGTGCGAACTGGCTCACCTTGGCCGATACGAAGAGCATCGCCGAGCCGTTTTTGCAGGCTGCCACGCAAGCTCCGCAGCCGATGCAGGTGGCGGAGTCCATGGCCATGTCGGCCACTTCCTTGCTGATGGGGAGGTTGTTGGCGTCCTGTGCGCCGCCGCAGTTGAACGACACGTAGCCGCCGGCCTGCTGGATTTTGTCGAAGGCGTTGCGGTCTACCATGAGGTCGCGCACCACGGGGAAGGCGGCGGAGCGCCAGGGTTCGATGACGATGGTGTCGCCGTCGTTGAATTTGCGCATGTGGAGCTGGCATGTGGTGATGCCCTGCACGGGGCCGTGGGGATGGCCGTTGATGTAGAGCGAGCACATGCCGCAGATGCCTTCGCGGCAGTCGCTGTCGAACACCACGGGCTCTTCGCCCTGCTCGACGAGCTGCTGGTTGAGCATGTCGAGCATTTCAAGGAAGCTGGAGCCGGTGCTTACGTTGTCGAGGTGATAGTCGACGAACTGTCCCTTCTCTTTGGGGCCACGCTGACGCCAGATTTTCAGATTTACGCTGATTGTATGTTCCATTGTATTGTTGCTTTAGAGATAGGGAGATGGTTACGACTTGTAGTTGCGGGTCTGCACCTGGATGGCTTCGTACTTGAGGGGCTCCTTGATGAGTATGGGTTTGACGCCCTCGCCGGTGTATTTCCAGCAGCTTACGTACATGTAGTCTTTGTCGTTTCGCTTGGCCTCGCCGTCCTCGGTCTGGTATTCCTCGCGGAAGTGTGCGCCGCAGCTTTCGTTGCGGTTGAGGGCGTCGATAGCCATCATGCGTGCTATCACGAGGAAGTCTTCGAGGCGGAGCGCCTTTTCGAGCTCGGTGTTGAGGTCGTCGGCGGAGCCTACGACGCGGAGGTCGGTGTAGAACTCGTTGCGCACCTGCTCGATTTCGCCGAGGGCTTTGACGAGTCCCTGGAGTGTGCGTCCCATGCCCACGAGGTTCCACATCACGTGGCCCAACTTCTTGTGTATCTCGTCGGGGCTCTTGGTGCCCTTGATGGCCATGAGCTTGGCTATGCGCTCGCGCACGCCCTTCTCGGCTTCGTCGAACTCAGGCGCGTCGGTGCGGAAGTGGGGCACCTTGATCTGGTCGGCGAGATAGTTCTGCATGGTGTAGGGCAGCACGAAGTATCCGTCGGCGAGGCCCTGCATGAGCGCGGATGCGCCGAGGCGGTTGCCGCCGTGGTCGGAGAAGTTGCACTCGCCGATGGCGAAGAGGCCCTTGACGGATGTCTGCAGCTCGTAGTCGACCCATATGCCGCCCATGGTGTAGTGGCTGGCGGGGAAGATCATCATCGGCGTCTGGTAGGGGTTGTCGTCGGAGATCATCTGATACATGTCGAAGAGGTTGCCGTAGCGGTCGCGCACGACGTCTTCGCCCAGGCGCTCGATGGCGTATTTGAAGTCGAGGTAGACGGCGTTGCCGGTGCCTACGCCGTAGCCGGCGTCGCAGCGTTCCTTAGCGGCGCGCGAGGCGATGTCGCGGGGGCAGAGGTTGCCGAAGGCGGGATAGCGGCGTTCGAGGTAGAAGTCGCGGTCTTCGTCGGGAATGTCGGTGGGTTTCTTGCGTCCGGCGCGAATGGCTTCGGCGTCTTCTTTCTTTTTGGGCACCCAGATGCGTCCGTCGTTGCGGAGCGATTCGCTCATGAGTGTGAGCTTGCTCTGGTCTTCGCCGTGCACGGGTATGCACGTGGGGTGTATCTGAGTGAAGGCGAGGTTGGCCAGGTAGGCGCCTTTCTTGAAGGCCTGCACGGCAGCGGAGCCGTTGCAGCCCATGGCGTTGGTGCTGAGGAAGAAGGCGCGTCCGTAGCCGCCGGTTGCGAGCACCACGGCGTGGGCTGCGTAGCGTTCGATTTCGCCGGTGACGAGGTTGCGCATGATCACACCGCGTGCGCGTCCGTCGATTATCACGATGTCGAGCATCTCGCGGCGGTTGAAGCTCTTGACGGTGCCTTTCTGAATCTGGCGGTTGAGCGATGCGTAGGCGCCGAGCAGCAGCTGCTGGCCGGTCTGGCCTTTGGCGTAGAATGTGCGGCTCACCTGTGCGCCGCCGAAGGAGCGGTTGGCCAGCAGGCCGCCGTATTCGCGGGCGAAGGGCACACCCTGCTGCACGCACTGGTCAATGATGTTGTTGGACACTTCTGCCAGGCGGTACACGTTGGCTTCGCGCGAGCGGAAGTCGCCGCCTTTCACGGTGTCGTAGAAGAGTCGGTACACGCTGTCGCCGTCGTTCTGATAGTTCTTGGCTGCGTTGATACCGCCCT
>CAMWTJ010000040.1 GCA_947177185.1 uncultured Porphyromonadaceae bacterium | reverse complement strand
GGGGTCGGGACCGCCGGCCTTGGCGGCGATGGTGATTTCCTTGCCTATGCGCGTGAACGTGCGCGACATGTTGCCCCAGCGCTTGAGCTTGCGGGCTTTGCGATATTCAAATGCTCTTCCCATTGGTGGTGGATTGTATGAGTTGGGTTTATATGATTCTTATTGTAAAATGTACGCGCGGGCGCGCGGGATGTCCTTAGCGCTGTTCGGCGCCGAGGTTGCCGGTGATGCGGCTTGTGATTTTGGCCATGATGGCGTCTATCTGTTTGTCGTTGAGGGTCTTCTCGTCGTCCTGGAGATATACGGCTATGGCGTAGCTCTTTTTGCCGGCGGGGAGCTTGTCGCCCTCGTACACGTCGAAGAGCTCGACGCGCCGCAGGAGCTTGCGCTCGGCGGCACGCACCTCGCGTTCGATGTCGGCCATGCGCACGCCGTTGTCGACGAGCAGCGACAGGTCGCGCCTTACGGCCTGCGTCTTGGGCAGGGGCGCGAACTGCGTGCGGTGGCGTGCGGCCATGTCGAGCAGGGCGCTCCAGTCGAATTCGGCGAAGAACACGGGCTGGTGCACGTCGGCCGCGGCGGCCAGCGCGTGGCGCACCACGCCCATGGCGCCTATGGTCTTGCCCGAGCGAGTGGCCACGATGAGCGCGGGGCTCAGCAGGTCGTTCTCGCCCTGCGTGAGCTGCAGCTCGGCGGGGGTGATGCCCAGACGTGCCATCACTTTGTCGGCTTCGGCGCGCAGGTGGTAGAAGGTGGCTGCCTCGGCGGGATGGTTCCAGTGGGCGGGCGTGAAGTTGCCGGTGAGCCACATGGCCAGGCGCTTGCCTTCGCTGAAGGGTGCGAGCGGGCGCTCGGCGCTGATTTCAGCGCCGGGGGTCATGGAGTACACGTCGCCGAACTCATACATGCGCAGGTCGGCGTTGCGGCGGTTGATGTTGCGCGCCAGCGCCTGCAGGCCTCCGAACAGGAGGGTGCGGCGCAGCACGTTGAGGTCCTGGCTCAGGGGGTTGAGCAGGCGCACGCAGCCTTCGGCCGAGAGCTCGGCGAGGTCGCGGTAGTATGCCTCGGCGGTGAGGGAGTTGTTGAGTATCTCGTGGTAGCCGGCGCCGGTGAGCTGGTCGCTGATGGTGCGGCGCAGGTCGTCGTCGACGTCGCTGCGTGCCTTTACGCCGAGCGAGCTGTGCAGCGATGCGGGCATGGGGATGTTGTTGTAGCCGTAGATGCGCAGCAGTTCTTCGTACACGTCGCAGGGGCGTGTGACGTCGACGCGGTATGTGGGCACCTCGAGGCTGAGGCGTCCGTGGCCGTCGGGCGTGGCTTTGATTTCGAGCAGGCGGAGTATGTCGTCGACGGTGGTGCGGGGCACTTCGGCGCCCACAGCGCGGTTGAAATCGTCGTAGGCGAACTCCACGCGCGCGGGCTGCACGGGCTGCGGGTATATGTCGATTACTTCGCCGGTGATTTCACCTCCGGCGAGCTGCTGCACCATCAGCGCTGCCAGTTTGAGCGCGTAGAGGCATCCGTTGGGGTCGACACCGCGCTCGAAGCGGAAGCTGGAGTCGGTGCTGATGCCGTGGCGGCGTGCCGTGCGGCGCACGCTGGTGGGGTTGAAGCATGCGCTTTCGATGAAAATGTCGGTGGTGGTGTCGGTCACACCCGAGTCGAGGCCTCCGAACACGCCTGCCATGCACATGGGGCGCTCGGCGTCGCATATCATGAGGTCGGCTTCGGTGAGGGTGTGCTCCTTGCCGTCGAGCGTGGTGAATCGGGTGCCTTCGGGGCAGGTGCGCACCACGATGCGGCCTCCGCCTATGCGTGCGGCGTCGAAGCAGTGCAGCGGCTGGCAGAAGGCGTGGAGTATGTAGTTGGTGATGTCGACAATGTTGTTGATGGGGCGTATGCCTATGGTTTCGAGGCGCTGGCGCAGCCACTCGGGGCTTTCGGCCACGTGCACGCCGCGCACGGTGACACCGGCGTAGCGGGTGCATGCCTGCGGGGCCTCCACGCTCACGGCTATGGCGCCTGGCTGCCCGGGCTGTCCGGCCTTGAAATCGTCGACCGCGGGCTTGTGCAGCTCCGATGCGGCGGCGTGTATGCCGGCCCATGCGTTGAGGTCGCGCGCCACGCCGAAATGCGATGCGGCGTCGATGCGGTTGGGCGTGAGGTCGACTTCCAGCACATAGTCGTCGCTCAGGCCGAAATATTCGGCGGCGGGAGTGCCGGGAGCTGCGGCTCCGTCGGGCAGCACGATTATGCCGTCGTGGCTCGTGCCGGTGCCTATCTCGTCGTGGGCGCAGATCATGCCCATGGACTCTACGCCGCGTATTTTCGATTTCTTGATTTTGAATTCCTTGTCGCCGTCGTAGAGCGTGGTGCCGACGGTGGCCACTACAACGGTCTGGCCGGCGGCCACGTTGGGTGCGCCGCACACTATCTGCTCGGACGCCTCGCCGCCGAGGTCGACGGTGGTCACGTGCAGATGGTCGCTGTCGGGATGCTCGACGCATGTGAGCACCTTTCCGACCACGATGCCGCGCAGTCCGCCGCGGATGCTTTCTACGCGTTCCACACTGCCGGTTTCCAGTCCGATGGATGTCAGCGCGTCGGCCACCTGCCGGGGTGTGACGTCGGCCGGCAGACTGATGTATTCTTTAAGCCATTTGTAGGAAATGTTCATATCTTTGGTTCAATTTTTTCTTCGTGACTGCAAAATTACAAAGAATTTTCCAATTATAAGGCACACGCCCGCGCGTTTATATACACCGCATGCGTTTTCCGCCTGTCAGCTCACGACCATATTTGCTACCATAGTCGAAGCTATTGTTGAAAACTATTGTAGTCGTTTCGCTCAACCTAAGAATTCGAAAAAAGACCTGGTTTTTCAAATCTGAAGACTGAGTTCTTCAAACCAATTCGCAGATTTTTTGATTACATACCGTGAATCTCACCGAAAATGACTAACTTTGCAGTCTAAGCATCGGATGCGAAATGACCACGAATAACACAACGATATAACGGCGAAAACCGTAAAAATATTGGAAACTCCAACGTAGTTACTTAAAAGCTTTGGTCGACCTCGCATAAATACGTTGGAGTTTTCGATTAGTTAATTAAAACTAATTGGAAATCATACTGGTTGGAATATGTGGGTAGCTCTCGTTATTTTTATTTTATTAATTTGTTTCATACTCCCTGATGTAATGCTTCCGTTGTTGGGCTTTATTGTTGGAGGTGGAATACTCTTGTTCATTATTGGCATTGTAATGGATGAAATAAAGAACAAAAAAAAGCGTAAGCTAAATAATAACAATCATGAAACGGAGGAAAAGCTATCAACACCACAACAAACAATAGATGAAGTTTCCACGTTTCGTTTGCCCAAGAATAACAATATTGAAACACAGTTGCTTGAAACGCACAAATTTAAGCCTATAAAAATTGATGTTAAGGGGGTTGGAGATGAAGAACGAGAACAAATACATAGGGGATTTGAATTGGAGAATATATTAATTGACGGCATTAGATATAAGATTGGAATTGTTGAGGATTTGGAGTATGCGGATTATGCTGTAGCAAAATTGAGTATGTCCACATATCCATTTTCATGGGATAAATCTATAATTGCCGAAATTAGAGGTGAAATTTTATTGATTAACTATCGACTACCATCTTTTGAAGATTTGCCCAAATTTTTAGAAATTGAATACAGAAAGGAACAACCTATAACTATCATACCAAACGAAAAACGAATTAAAGCCGTATGGACTAATATAACTTATAAAATCGTTATTCGCTCTATATATGAATTATTTTCATCGCCAAGACTATTAGGCATTAACTCTATTAATTTTAATGGATTTGTAAGAACTCTTGATTTATCTACGGGGAATAAAATTGAAAAATGTATTTTATCTGTGATAGTCCAAAGAGTGGATTTCAACGAATTAGATTTAAGCAGACTTGATGCTAAGCATTGTTTCAAAAAATTTAAGGGTATATCTGCGCATGATTTATCAACTTTGACCCCAATCCCCCCTCTTATGCGGATGACAATGGAAGATAAACGCTTCATTGAGTCTTATGATGTAATCACTAATATGAATGTAGGAGAAAACCTCGCAGCGATGAATTGGAGAGATTTTGAAAATCTAATAAGAGAACTTTTTGAAAAGGAGTTTTCTGACAATGGAAGTGAGGTGAAGATTACAAGGACATCAAAAGACGGGGGTGTGGATGTTGTCGTTTTTGATTCGGATCCTATAAAGGGAGGGAAGATTATAATTCAAGCAAAACGTTATACTAATTTAGTTGGAGTATCAGCCGTTAGAGATTTATACGGCACTGTTATGAATGAGGGTGCAACAAAAGGAATACTTGTTACAACTTCTGACTATGGGGCAGAGTCTTATAATTTTATTAAAGATAAACCTCTAACGCTTTTGAATGGTGCTAATTTATTACACCTATTAGCAAAACACGGTTGTAAAGCCCATATTAATATTGCTGAAGCAAAAAAACTTTTGAGAGTTTTGGAAGATGAATAAAAGACAGATAAAAGACTTACAGTCAGTTTTAAGAAGCATTGAGCTGAATGAAATTATATTCTCTAACATTCAACAAATGGTGGAGAAAGAAAAATTTGCGATTGAAGAAAGACTGAATAATTATGAAAGTAAGGGAACGGACTATTGGGATGTTAAAGCTACAGAATTAGGAGATAGGGTGGATTTGTTGGATGAAGAAGCGGATGCGTTGGATGAAATTGCATCTTCATTCAATGAATTGATAGAGCTTATGCGAGAAAAGTTAGGGGAAATAGAGGGTAATGCGATACAAACGCCATATAGAGCGCAAATGGCTGTCCTCGCAAAAAGGAAAAATGATTTGCTTACAACTAAAGACCCTCTTTTTGAGGAGATTGCACGATTTGTAGTATCAAGTATGGCAGCTACAACTTCATTAATTCAGCGTAAATATGGTATCGGATATAATCGTGCTGTGAAAATAATGGCCGAATTGGAAGCGGCTGGGATTGTCGGTGTTTCGCAAGGAGGTAAACCGCGAGCAGTGTTAGTGGATGCAATTTCGTTAGAGCAAATATTGAATAGCTGATAAATTGCAACAACTATTCAAAGACTGTTTCTTGATTTATGGCAAAGACTGACAATAGACCTGCATTTGTGAAACGCGACACAATCGTTGCGGGCAAGGAGTATGCGCAGCTTTTAAGTGTGTTGAAAGAGCGTTTCCGTAGGTCGCAGATAAAGGCTGCGGTTAAGGTCAACACATCTATGCTGGAGTATTACTGGCAGATGGGACGAGATATTTCAAAGCTTCATGAGGCTGCCAGATGGGGAAGTGCATTTTTTGATTGCCTCAGTCTTGACCTCAAAACGACTTTTCCGGGTCAGACAGGCTTTTCCGTCACCAATATCAAGTATGCCAAACGTTGGTATGAGTTTTATAATCAAAATGATACAATTCGTCAACGACTCGTTGACGAATTTGATATGCCTGCGGATTTCGGCTTGATTCCGTGGGGACACCACATAGACATATTTACTCGTAGCAAGTCCGTTGAGGAGGCACTTTTCTATATAGATGAAACCATAAAAAATGGTTGGAGCCGACCTGAACTTGATGCCGGAATAGAAGATAATCTATACGGAAAGCGTGGCAATGCCCTTACCAATTTTGATGAGAAATTGCCGGCTTCGTATAGCGGCCTTGCGAAAGACATCTTGAAAAGTCCTTATGATTTCGGATTTATCGACAAGAGAATTACGACAGAGAAACAGTTGGAAGACGAACTTGCGGCCAACATCACCAGATTTCTTCTTGAATTAGGACAAGGGTTTGCATATGTCGGTCGTCAGATGGAATTGAAGATGCAGGGTGGGCAGACATTCATTCCCGATATGATATTCTATCACACGAGGCTAAAATCCTATATCGTTTGTGAGTTAAAAGTGGTTCCGTTTATCCCGGATTTTGCAGGAAAGTTGAATTTCTATGTTTCGGCAGTTGATGAACTGATGAAACAATCTGATGATAATCCGACAATAGGATTGCTTATATGCAAGTCTAAAGATGATACGGTTGTTGAATGGTCGTTCCGAGGTATGAATCAGCCGCTTGGGGTTGCCGAATACAAACTTAAAGAATTCGTTTCAGAGAAAGTTGCGAAAATGCTCCCTTCCGAGGCTGAATTACAGAATATTATAGATACCTATGATGAAGTATCGGATGATTGAGAATATCAATAATCAATATTCGGCTCTGACAATCGTCTGAGTGTTCAGTTATCAGGTCGCTCAGTCATATGGCAGGATATTCACTTGGATGTAAGTTCAATCAGTAGTTCAGCCATCTGTTTAAACGTCCATACGTTTGCACATCCATACGTTCAGATGTTCGTACGTCAATACATGCCAAAGGTATCTTCGCAATCAAGGCTTAGGCGGGTAACTGTTTATACTATAGTGTATTAAGTAAACTATAATTTGGTGGGTATTCTTATACGGCTGAGCAGCGAGCCTGTCAGCTCTGTTTTTTGCGAAAAAAAGTGGGCGGGCGACGGTGGCCGGTTCGGAAATTTTTCGTAACTTCGCGGCCATATTTTCCAATCGGACACCCTCCTAAACATTTCCCCAATGAAGAAATTTTTGTTAAGTTTCTCGCTGGCTGCCATCTCTGCGATGGGGGTCGGCGCGAGTGAGCTTGTGCCTGTGCTTCAGGAAAGCTTCTCCAAGTGCAAGAGCAGCGTGATTCAGGGCGGCTATCTCTCTGAGGATTATTATTTCGACGCCACGGAGCTGGCCGACAATCCCGGATGGACCACGCAGTATGCCTATGTGAGCGAGCGCGCGCTCAAGTTCAGCGCCAAGACCAAGCCCTCGGGCTACGCGGTGACCCCCGCACTTGAATTTTCCACGACCACGGCCCACACCGTGGTCGTGCGCTTTCGTGCCCAGACGTGGGCGCACAAAGACGACAAGGTGAACGTGTGCGTGCAGGTCGACGGCGATGCCTCCACGGTGCAGAAAGTGGACGCCGACGCGTCGTCCTGCATCAGCGACCGCAGCGAAGAGCCTTTCCAGCTCACCTTTACCAACGTGCCCTCCGGCGCGCGTCTGCGTTTCTATCCTGAAAAGAAGGAGGGCGCCGCGACCGACCGCTGGTTCCTCTCCGACGTGGTCGTGCTCGAGGAGCGCGACACCCCCTCCGGCGCCGCCCTGTGGAGCTCGGCCGGCTATCAGCGCTTCGACCCGCTCATGGTGGGCGACGACAGCGAGCTGCGCACCCTGCGCATAGGCGCCTCCGGCCTCGGCGCCGACATAGAGCTCGAGCAGCCCGAGGGCTCCGCTTTCCGCGTGACGCGCGGCTCCGACTGGGACGCCCGCCGCGGCGGCACCCTCAACGTGGCTTTCGACCCCTCGCTGGCCGGTGTGGCCGAGGAGGTGCTCACGCTGCGCTCCGGCTCGGCCGTGCGCCCGGTGGTGCTCTACGGCGCTTCCAAGGTGTACGCCCCCGTGGCCGACGATGCCACCGGCGTGGCTTCCGACGCCTTCACCGCATGCTGGTACCGTGTGGCCGGCCTCGACCGCATCGAGCTGCACGTCTACACCAAGGAGCAGGCGCCGCTGGTGGCTTCCGACCTCATGTTCACCAAATACATCGAAGGAAAGAGCAACAACCGCGCCCTTGAGATATTCAACGGCACAGGCCGTGAGGTGAGCCTCGCCGGCTACTGCCTGCGCATGGAGAGCAACGGCGCCGGCGGCCTCACCTTCGGAGAATACGCCTTCGCCGACGACGCCAAGATACCCGCCGGAGGCACCTTCACCGTGTGCAATTCCAACTACCAGGCCCTGCGCGACATAGCCGACGTGACCATCGGTTTCCAGAACGGCGGTTACGCCAACATCACCACCTTCACCGGCGACGACGCCATAGGCCTCTTCGCGCCCGACGGCCGCCTCATCGACCTGCTCGGCTACGAAAGCACCGACGTGAACGACGAGGTGAGCGGCAACTGGGGTCAGGACAAGACCTTCTACCGCAAGTCGTCGTGCTACGAACCCTCCGACAAGTTCCGCCCCGAGCAGTGGGACGAATACCCCATGGACTACTGCGAGGGCTACGGCACGCACACCATGGACGCCACCGGCCCCGTGGCGCGCACCGTGAGCCGCCTCACACTCGAGCGCGGCGCCACCTCGGCGCGCATCGAGGGCCTGCCCGACGCCGGAGCATGCTACTACACCGTGCAGGGCTACTCGGGCGCTCTCAAGACGCCCATGTCGGCCGAGATAGCCGTGGACCCGCAGCGCGCCGGCATAGCCGACGCCGTGGCCGACGCCGCAGCCGCTCCCGCCGTGGAAGCCGTCTACGACCTGGCCGGCCGACGCCTCGCGCCCGACGCACGCGGCATCGTGATAGTGCGCCTCTCCGACGGCACCGCGCGCAAGGAAATGCGCTGACGCCGCAACAATAAAGCAGGGCAGTGAAGCATTTTTACCGATTATTTGTTGTAATTTTGTGACACTAACCCTCAAAACCGATACACATATGCTCAGCAACACTATCACTGACGCCATCAACGCCCAGATCAACGCCGAACTCTGGAGCGCCTACCTCTACCTGTCCATGGGCATGCAGTTTGAAGCTGCAGGCCATCCCGGTATAGCCAACTGGTTCAAAGTGCAGTACAAGGAAGAGCAGGCCCACGCCGAAATCTTCATGAACTACCTCAACAGCCGCGGCGCACGTGTGGTACTGCGCCCCATCGACGCCGTGCCCACGGAATGGGCGTGCCCCAAGTGCGCCTTCACCGACACCCTCGCCCACGAGCAGAAAGTGACGGCCATGATCAACAATCTCTACGCACTCGCCGAAGCCGAGCACGACTACGCCACCCGCGGCATGCTCGACTGGTTCGTGCGCGAGCAGGTCGAGGAAGAAGAAACCGCCAAGAGCATGATAGACCGCCTGCGCCTCATCGGCGACAACGGCTACGGGCTCTACATGCTCGATCAGGAACTCGCGGCCCGCACCTTTGCAGTGCCCGCTCCCCTTGCCGCCAAAGCCTGACAAGGCCTCGCGGTACACACAAAAAGCGTCCCCGCCGTCGGGGACGCTTTTTGTTTCGCGCAACTGTCATTTTGTCGCCGATGTGGCCGCGCATGCGTCATTTGTGTATTTCCGCGGTGGCTGTTTCGAGGGTCAAAAAGAACGGTTAATTCAGAAAAATTAATCAAAATGCAAAAAAATATAGAATAAATGTTGCATATTAATGTTGCATAACATATCTTTGCAATCGCTAATCAAGATAAGAGTGCAACATCAAATGAATATTTTCAAAAAGACACTGATTTCAACTATTGCAGCCGTCGCGACGATGATGCCCGCCGCGGCTGTGCCCGCCAAACCCGGCCTGCTCACAGTCACGCAGCCCGACGGCTCCACCCTGCAGATACGCCTTCAGGGCGACGAGCGCGGCCACATCGTGCTCAGCGAAGACGGCTACCTGCTGGCCGTAGACAAAGGCACATATTATTACGCCGACGTGGACTCCGCCGGCGCAGTCACGCCCAGCGCCATCCGCGCCACTCCCGCTGCCCTGCGCGACGGCGTGGCGCGCAACTATCTGAGCGGCGTCGACATGTCGCGCGTGTACAAGAAACTCGACTCCGCACGCGAGAGCGCCCGCGCACGCTCGCCCCGCCGCGGTCCCGGCCTCTTCTCCGGCACCCATTTTCCCGCCACAGGCGCGCAGAAAGCGGTGGTGATACTCGTGCAGTACACCGACACCAAGTTCAACACCGCCTACGACCCCCACGACTATTTCCACCGCATGCTCAACGAGCCCGGATTCAACGACTACGGCGGCACAGGCTCCGCCCTCGACTTCTTCACCGAAAGCTCCATGGGGCAATTCACGCCTCAGTTCGACGTGTTCGGACCCGTCACGCTCTCGCAGAAAATGTCGTACTACGGCGGCAACGACTGGTACGGCAACGACCAGCGCCCCGAAGAAATGATCATCGAGGCCTGCCAGCTGCTCGACGACACCGTGGACTTCTCTGAATACGACCGCGACGGCGACGGCTATATCGACAACGTGTTTGTGTTCTACGCCGGCCGCGGCGAAGCCTCCGGCGGCTCGGCCGACACCGTATGGCCCCACTCGTGGGACATCTCCGCCGCCACATCCGTGCCCTACTATTTCGACGGCGTGCGCCTCGACCGCTATGCGTGCTCCAACGAGTGGGAAGGCTCGCGTCCCGACGGCGTAGGCACCTTCGTGCACGAGTTCTCGCACGTGATGGGCCTCCCCGACCTCTACGCCACAAGCTACACCGGCGCCTTCACGCCCGGCGGCTGGAGCGCCCTCGACTACGGCCCCTACAACAACAACGGCTGCACGCCGCCGCTCTACTCGGCTTTCGAGCGCTACGCCCTGGGATGGCTCGACCCCCTGCCCATAGACGGGCCTCTCAACGCCACGCTGCGTCCCATAGGCACCAACCAGGCCGGTATCATACACACCTCGTCGGCCAACGAATACTTCCTCGTCGAAAACCGCCAGCAGACATCCTGGGACACCTACATCCCCGGCCACGGCATGCTCGTATGGCACGTGGACTACAACGCCTCCGTGTGGGCGTCCAACAAGGTCAACAACACCTCGTCGCACCAGTACGTCGACATCGAGGAAGCCGACGGCACGCAGAGCGAATCGTCGCGCGCCGGCGACGCCTTCCCCGGCACATCGCGCGTCACATCCTTCACCGACGACACCACACCCTCCATGCGCACGTGGAGCGGCGCCCGCCTCGGCCTCCCCATCACCGACATAGCCGAGAGCGCCGACGGCATCATCACCTTTAAAGTGTGCGGCGGCCGCGAGCCCCTCGCCGCCACCGTGGCCACCGAGCCCGTCGACATCACGCCCGAAAGCGTCACCGCCACATGGAAGAGCGCAGGCCCCGACGCCACCTACGTGCTCAGCGTCTACACACGCTCGCAGTCGCGCGCCGGCGACATCACCTACGTCGACGGCTACCGCTCGCGCCCCGTCGGCAAAGTCACGTCCCACACCGTAGCAGGCCTGGAGCCCGAAACCGACTACTATTACACCGTGGCCGTGGGCGACGGATGGGAAGAGTCCGCCGCCAGCAACGAGATATCCTTCGCCACCACACGCCTGCCCCTCGACCGGCGCGCCGTCACGGCCACCGCCGCCACCGACATCTCCGCCGCCGGATTCACCGCCACCTGGCTGCCGCTGGCCGACGCCCACAGCTATACTCTCACCGTGAGCACACGCGTGTGGGGCGCGCCCATCACCGAAACCTGCGACTTCGCCGACGGCGTGGCAGCCCTCCCGCAGGGCTGGACGTCCACCACCGGCGGCTCGTACGCCAACGCCGCCTACAGCGGCGCCGCAGTGCCCGCCCTGCGCCTCGGAGTCACCGGCGACGCTCTCACCACCCCCGTCTACCCCGGCGGCATACGCACGCTCAGCTTCTGGCACCGCGGCAACGGCTCCTCGGCCGCCGACCGCATCGACGTAAGCGCCCTGTGCAACGGCGCATGGACCGTCGTGGAGCAGATCCCCGTCATCACCGACAAGGGCGGCATCGTCACACACATAGCCGAGGAGCAGATACCCGCCGGCACCACTCAGCTGAAGCTCGAATTCGTGCGCACAGGCACTCGCGGAGCAGTAGCCGTCGACGACGTGACCGTGGGCTACGGACAGACATCCGAACTCATCGCCGTGCCCGGGCTCACCGACTATCCCGCCGGCAGCGGCACCAGCTGCGCCGTAAGCGGCCTCGACCCCGCCACCACCTACGCCTACACCGTGCGCGCCATCTCGGCCGACGGCACACTCATCTCCCTCCCCTCCGACGTCATCACCGTCACCACGGCCGACGACCCCAACAGCGGCATCAGCGACGTTGCCGCCGACACGCCCGACGGCCCGGCCGTATACTACGACCTCCTCGGCCGCCCCGTGGCCGCTCCCTCCTCCGGCATCTACATCAGGGTCGACAGCAGCGGCAAGGCCACCAAGGTGCACGTGCGCTGACACCCCGGCACTCTCTCCCCTTTCTCTCCTCTCGTTTTATTTCCCCCCCCCCGACACTTTACCTGAAAAACACACATAAACAACTATTTCAAACCCACCGCACGGGCCGTCAACTGGTTTCTACGGCCCGTGCGGGAAATTAAACGAAACCAACCGTTACTCACATGAAGAAAGCTTTATCTCTTGTTTCTTCAGCAGTGCTCGCCCTGGCCGTGGCCATTCCTGCTCCGGCCGCCACGCAACTGGCGAAAAAGGCCACCGGCGCCACCTCGTCGCGTGCGTCCGTCGAGCTGAAAGCACAGCAGGCTCCCGCCGAATCGAAAATGATGCGCGTGGCCTCGCGCCGCACCTCTTCGGCACCCGGCGCCGGCATGCCCTCGCTGCGCAAGGCCATGAACATGACGCAGCTCAGCTCCACCACAGCGCCTCGCCGCGCTGCAGCCGCCTCTGCGGATCTCCCCGACATCTACGGCCTCGTGACCTATCAGGACGGCTGGAGCAACAGCTACTCGGCGCCCGGCTATTATAAACTCAATGCCGACGGCACCAACACGCCCGTCATCGAAGGCGCTGAAGGCCGAAGCGGCGTAGCCGTCGACGGCATCTACTACACGTCGGACTATGTGTCGTTCTTCGGCATGGTATTCGTTACCATCACCGGCTACGACATTCAGACCGGCGAACGTGTATGCGTCTATGACGGCGATGTAGACGACATATTCTTCGACCTCGCCTACGACCCCTCCACCGGCGGAGTGTTCGGCATAGGCTTCAACGCCGCAGGCGACGGCCTGCAGCTCTCCTCGGTAGAATTCACCGAATCGGCAGTCACCACCACAGCCATCGCGCCGCTCGCCGGCAACTGGAACTCCATAGCCTGCACCGCCGACGGCCAGCTCTACGCCATCAGCTACGAAGGCTCCACCGTAGGCGAAGACTTCGTGGTCAGCTCCTCTGCCCTCAACAAGATAGACCGCACCACCGGCGCCGTCACTCCCGTCGGTCCCACCGGCCAGCTGCCGCAGTACCTCAGCTCTGCCGCCATCGACGCGCGCACCGGCCGCATGTACTGGACGGTCAATCCTCCCGACGAAACCGGCCTTCTCTGCGAGGTGAACCTCGCCACCGGCCAGGCGTCCACCATCTACCAGTTCGAGCTCAACGACGAGGTGCAGGGCCTCTTCATACCTGCTCCCGAAGCCGACGACAAGGCTCCCGCAGCTGTCACCGGCCTCGCCGTCGACTTCCCCAACGGCTCGCTCTCCGGCACCGTTAAGTTCACCGCTCCGAACACTCTCTACGACGGCACGGCCGCCACAGGCTCGCTCACGTATGAGGTAATGGCCAACGGCACAGTGTGCGCCACCGGCTCCACTACCTGCGGCGCTGCAGTGTCGGCTCCCGCCACGCTCACCGCAGCCGGTGAATACACCTTCGTTGTCACCGTGAGCAACGCAGCCGGCAAGGGTCCCAAGACCAAAATCAAATCGTTCGTAGGCAACGGCGTGCCCGCAGCTCCCAAGGCCACTCTCGTCTACGAGGGCGGCAAAATGAAGCTCACCTGGACACCCGTCACCACCAGTGCCGACGGCGGCTACATCGACGCATCGGCCGTCAAGTACACCGTGACCCGCTATCCCGGCGAAATCAAGGTGGCAAATTCCATTGCAGGCACATCCTACGAGGAAGATATGGCCGAAACCGGCTCGCTCTCACAGTTCTACTACACCGTAGTGGCATCCTGCGCAGGCCTCGAATCGGCTCCCGGCGTGTCCAACACCGTGACGCTCGGCAGCATCGCCCTCCCGTACTCCAACGATTTCTCCACCGCCGACGCTCTCGAAGGCTTCACCATCATCGACGTCAACGACGACGGCAAGAAATGGAAGATCGACACCAGCAAGGGTGCCGCTTGCATGGGCTACAACAGCACTCTCGCCATGGACGACTGGCTGATCACTCCTCCGCTCCGCCTCGAAGCCGGCGAAACGTACCTCGTGTCGTTCGTGCTCTTCGGCAACAGCACTACCTACAAAGAAAAAATCGAAGTGAAGTGGGGCGCTGAAGCCACAGTGGCCGGCCTCGACAAGACTCTTCTCGAGCCCACCATCGTAGCGTGCACGCAGAACAACGGCGCCATCACCGTCAATAAGACCATCACCCCCGCCGCCGCAGGCGTCTACTACGTAGGCTTCCACGGCATGTCGGAAGCAGACCAGTACAATCTCTACGTCGACAATCTGCTCATCACCTCCGCATCCGTGCCCGCCGCAGCTACCGACCTCACTGTAACTCCCGGTGCCGACGGCGCTCTCCAGGCCACCGTGGCCTTCAAGGCTCCCGCAGTCGACCTCTCCGGCAAGGATCTCACTTCGCTCAGCAAAGTTGAGCTCTTCCGCGACGGCACGCTCGTCAACACCTTCTCCAACCCCGCTCCCGGCGCAGCCCTCACCTTCACCGACAGCAACATCGCTGCCACAGGCACCTACAGCTACACCGTGAAGGCACACAACGCCTCCGGCGCCGGCATCGAAGCCGAGGCTTCTGTGTTCGTAGGCATCAACCGTCCCGCAGCTCCCGAAGGTGTGACCATGGTGGAAACAGCCACTCTCGGTCAGGTGACCGTGGCATGGCAGCCCGTATCCACCGACATCGACGGCAATGCCATCAACCCCGCCAAAGTCACATACATGGTGGCCGCCAACAATGGCAGCGGCTGGCAGCCCTTCACCGATGCGCTCACCGTCACTTCCCACACCTTCATGGCGCTTGACGACCCCGAAGATCAGGATTTCGTGCAGTATGCAGTGTTCGCAGTCACCGAAGGCGGCAACTCCGGCACCGTGACTCCCATGATACCCGTGGGCAAGCCCTACGACGGCCTTCAGGAAAGCTTCGCCGACGGCAACCTTACCTACGGATGGGCCACAGGCTTCTCTCAGAGCGGAGGTGCATGGAGCATCTACTCCGACACACAGTTCCAGGACATCGCGTCGGCCGACACCGACGGCGGCTTCGCAGGCATGAAGGGCGAGTATCTCAACAGCGCCGCGTCGCTCATGTCGGGCAAAATATCGCTCGCCGGAACCACCAACCCCGGTATCACCTTCAGCACCTACAGCATCGCCGCCGACGACATCAATGAAGTGCAGCTCTACGTCAAAGAGCCCAACGATGCCGACTGGACAGCTCTCGGTCAGCCCATCGTGGTGAACTCGCTGGGCGAAGACGGCTGGTTCCCCGCCACCGCATCCCTCGTGGCATACGCCGGCAAGACCATACAGGTGCGCTTTGAGGCTGTGACCAAACAGTATCAGTTCACCTTCATCGACGCCATAACCGTAGGCGACCTCCTGGCCCACGACCTCACGGCACGCGACATCACCGCTCCCGCCACCGTCAACGCCGGCGCCGACTACACCGCGCAGGTCACCGTGGCCAACTCGGGCGTGCAGGACGCTACGGCCTTCACCGTAGAACTCTACGCCGACGGTAAGCTCGCCGCTACCAAGAGCGCCGACGCTCTCGCCGCCGGACAGAAACTCGCTCTCTCGTTCGACCTCAACATGAGCGCTATCGCCACCGAACCCGTGGAACTCTACGCCAAGGTGGTCTATACGCCCGACGAAAAAACCGACAACAACACCTCCAAGACGCTCACCGTGACTCCGCGTCAGAGCCGACTCCCCGCTGTCACCGACCTCAAGGCCGAGGACACCGCGGCAGGCGTGGCACTCACATGGTCTGAACCCGACCTCGACGGCGCACCCGCCGAACCCGCACTCGTCGATTTCGAGGACGCCGGCAGCTTCGACCAGTCGTATGAAGGATGGACGTTCGTCGACAAGGACGGACTCGCTGTTGGCGGATTCCAGAACAACAGCGGACAGACCATACCCCTCCCCGGCATCACTGTGGGCCAGAGCACTCTCTCCTTCTTCGTGTTCGACACCGAGGACGCCTCTTTCAAGGACAACCCCTCCTACGCTGCACACAGCGGTACCAAATACCTCGCAAGCCTCTTCCTCTACGGAGGCGAAAACTGCGACGACTGGGCCATCTCGCCCATGCTCGACGGTTCCGCGCAGACCATCTCCTTCTGGGCCAAGAGCTACAGCTCCTCTTACCCCGAAACCATCCAGATGCTCTACAGCACGGGTAGCCTCGACACCGCATCGTTCGTGAAGGTCGACGAAAAGAAATCTCTCGCTGCCGAGTGGACGCTCTACACCTTCGACGTTCCTGCCGGTGCCAAGTACTTCGCTATCCGCAGCTACGACACCAACGCCTTCATGCTCATGCTCGACGACTTCACCTTCGTGGCAGCAGGAAGCTCCGCAGCCGACCTCTCCATCGTAGGCTACGACATCTACCGCGACGGCGTCAAGCTCAACACCGAACCCGTGGCTGAGGCCGAATACACCGACGCCACCGCCGAAGCCGGCTCGCACACCTACCACGTGATCACCGTCTACGACGCAGGTATCTCCGCTCCCTCCAACGCCGCCACGGTAGCCACCTCCGGCCTCACCGACGCTATGGCATCCGCCATCACCGTCGCTGCCGGCCACGGCACCATCACCGTGACGGGCGCTGAAGGCCAGCTCCTCACCATAGCCGCTGCCGACGGCCGCCTCATCACCGCCGGCACCGCCACCGCATCCGTCACCGTACAGACCGCCCCCGGCGTCTACATCGTACGTGCAGGTGCCAAAACCGTAAAAGTTGCTGTGAAGTAACTCGACAACACTCAATATCCTTGAATAGCGACACCGCGGAGTCATCCTCCGCGGTGTTTTTTTACACCCCCGCCCGCCACGCCGCTGATAGTGGAGCGGAGAAGCGGGTGGTAGGGGAGCGGAGAGGCGAGGTGGTGTCCGTCAGGACACCTACCCGTGCACATCCGTCGGCCTGCAGCCGCCGTATGTACACGGTTACGAAGAAATCGGCGTCCTGCCGGACGCCCTTCCTCTGCGTCCCCGCCCGCGCGCATCTCTGCGCGCCCTCCCTGCTCCGTCCGCGGCGTATCAGTGCCCACCGTCCGCGGCATGCCTGCTCACGTGGTGGTCCCCCCCCGTCCACCTCCACTGCGTACGGCTCTGTTACAAGACTGACGCTGCCGACGA
>CAMWTJ010000039.1 GCA_947177185.1 uncultured Porphyromonadaceae bacterium | reverse complement strand
GGTAACCGCCCCCTATCCGAGCCCCGGACCTCCGCAAGGAAGCCCGGGGCTCTTTTCTGTGCGCCCGTGAGGGCACAACACTATTGTTATTTGTTATAGTTATAAACACTTTTACCATGCAGGAAAACTATTTGAAGAAACCCATGCGCAGGGGCCTGCCTGAGAAGCACGACATCAGCGCTGAAGATGCACGCTTCATGCAGATGGCCATAGACCTGAGCATTGAGAATGTGCGCAACGGCGGCGGTCCGTTCGGAGCCGTTGTGGTGCGCGACGGCGAGGTGCTGGCCACGGGCGTGAACCGCGTGACGGCGCAGTGCGACCCAACGGCGCATGCAGAGGTGTCGGCCATACGTGCGGCGTGTGCCGCCACCGGCGAGTTTCATCTGAAGGGAGCCACGGTGTACAGTTCGTGCGAACCGTGCCCGATGTGTCTTTCTGCCCTGTATTGGGCCAACGTGAGCCGTATATGCTACGGCAACACCAAGGAGGACGCCAAGGCCATAGATTTCGACGACCAGTTTATCTACGACCAGCTTGAGTTGCCCTACGAGGAGCGCAGCATACGCTGCGAGCATTTCATGGGCGACAAGGCTATCGAGGCCTTCCGCATGTGGGCTGACTCGACGGACAAGATTCCGTATTGATCGGCGCCATACCTGATAATGGACAGCCCGGCTGCATGACGCGGCCGGGCTGTCTTGTGCGGTGGCGTTGGCTTCAGCGGTTTTTGCCGGTGAGTATGGCCTGTATGCCGTTGAGTTTGGTGAGTGCTTCGAGGGGCGTGAGGCGGTCGATGTCGATGCCGAGCAGTTCGTCGCGCACTTGTGCAAGCACGGGGTCGTCGAGCTGGAAGAACGATAGCTGCACGCCGGCCTGTGGCGCTGTGGCGGCAGCCATGTCGGGAGTCGCGGCCGCAGCGCTGTGGGAGCCGCTCTCGAGGCGTTTGAGCACGCTGTCGGCGCGGTCGGTGATGGTGTGGGGCATGCCTGCCAGACGGGCCACATGTATGCCGAAACTGTGTTCGGAGCCGCCGCGCGCGAGTTTGCGCAGGAAAACCACGCGGCCGTCTATTTCGCGCACGCTCACATTGTAGTTGGCGATGCGTTCAAACTGGTTTTCCATTTCGTTGAGTTCGTGGTAGTGTGTGGCGAAGAGGGTCTTCGGGTGCAGCCCGCGGTGTTCGTGTATGTATTCCACGATGGCCCAGGCTATGGAGATGCCGTCGTAGGTGCTGGTGCCGCGTCCGAGCTCGTCGAAGAGTATGAGCGAGCGGGCGCTCATGTTGTTGAGTATGCTCGCGGCTTCGTTCATCTCCACCATGAAGGTGCTTTCGCCGAGGGCTATGTTGTCGCTGGCGCCCACGCGTGTGAATATTTTGTCGACCACGCCTATTTTCGCTGCGTCTGCCGCCACGAAGCATCCGCACTGGGCCATTATCACGTTGAGGGCCGTCTGACGCAGCAGAGCGGATTTGCCGCTCATGTTGGGCCCGGTGATCATCATTATCTGTGTGGCGTCGTTGTCGAGTTCGAGGCTGTTGGCTATGTATGGCACGCCCGGAGGGAGCTCGCGCTCTATGACGGGGTGCCGGGCCTCGGTGAGGCTGAGGGCGAGGGAGTCGTCGACCACGGGCCGGCTGTAGCGGCCCTCAGCCGATGCGCGGGTGAAGCCCAGCAGCACGTCGAGGCGCGCTATGAGCGACGCGTCGAGCTGCAGTGCGGGTATGTAGGCGCCCACATCGCCCACGAGGCGCGCGTACAGGCGCGTCTGTATGCTTTCTATGCTGTCCTGGGCCGTAAGTATCTGCTGCTCGTATTCTTTCAGTTCGGGGGTGATGTAGCGCTCGGCGTTGACGAGTGTCTGCTTTCGTATCCACTCAGCGGGCACCTTGTCGCGGTGGGTGTTGGTCACTTCTATGTAGTAGCCGAACACGTTGTTGTAGCCTATCTTCAGCGAGCCTATGCCTGTGGCTTCGCTCTCGCGGGCCTGTATCTCGAGCAGGTATCGCTTGCCGCCGTGGGCTATCTCGCGCAGGCGGTCGAGCTCGGCGTCCACTCCGGCGCGAATGATGTCGCCGCCGCGGTTGAGCGCCGCCGGTGCGTCCTCGTTGATTTCGCGGCCTATGCGTTCGGCCACGGCCGCGCAGTCGTTGAGCTGTCGACCGATGGCCTGCAGAGCCTCCAGGCCGCTGTTTTCGCACAGCGCGCGCATGGGGCCTATGGCCTGCAGGGCGGCCCGCAGCTGCAGCATCTCCCGCGGCGTGATGCGTTCGTTGGCTATCTTGGAGCACAGGCGCTCGAGGTCGCCTACGCGCGTGAGCAGCTCGCCGAGGCGGTCGCGCAAGGCTGTGTCGCGGAAAAAGTGCTCCACCACGTCGAGGCGGTCGTTGATGGCGCGCGGGTCTTTGAGCGGAAATAGCAGCCAGCGCCGCAGCAGGCGCGCGCCCATGGGCGTCGACGTGCGGTCGAGCACGCCGAGCAGGCTCCGGCCTTCGGCGCCGAGCGGCTCTATCAGCTCGAGATTGCGCACGGTGAAGGCATCCATGCGCACGTAGCGCTCCTCTTCGATGCGCGATATGGCGTTGATGTGGGATATGCGTGTGTGCTGCGTGATGTCGAGATAGTGCATGACGGCGCCGGCGGCAATGATGGCCTCCGGCATGCTGTCGATGCCGAAGCCCTTGAGCGACGCCGTGGCAAACTGGCGCTGCAGCCGTTCGGTGGCGGCGTCGGACGTAAACACCCAGTCGTCGAGCTCAAACATCAGGTAGCGCGCCGTCAGCGCCTCCTCGAGGCGATGCTTGTTGCCGCGCTCCACCAGCACCTCCTTCGGCGCCATGTTGCCCATGAGCTTGTCGATGTAGGCGGCGGTGCCTTCCGCCGTCAGAAACTCGCCGGTGCTGATGTCGAGGAAGGCCACGCCCACGGCCGTGCGGCCGAAATGCACGGCCGCGAGAAAGTTGTTCTGTGCGCGGTCCAGCACATTGTCGGCCGTGGCCACGCCCGGGGTCACCAGCTCGGTGATGCCGCGCTTTACGAGTTTTTTGGTCAGTTTGGGGTCTTCGAGCTGCTCGCATATGGCCACACGCTTGCCGGCGCGTATCAGCTTGGGCAGATACGTGTCCACGGCGTGGTGCGGAAAGCCGGCCATCTCCACGTGCTGTCCCACGCCGTTGGCGCGTCGCGTGAGAGTGATGCCGAGTATGCCGGATGCTGTCACGGCGTCCTCGCCGTAGGTTTCATAGAAATCGCCGACGCGAAACAGCAGCACAGCGTCGGGATGGAGCGCTTTCATTTCGAAATACTGCTTCATCAGCGGCGTTTCCACTATTTTTTTGCCCATATTTCCTGTACGAGGTGTTGGAAAACCCGGATTCGCGTGCCGGGCGCTACTATTCGTTTTTCATTTTCAATTTAAGCCCGCTGCCCGGAGTCAGATAGTCGACAAAGCGTATGGCATACGGGTCGAAACTGCTGTGGCGGAACACAAAATAGCGCTGCAGTATGAAATTCCAGAACCATCCCACTATCAGCGATACAAACACACGTGCCGCGGCATAGTAGCCGTCGGGGCGGAAGCCGAGCGTTTCGAGATAGTTCCAGTCCTGAATCATATAGTACACGGCCTGCGTGCCGCCCGAGTTAAGAATCAGGCTGCCGAGCCATACCATGGCGTATTTCACTATCACAGCCTTCCAGGGGCATCCCTGGGCGTGGAACGTGTAGCGGTAGCAGAGCACACAATTCACCGCGCCGCCGCACACGGCGCCTATGGCCGCCGACAGCCACGGAGCGAGCCCGAGCCACGCGAAAAGCGCGAAGCCGAGCCCGAGGTCGACCCACGACGAGGCCTGCGACGAGGCTCCCGACCGCAGAAACGAAAAAAACAGCGAGTCGTTGTGGGCTATATTTGAGCTTAATTGTCTGAGTTTTCCCATTGGTGTAAGATTGGAGAGAACATGCGCCGCGCACACGCGGCGCGTGCCCATAAGCCCACAAATTTACGCATTTTCCCCCACATCCCCAAATCTTTTCGCCACTCGCACGCAGGAAAAACGGCGGAGCGGCCCGTGGAGGCCGCTCCGTCGCGATAGTAGGTGGTGCCCGGAACCGGGATCGAACCGGTACGGATTGCTCCATCGGTGTTTGAGACCGACGCGTCTACCGATTCCGCCATCCGGGCATTGCGGTGCAAAGTTACGAATTTTTCGCCGCTCTGCAAATTTTTAGCTATATTTGTAGCTCTAATACATCTGTTATGAAAAAAACTCTGCTCATAGTGGGTGCAGGCGGCTTTATCGGCGGTTTTATTGCCGGCGAGGCGCTGCGCCGCGGCTATGAAACCTGGGCCGGAGTGCGCGCGTCTACCTCGCGCCGATGGCTGACGCAGCCCGAGCTGCATACGGTGGATTTTGACTACGACGACCCCGACGCGGTGGAGGCCACGCTGCGCGCCGCCGCGCCGTCGCCTTCGGGCTGGGACTATATAATCTGGAACCTCGGCGCCACCAAGTGTGCCAATTTCGCCGATTTCAACCGCATCAACTTCGAGTACGTGCGCACGTTTGTCGAGGCGCTGCGCCGCACGGGCATGATGCCCGAACGCTTCCTCTACATGAGCTCGCTGAGCGCTCTCGGACCCGGCGACGAGAAAACCTACGCGCCGCTGTCGTCGGCCACCATACCGGCGCCCAACACGCGCTACGGGCTGTCGAAAATCAAGTCGGAAACCTACCTCGAGATGCAGACCGACCTGCGCTGGACCATCTTCCGCCCCACGGGCGTCTACGGGCCGCACGAGCGCGACTATCTGATGATGATAAAAAGCATCGACTCGGGCTGGGATTTCGGCGTGGGCTATCGCAGGCAGATGCTCACCTTCGTCTACGTCGACGACCTTGTCGAGGCCATGTTCGAGGCCATATCGGCGCCCGCCACGCTCCGCCGCAAGTACATCATAAGCGAGGACCGCGCCTATTCGCAGGCCGATTTCCGCCGCCTTACAGCCGCCCTGCTCGGCAAGAAATTCGTGGTGCCGGTGCGCCTGCCGCTCTGGGCGGTGTATGTGGCCAGCACTGTGGCCGAGAAGGTGGCCGCCCTGCAGGGAAAACCATCCACGCTCAACCGCGACAAGTACAAGATAATGCGTCAGCGCAACTGGAACTGCGACATATCCGACGCGGCGCGCGATTTCGGATTCGCACCCAAATGGCCTCTGGAGCGCGGCCTTGCCGCCACGGTGGCCGCCTACCGCGCCTCGAAAGCCGAAAAATAACCTCTCTCACACTACACTTCCAAGCTCATGAAACTCCCCTCCGACCATCTCGCACTGCGCGTCGCAGCCCTGGCGGCTCTGCTGCCGCTGGCCGCCTGGCCGCAGCTTGCGGTGCGTGCCGCAGGCAGCCGGCTCGTGTGGCTGTATCCGCTCGTGGCCGTGGCCTATACGTGCCTGGCGTGGGCATGCGCGCGCGAGCGCTCCACGCTCGCATGGGTGCTTGTGGCCATGAGTCTGCTCACATCTGCTGCCATATGGATGATATGATGAACTGGGACCGCCTGATATGCGACAAGCGCTTCGGGCTGGAACACTACCACGACCCCAAGAAAAGCGCTCTGCGCAGTGATTTCCGCCGCGACTACGACCGCCTGGTGTTTTCCTCGCCGTTCAGGCGCCTGCAGAACAAGACCCAGGTGTTTCCGCTGCCGGGAAGCATCTTTGTGCACAACCGCCTGACGCACTCCATGGAGGTGGCATGCGTGGGCAAGAGCATTGCCGACCGCGTGGCCGACACCTTGCGCGAGCGCTACGCCGGCTGTGCGTGGGCGCCGAAACTGGCCTCGCTCGGCGACATCACTGCCGCCGCCTGCCTGGCCCACGACCTGGGCAACCCGCCCTTCGGCCACAGCGGCGAGAAGGCCATATCCACCTTCTTCAGCGAAGGCGCCGGACGCAGCCTGCGCGCGCAGCTTTCCGACACGGAGTGGCGCGACCTCACCACCTTCGAGGGCAACGCCAACGCCTTCCGCGTGCTCACACACCAGTTCAAGGGCCGCCGCCGGGGCGGCTTCGCCATGACCTACTCCACGTTGGCATCCATCGTGAAATATCCTTACGAGTCGTCGCTCGCCACAAAAGGCAAATTCGGCTTTTTCGACAGCGAGCGTGCCGATTTCATGCGTGTGGCCGAGGAGTTGGGCATGCTGCGCATGCCCTCGCCGCAGGGCACGGTGCGCTACGCCCGCCACCCTCTTGTGTTCATTGTGGAGGCTGCCGACGACATATGCTATGAGGTGATGGACATCGAGGACGCCCACAAGCTCAAGATTCTCGGCACGGGCGAGGTGATAGACGCCTTCCTGGCGTTTTTCGAGCCCGAGCGCCGCGCCCACATGCACGAGGTGATGGACATGGTCGACGACCCGAACGAAAAAATAGCCTATCTGCGCTCGTGCGTGATAGGCGCGCTGGTGGAGCGTTGCGCCGAGGCCTTCCTGCGCCGCGAGCCCGACATCCTGGCCGGGCGCTTTCAGGACGCGCTGCTCTCGGACATCGACACGCGCGAGCGCGAAGGCTACAAGGCCTGCGCGCGCCTGTCGCTCTCGCGCATCTACACGGCCGGCTCGGTGGTCGACGTCGAACTTGCCGGCAACCGCATCATCACCTATCTGATGGAAAAACTCATCGGCGCGGTCACGCATCCCGAGCTGAACTACTCGCGGCTGCTGCTGGCCAAATTTCCCGAGCAGTACGACGTGGACGCGCCAACGCTGTACGGCAAGGTGCAGAGTGTGCTCGACCACATATCGGCCATGACCGATGTCTACGCACTCAACCTCTACCGCACGCTCGAGGGCACTTCGCTCCCGGCGGTATAGCCGCTACCAGCCGCCCGACGCACCTCCGCCGCCGGTCATTCCGCCGCCGAAGCCTCCGCCGAAACCGCCTCCTCCGAAGCCGTTGCCGCCTCTACCTCCGCCGCCTATGGGCATCACCACCACGGGCGGTGTCTTGGCCAGGCGGTAGGGCACTCGGGTGATATAGTGGCAGTTCATGCACGTGTATTCGCGCACACCCTCGCCCTCGCGCACGGCCGTGGGGCGGCGCAGCGTGCGCTCGGCCGTAAGCGTGGCCGTGCGCGCGTGGCAGCGGCCGCACTCCCGCATCGTCGACGAGCCGTTGACGTACGGCAGGATATCTGTTTCGCCGCACTTAGGGCACAGCCACACGTCGTAGTCGACGGAGCCTACACGCTCTTCCATGTCCTGCGACGGCGTCAGGTAGTCGTTGTCGTGCACCTCGTCCACCTTGTTCATGCGCGCGCCGCAGTTCTGACACATGCGTCGCCCGTTGCGCCAGTGCTGCAGCAGCAGCACCAGTGGCAGCGCCGCCGCCATGCCCATGCCGAGGGTGGCGAAGCCGAGTATCAGGTATATGGGTTTCCACTTTTCCAGCGCCATGTATTTTTCGTAGCGCGAGCGTCCGCGCACGCTGTAGAGCTTGCCTGCGAGCAGCACGACCATGATTGCCGCCAGAGCTCCGGCCAGTGTGAGAAACGCCGCGGAGGCGTCGATGTCGTCGCGCCGGTCGGCATCCTCGAGCTGCGAGCGCAGCTCTTCGGCCGCGTCGGGGTCGCTCAGCAGCGATGTGATGGTTTCGGTGGCCGCCACTATGCCGCCGTCGAAGTCGCCGTTGCGGAAATGCGGGAGCATCTGCCGGCGCAGTATGTGGCCGCACACGATGTCGGGAAGCACGCCTTCGACGCCGTAGCCGGTGCGTATGGCATACTTGCGCCGGTTTTTGGCCACGAGCAGCAGCACGCCGTTGTCGCGGTCTTTTTTGCCGAGTCCCCACTGTGTGAACAGCTCGGTGGCGAAGTCGTCGATGTCCGAGGGGTTGTCGATGTCGTCGACCACCACCACAGCCATTTCGGCCGTGGTTTCGCGCCTCAGCTGCGCCACGAGGCTGTCCACGCGCGCCTGTGCGGCCGCGGAGATTATGCCGTCGGGGTTGCTGAGGTGGCGCGTGTGGTCGGCCACGTGCACGTTGGGCACCTGCGCGGGCGTGTATGTGCCGGCCCAGGCGGCCATCGCCGTCCAAAGGGCCGTCAGTAGGGTGACTATGGTTCTCATAACGATACTAACAAATGGTCAGGCGCTGCGGTTTTTATTTGGCGGCGCGCGTTTTCATTTCGTGGCGTGTGATCATCACCGACGCTATCACCTGCACGGCGGCGCCGGCCATGGTCAGTGCGAGCCAGTCGCGCGGAGCTGTTCCGGGCACGAAAAGAAACACCGTCGCGGCCACGAAAAACAATGCGCTCCAGGCCTGCATGCGCACCAGCCGGCGCATGCGCAGGTCGGTGCCGCGGTATGGCGAGAACAGGCGGCACAGGAGCATCCACAGCGCGCCTGCGCCGTAGACCCAGCGCATCCACCACAGGCAGCCGAAACCGCCGGCGAACAACGGCGCCAGTGCGCCTATGGCTATGAGCAGCAGCCCCACGGGGGCGAGAGCTTCGAGATATTTCTGCATGACAGTGAGTATATGGATTCTGATTATTCAAACACAAACACATCTTCGCCTTCGCGCTGCATGTTGTAGTGCTCTCGCACCACCTTTTCCATGGCTTCGGGGTCGGATATGAGCCGGCGGTTGAGCTCGCGGTAGTGGTTCACGCTGTCCTGCACGCGCGCCACCTCGCTCTCGAGGCTGTCGATCTGGCGCTGGTACTCTACGCGGCGTGCCACGGAGTTGTCGCCGAAAAACACTATGTAGACCAGCATGGCCAGCACGGCTATGGTGGGCAGCGACATGTAGCGCTGCAGCCACGCCCTGCGGCTTCCGGTCCGGGTCTGAGGAGATTCGTCGTTCATGTGTGTGGGGGGATGATAGATAATAAAGGAGATAGCCGTTATAGCTTTTTCGGAGCTACGACAGCTATCTCCGTGGTATGTGGGGGGTATGTGTTTACTTTACAAGCACGCGGCGGCTCTGTCCGTCGACCACCACTATGTAGAGGCCGGCGGGCACGGCGAAGCTGTTGAGCCCGGCCTGCAGGGCGGCTCCGGCCATATAGGTGATGCCGTCGATGCCGTGCACGTCGGCCTGCACGTCGCCGCGGCGGCTCTCGATGCAGAGCGTGCCGGCTGCCGGCGAGAAGGCGTCCCATGCGTAGTAGGCATCGGCCTCGGCGTCGTGGATGCCGCTCTGGCCGTAGTTGGAGATGGCTACGTCGTCGAGGTGTATGCGCTGGCCGGAGGTCTGCGCCAGGCGCACGCGCACGTTGCCGGCCACGTTGACGGTGGCGGTGTAGCGGGTGTACTCGGTGTTGTTCACGGCCACGTCGGCCACGTTGTGCCAGGTGACGCCCTCGTCAGTGGAATATTCCACCGCTATGGACGCTGCGGGGTCGGCGTTGGACTGATTGTTCACCCAGCGGCAGGCGTAGAAGCTCACGGTGCCCGCACCGCCGGCTTTGTTCTCGAGCATCTCGATGGACGAGTCGCTGTCCTTGCCGAAACGGCACGATTTTTCGCCGGCGTAGACGCGGTCGCCGGCACTCTGATTCACCACGCCCACGTTGTTGAACATCCAGCGGCATGCCGAGCCCACGTACTCGCCGTCGGTATAGGTCTTGGCGAAGTTGGCCTCGAAGGTTTCCATAAATTCGGCGGCGGGGTCGGCGCAATAGCCGCGTACGATGCCGCTCTCGAACACATAGTCGCCCGTCCGTGCGGTGATTTCGGTTTCGAAAGTGCCGGCGCGGTCGGCGGCCAGGCGCATGTATATGCGGTCTTCGGCGGGCTGCATGGTCAGCGACGTGTTCCAGTCGGTGCGGTTGCTGCTGATCTGGAACGGAGCGCTCACGCTCACGTTCACGGCCGACGAGATGTTTTCAAGCTCCACGAGCAGCTCTTCGGCAGCCGAAGGCACTCCGGGCTCGCAGGCGAACGAAAGTTCGCCGTCGTAGAGGAACGCTACGTAGGGCATCGGTGCGCCGGTGGTGACGCTCACGGTGTTGCTCGTCATTGATGCCGATTGCAGCGTGTAGGTGTAGGTGGTGCTTTCGTCGAGGCCGTCGACGGTGTAGTGTGCGGCGGCGGCGTCCACAAGGCGGGGATAGCCGTCGATGCTTGCCGTGCCCTGCTTCACGTCGAGGGTGTATTTACCGTCGGTGGCGTCGCCCACGTACACCCAGTTGGCGCGGAAACTTGTCGATGTCACTTCGGTGGCGGCCGTTGCGGGCAGGCCTTCCTGCACGCGCACCTTGTAGGTCGCTGTGGATTTGGCGCTGCCGCTGGTCAGGGTCACTGCCAGGGTGTATGTGCCGGCCTTGGTGAGATTGGCGCTTACGGTGAGGTCGTGGCCGGCGTTGGCCTGCGTGGCGCTGATGGTGGATGCCGACAGGCTCCAGCCGCTGGAGGCGCTCACGCTCACGGCCTGCGTCAGGTCTTTGCCCATCACTTTCACTACGGTGGAGAACTTGCCCGTGCCGGTCACGCCCAGGTCGGTCACGGAGCCGTCCACGGGCAGCACTATGAGTCCCGATGCGCCGCCGCCCTGGCCGTCCCAGCCTTCAGTCTTGCGGTCGCCCCAGATGTGTTCCACCAGTTCGGGATGGTCGATGAAGGGGTTGCGGTTTTTCTGGAAAGCATACACGGCGTCGTTGCGGGCGGTTTCCTTGTCGCTCACTGGGTCCTGGCGGTGCCACTTGAGCAGCAGGTTCACGGTCCAGGTGGAGAAGGCCGGGTAGTTGTTGCCGCCGAGCATGGGGGAGCTCCAGCCGGCTATTTTGTCGAAATAGGCCGCGGCCATATAGAAATAGCTGCGCGCGAAATCGCCCTTGTACTGGTCGTCGGGCTCGAACACCTGGCCGGAGTAGCCGGCGAAGGTGCTGCTGCCGAGCTTGCCGAGGCCTTTCACATTGCCGTTGGACCATGTGGTGCCGTTGGCGCACTCGCCGTAGGGGAAGTTGCTGCGCATGCCGTTCACTTTGCCGTCGGTGGGATATATGTGGAAGGCGTCGCTCGCCATGGGGCTGCCATTGCTGAACCAGCTTTTCGGGAACGAGTGCTCGCGGTTGATGCAGTCGCCCACGTTGCTGTAGTTGCCGCAGTGCTTGGCCTGCGAGGGGGTGCCCCAGTCTTTGGTGGAATACATGTCCCATACGTGGCCGTCGGGACGCACGTCGGATGTCTTGTACACGTTCCACAGGCCGTCGTAGCCTACGTTGGTGTGTGAGCCCATCGCCTGATGGAGGGCGCTGAGCAGTTCTTTTCCGCTCTTGCCTTTGCAGGAGTCGTAATAGCCGGAAGGAGCCTCGGCTATGGCGGTGCCGTAAGCGAGCACGGCGGCCGCGAAAGCAACTATTCTGTGTAATTTCATTGCAAAAATTTAGATTTGGCCCGTAAAATTACGGTAAACACGCGATATGGCAAAATTTAAATTCCTGTTTTTGGCCGTTGCGGGCAACAAAATGTCAGAATCGGCCATCCGGCACGCCGTACGCAGCCATTCCAGGCGCGGAAACTGGCAGCCGCACCAGGCTGCGCCGCAGCAGGCTGTCGAGAGTGGGGTCCACGGGGTCGCACGCCACGCCTGCGGCCGTCTTGCGCAGCGTGGGGGCGAGCACTGCCACGCGTGCCCCGGCCGTAAGCGTGTCGGCCAGTCGGGCCACATGGCGGCGGTAGGCGTCGGAGGCCATCGACGAGCCGTCCTCGTCCCAGGCATGGCGCAGCGGCTCGAGGCGCGCGCCGGCCGACAGCTCCCACACGAAGCGGTTGGTGGTGGTGCCGAGCACACGTATGCTGTAGCCGCGGCTGCGCAGTGTGTCTATGACGCGCTCGCAGCTGTCGGCGGCGGCAGCCACAGACTCCGACGTGTGCAGCCCTTTCATGGGGCCGGCGCTCACGGTGGCGCATGAGTTCATGAAGCCGGTGTCAATGAGGCTGTGGTGGGCGCGCCACAGCAGGCCGCATGCAGCGGTGCCCGCTATCAGCATGGCCGCAAGCAGTCTTTGCGCGCGGGCCGAACCGGGCCATAGCAGACCCGCCGCCAAGGGCAGCAGCACTGCGGCCGGCACTTTTATGAAGCCTGTGTTGGAGCCTGCCGCCGCCACGGTGGCGCACACGCACGCAGCGAGTGCGAGCAGCCTTTGCGTGCGCGCCACCGTGGCGTGCAGGCGCAGCAGTGCCGCCAGCAGCAGTCCCGAGGTGAGCGTGGCGGCAGCCATGTCGGGGCGCAAGCGGCATCGCCAGGCGGCGGCTGTCAGCGCCAGAGCGCATGCGGCAGCCAGTGCCGCAGCGGCTTTCGGGCGCCGTCGCAGCATGCCGGAGGCAGCGAAGGCGGCAGCGACGAGAATGGCCCCCGGAGCGGCTTTGGCCATGCCTCCGAGCAGCGATGCGGCCAGGGTGCGTGCGCTGTGGTCGGCCACGGTGTTGGCCCGCAGGGCGTCGGCATATGCTGCCGGAGAGCCGTACGCGGCTGTAGTGACGGCCGTGAATACGGCCGCCGCGGCTGCCGCGAATAGCATCGCGCGCGCAGTGCGCCGCCCGGCAGGAGCGCCCATGGCCACAAGCGCCACGCCGCACGGCAGTAGCAACACGTCGGGCAGGCGGCTCAGTGCGGCCAGGGCCGTAGCCACGCCTGCCGCCGTTGCGGCGGCGCGCCCTCCGCCGCGCAGATACCACGCGTAGGCGGCGGCAAACAGTGCCAGCATCAGCGACGAGTAGCAGTCCCAGCCATACTGCCATGTGCCGGTGCCTGCCACTGCGCCGAGCCACAGCGCGGCAGCAGCGGCGCCCGCGGCCACGGCCGGGCTGCGCCCTGTGAGGCGGAAGCACACGGCTGCTGAAACGCCCGTGGCCAGTATGGTCAGCGCCCACGCCAGGAGTCGGTACTGAAGCAGCGTGCCTTCGGGGCAGAACAGCGCGCCGAGCGCCGCTCCGGCCCATGCAGACAGCAGCGACATGGGAGCCGTGCGCGCATCTGTGCCGAGCATTATCTGGTAGGGCTCGTCGCCGAAATCCACTCCGTAGCGCATCAGCACAAGTCCGGCGGCCACACCAGCGGCGGCTGCTATGTATGCGGCGGGAGCTGCGGCGGAGCTGTGCGTGCGGCGGCGTGTGTCGGCCGTGCCCTGCATGGCTATTTCAGGCGTGATGAGATGAAAGCACGCGCGGCGGCGGCCGACGGCGTGCGCAGCAGCTGCGTGCCGCAGCTGTCGGCCACGATGAAGTATGGCAGCACGGGCACTGCAAGGCTGTCGATGCCCGCGGCGGCGGTGCCTCCCGGCAGCCACGCCTGTGTCCAGGCAGCCGAGTCGTAGCGTATGACACGGTGCCACGACGTGGTGTCCATGTCGAGCGACAGGTCGAGCACACGCAGGCGCCGGTCGGCGTAGCGGCTGTGCATGTCGCGCAGCACGGGCACCACGCTGTCGGCGCGGTGCGGCTCCTCGGTCGAAACGGCTATGAGCCACAGCGGCGCGTCGGCGGGCCGCAGCGTGTCGGTGCCCTTACCGTCGACGCGTGCGGCGAAGTCGCGCACTCGCGCCTCCGGGGCGTGTATGTTGGCCTCAATCATGGCCACGAGGCTCTGTGTGATGTTGAGCGGTCGCGCCTCAGGGGCTATGGCGGCCAGCAGCGAGTCGGCCATGTGGAGTCCCTCGGCGGTGGATGTGTCGATGAGTGTGGCTACCAGCAGCGTGGCCACCACGTCGCCGGGGTTGCGGCCCACGTAGTCGGCCACCAGGCTGTCGGTGCGGCCCTGCGCTATGCCGTCGGCGTTGTCGCGCAGCCAGCGCGACCAGCGCGAGAGGTCGCGCCGTCCGTCGGCCTGCAGGCGGTATGGCTCGGAGGGGTAGAGGTGGCAGGATATTTCGTCGCCTTTGGCGGCGTAGAGCCTGCCGAGCAGGCGGTAGTCGTTGTCGAACAGTTCGATGAGCACCGGCTGCGGCGCCGTGCCCTCAAAATGGAATTTGCCGTCGCGCACGGCCGTGATGCCCTGCATGAAGGCGTCGCCGTCGTAGAACACGTAGCGCAGATTCATGCTGCGGCCGCCCTCGACGGTGCCCTCGACGGTGAAACGGTCGTCGCTGCCGCATGCGCACAGCAGCATGGCCGGCAGCAGGCATTTCAGAAATCGGAGTATGTTCATGGCTTGGCGTTTGCGGCCTGCTGAAGGCGCACGAGCTTGCGCAGATAGCGGACCTGGTCGGCATAAAACGGGTTTTTGCCTGCGGAGCGTTCGGCCAGGTCGCTGATTATCTCGAGCGCGCGCTCGTAGCGTCCCTGTCCGATGAATATGCGTGCCAGGCTCTCGCTCAGCGATGCGTCGGCCGGTGGCGCGGCCTCGGCGGCGGGTGCTGCTTCGGGCAGTGTGGGCGCGGGAGCCGGCTCGTCGTGCTCCTTGCGCAGGAAGGCGTCGATGAGGGCGTCCTGAGGGTCAGCGGCGGCCGCGGCGGGTGCCGGCGCCTCGGAGGCGAGTATGTCGGCGTAGTCGGGCACGGGGTTGAATATCATGCGCTCGAGCAGCGCTTCCTCTTCGGGGCTGGTGTTGCCGTAGGTGTCGAGGAAGGTGTCGATGGCCGACACGGTGCTGACGGGCTCCGGCGCGGGCTCGGGCGGGTAGAACGCGGCGGGGTCGGCGCCGGGAGCGGCCGCGAGCGATGCCAGGGCGTCCTTGTCGGCCGTGAGCACGGCCACGCGTGCCTGCATGGCCCGCAGCGCGGCGGGGTCGGCCTCGTCGTGCTGCCCGCGCAGCAGCAGTGCGCCCGCCAGCGCGAAGTAGGGGTAGCGGGCGAGTGCGTCGGTCAGGGTGCGGCGCGCTTCGGGGGTGAGCGGCGCGTCAGGCGCCCCGGCGGCTTGGCGTAGTGCTTCGGGCAGGGTCATGGGCATGAGGTTTACCAGTCGCCGAGCGTGGCGTTGAATATGAGGTTTACGAGTTCTTCGCAGATTTCTTCGCAGAGTCCGTCCTGCACGTCGGTGAGCATCAGCGACGCGTCGAAGTCGCGGTAGGCGCTGAAGGTCTGGTCGTTGCTTTTCTTGTCGTCTTTGTTGTCGACGTATTTGACGCGCACGCTGATGGTGAGTCGTGTCTGCGACGCGAAGGCGTTTTCCGTGACGGCCTGCGGCGTGAGCGCGTAGTTGGTGATTTCGCCTTCGAGTTCGAGGTCGGCGGCGCCTTCGGTGGTCTGCAGGCGTGTGTTGCGCGAGATGTAGTCGAGCAGTTCGTTCTCAAACATCTGCTGCAGCGGCGGGTACACCAGCGCGGCGCGTATGGGGAACTGGGCCACGCGTATGGTCTTGTAGACGGTGTAGTCCAGCGCCGAGCCGTTGAACTTGTAGCTTATCTTGCAGGAGGGCAGGGCGACGCAGAGTGCCAGCAGTAGCAGCAGGGGACGCAGCGCTGCGGCGGAGAGAGATTTATTCCAGGCCATATTCCTTGATTTTACGGTAAAGGGTGCGCTCGCTTATGCCGAGCTCGAGCGCGGCAGCCTTGCGGCGTCCGAGATTGCGCTCGAGGGCGTCGAGTATGGCGCGCCGCTCGGTGTCGTCGAGCGATGCGGGCGTGGCTGCGGGCGATATGTCGATGTGTGCCACCTCGTCGATTTTGGCCGGCAGGCGGGAGGCGCAGGGCGCGGTGTCCAGGTCGAAGGCGCTGTCGGGCGCATCGGCCGACACGTCCACGTATTCGTCGACACGTGCCGCGGCTGCCGATGCGCGCGTGGCGGCGGGTGCGGCGTCCACGCGCTCGCGCAGGTCGCGCAGGTCGGCCTGCAGACGCATGATCATGCCCAGCAGCATTTCGCGCTCGCGCTCGTAGCTGTGCGTGTCGGGGGTGGCCACGGCGGGCGATAGCACGGCGCTTCCGGCGGGCAGATAGCGGCTCATGGCGTCGGCGCTCACTTCCGTGCCTGCTTCGAACAGGGCCGCCTGCTCCACCACGTTTTTGAGCTGGCGCACGTTGCCTGGCCAGCGGTAGCGCTGCATGAGCGAGCGGGCGCTGTCGGAGAGGGTGATGGGCGGCATGCGGTAGCGCTCGGCGAAGTCGGCGGCGAATTTGCGTGCGAGCAGCAGAATGTCGGCGCCGCGGTCGCGCAGCGGCGGGATGGATATCTGCACGGTGCTGAGGCGGTAGTAGAGGTCCTCGCGGAAACGTCCCTCGGCTACTGCGCGCTGCATGTCGACGTTGGTGGCGGCCACTACGCGTATGTTGGTGCGCTGCACCTGGCTTGACCCCACTTTTATGAACTCACCGCTCTCGAGCACTCGCAGCAGGCGTGCCTGCGTGGTGAGCGGCAGCTCGGCCACCTCGTCGAGAAATATGGTGCCGCCGTCGGCTTCCTCGAAATATCCTTTTCGTGAGGCCAGCGCGCCGGTGAAGGCGCCTTTCTCGTGGCCGAACAGCTCGCTGTCGATGGTGCCTTCGGGTATGGCGCCGCAGTTGACGGCTATGTACTTGGCGTGCTTGCGCGCGCTGTACTGGTGAATGATTTTCGGAAAGAATTCCTTGCCTGAGCCGCTTTCGCCGGTAATGAGCACCGACAGGTCGATGGGCGCCACGCGCATGGCGCGCGCCACGGCCTGCGTCAGCGCCGGTGCGGCGCCGACTATGCCCAGCCTTTGTTTGGCCTGCTGCACGGCTGTTTCATCGATGTGTGCTGTCTGTGTCGGCATCGGGTGTAGGAGGATTATTTGTAGATGGTGCGCATTTCGAAGGTGCGCGCTTTCAGGAAGCGTCCGAGCGCTTCGGTGTCGCTGCCGAAGGCGGCTATCTCGTCGGGGGTGATGGGTTTGCCCACGCTCAGGTGCATCTCCGTGCCGCATTTGCGCCACACCTCTGAGGGCAGGCGCAGCGTGCGCAGCACCCAGCTGACGCGTCCGAGCAGGTTGAACATGAAGCTGTTGGTGCCGTGGAAATAGATGGGTATCACGGGCACTTTGAGCTGCGCTATGAGGCGTATCACCACGGGTTTCCACTCCTGGTCGTCGAGCCATCCGTGCATGTTTATCTTGCTGATGGCTCCGGCGGGGAAGAAGCCCACGGGGTGGCCTGCGCGCACTCGCATCATGACCTCTTTTATGCCGGCCATGGACACTGCTTTTTTGGCGGGGTCGTCGCTGCCTTTCTGGTCCACGGCTATGAAATTGGGGCGCATGGCGGTGATGCGGTTCAGTATCATGTTGACCATCACCTTGTAGTCGGGTCTGTAGCTGCCCACGGTGGCAATGAGGTTGATGCCGTCGAGGGCGCCGAAGGGATGGTTGCTGACGGTGATGAACGCGCCTTCAGGCAGGTTTTCGAGCACGTCGAGTCCGTCGATGCGTGTGGTGATGCGGAAATCCTTGAGCAGCGACTGCGCGAAGGGCACGCCGGGGGTGTCGAAATAGCGGTCGTGCACGTCGTTGACGCGGTCCACCTGCAGCCAGTGGAGCAGTCGCTCCACCAGCTTGCGGTGTCCGCGCAGCCGCGGCGCCAGTGCCATGACGTCGTCGACGTCGAGCACTGTGCGCTTCTGTGCGGGAGTGGTTTCGGGAGTCGTGTTGTCGGCCATTATGCTTCGTCGTCGGCTTCCTCCTCGCGCATGTTGTGGAACACGTTCTGCACGTCTTCGTCGTCCTCGAGCTTGTCGATGAGCTTGTTGATGGCTTCGCGCTGTTCGGGAGTCACGTCCTTGAGGTCGTGGGGTATGCGTTCGAATTCGGAGCTGATGATTTCGTAGCCGTTTTCTTCGAGGTAGCTCTGTATGCCGGAGTATTCCTCGAAGGCTCCGTAGAGCACGATTTCTTCGTCGTCGGCTTCGATTTCGTCCACGCCGTAGTCAATGAGTTCGAGCTCGAGTTCTTCGAGGTCGAGTCCTTCTTTGGGTTTGATTTTGAACACGCTCTTGTGGTCGAAGAGGAATGTGAGCGAGCCCTGGGTGCCGAGGCTGCCGCCGTGTTTGTTGAAGTATGAGCGCACGTTGGCCACGGTGCGGGTGTTGTTGTCGGTGGCGGCTTCCACGAAGATGGCGATGCCGTGGGGGCCGTATCCCTCGTAGGTGATTTCCTTGTAGTCGCCGGCGTCCTTGTCGGTGGCTTTCTTGATGGCGCGTTCTACGGTGTCCTTGGGCATGTTGGCAGCCTTGGCGTTCTGCATGAGCGCGCGCAGGCGGGGGTTGGTGGAGGGGTCGGGACCGCCGGCCTTGGCGGCGATGGTGATTTCCTTGCCTATGCGCGTG
>CAMWTJ010000038.1 GCA_947177185.1 uncultured Porphyromonadaceae bacterium | reverse complement strand
GCTTGAACCTAGGACTCCCTGATTATGAGTCAGGTGCTCTAACCAACTGAGCTATAGGACCGGCATAAACGCCCTTGGCGCTTTTTGCGATTGCAAAGTTAGGTGTTTTTTTTGTATTGACCAAATTTTTGCCGTCAGTTTTTGAAATATTTTTTGACTTTGCTGCGTAAGCTTTATCTTTCAGTCTTTTACGAGGGTGGCGCTAAATTCCCACAATGCGTATATCGGAAAGAAGACTGCAAGCAGCGTGAACGGATCGCCCGTAGGGGTAATGAGCGCAGCCACAATCATGAGCCCGACAATGGCATGCCGACGGTAGCGACGGAAAAACGAGCGGCGCAGCAGCCCGATGGCTCCGAGCAGCCAGGCCAACAGCGGGAGTTCAAACACTGCGCCCATGAGCAGGACTACCGTAAAGAAATTGTCCATATAACTGTCAATGGACACCACGGGCGTTATATCCGGGCTAAGGCTATATTCGGCCAGGAAGCGCAGGGCTATGGGAAATACAAAGAAATAGCCCGCGGCGGCTCCTGTGTAGAAAAGCAGGTTGCCGAGCAGGAAAGCCCGGCGCATGCCCCGGCGCTCGTGTTCGTAAAGTGCGGGTGCGACAAAGCTCCAAACGAGGTATATTATTATCGGGAACGCAACTACGACGGCCGTCCAGCAAGAGGCCGACATGTGTATAAAGAACTGCGATGCCAGCTCTATGCTTACGAGCTGTATGTCGAGCGGGCGGGCTGCATCCGTGGCTCCGGCCGAGTCAAGCAGGGAATAAAGCCAAAATTGAGGCTGCGCCGGAGCAAGTATCACGTTGTCGAACAGCCAAGGCATCGCTATGAACGCACCCACGCCACAGACCAGCACCACGACGGCAATCCGCATCAGCACGCCGCGCAGATCGTCGAGGTGGTCCCAAAACGTCATTTCTTCCCCCACGCGTCAGGAGTGTTTTGTTTCGTCGTCGGTCTTATCGGATGCGCCGTCCACCGGCTTGTTTATTTCATGTTTGGCTTCTTCCAGGCCCTGTTTGAAGCTGTGCACGCCCTTTCCGAGGCCGCGCATCAGTTCGGGGATTTTCTTGCCGCCAAACAGCAGCAGTATCAGCATAAGTATAATGAGCCACTCCCAGCCGCGGAGATTGCCTAAAAACAGTGGAATTACGGTAACAGTATTCATCTATATAATATTTTGACCATAAAGTTACGCACTTTTCCGAGAAAGTAAGTAACTTTGCGGTCTAAAACTGATCAATTAAATAATTTTCACATGAAAGCTTACGTATTTCCCGGCCAGGGCGCGCAGTTTGTAGGCATGGGCAAGGATTTGTACGACAACAATCCTCAGGCCCGCGAACTGTTTGAACAGGCCAACGATATTCTCGGTTTCCGCATCACGGACCTTATGCACGCAGGTACCGACGAGGACCTCCGTCAGACGGCCGTCACACAGCCCGCAATTTTCCTTCACTCGGTGCTGCTGGCAAAGAGCCTCGGCGACGAATTCCGTCCCGACATGGTGGCAGGACACTCGCTTGGCGAATTTTCCGCGCTTGTGGCCGCCGGTGCCATGAATTTCGCCGATGGCCTCAAGCTGGTATCGGCCCGCGCACAGGCCATGCAGCGCGCATGCGAACTGCACCCCAGCACAATGGCTGCAGTGCTCGCGCTTCCTGACGAAACCGTGGAAAGCATCTGCGCAGAAGTGCCCGGCACCGTGGTGTGCGCCAACTACAATTGCCCCGGCCAGCTCGTAATATCCGGCGAAATCGAGGCAATCGACGCCGCATGCGAGCGCCTGCTTGCTGCCGGTGCGAAACGTGCGCTCAAGCTCAAGGTGGGCGGAGCCTTCCACTCTCCCTGCATGGAGCCTGCACGCGCAGAGCTGGCTGAAGCCATTGCTGCTACTGAGATTCACACGCCCGTCTGCCCCGTGTTCCAGAACGTAGACGCGCTTCCCCACACCGACCCGGCTGAAATCAAGGCCAACCTTATAGCCCAGCTCACAGCCCCCGTGCGCTGGACGCAGACTGTGCGCAATATGATTGCTGCAGGAGCCACCGAATTTGTAGAACTCGGCCCGGGCAAAGTGCTGCAGGGACTCGTTGCCAAAATCGACCGCAACGCGACCGTAAGCGGTCTTCAGTAAAGAATTTCACCACTACATTAGCACAAGGCCGGCTGCAAACACACCGATAAGTTTGCAGCCGGCCTTTTATCTCGCATCCGGGGCTATTCGCCGCGGCGGGCGGCCTCATTGGCGGAAATCCTCTCGCGACGGAACTCACGCCATTGCTTGTTCCATTTTCTTTGCGACCTTATTTGGCTTATTCCCGTGACCGTCTTGAAAAGCTGCAGCACTCTTTGTCCGAAATGCTGTGGGACAACATTGCGTCCGGCAAGCCTCTCGTCAGGCGATAGCGCCAGCCGCACCTCTTCGTGGTCGACCTCGTTCACACGGTCCACGAGCAATTGTATAGGCTGCTGCAGCGGCGGTGCCTCAGGCGGCTCGAATATCACAATTTCCCCGAGGTCACGGCGGCGCTCCCACTTACGGGCTTCCTTCAGCGTTATATATTCCTTGTCGATTACATATACCTCGGCATAAGTGCTTACGCAGAACGGATCGTCGACGCGATTGAACTGAAACATTCCCCTACCCCGTCCGTTGGATTCGATATTGAAGGAGTATCCGGCCAGGTCGACAGGCGCCAAAGAATCGCCGGCTACGTTGTCGTAATTGAAATGTATCCTGAATTGTTCGAAATCCACATCCTTATGAAAGAAAGTGGAAAGATTCGGCACCCATTTACGACCTGCCGTGTCAGACATCACATCTACGTCGAGAGTGACCCTGTCGCCGTTTCTGGTCCATATTTCTGCCGGCATATAGCGGCCGCGCACAGTGTCGGCCGCGTGCAGTGCCGCCTGTAGCCTTGCAGGCATCCTTGCCGCCGGCATAAGGCCCACCCAGTCGGCCCACGAGAAATGATTGTTGCACTTGTCGCTTACGCTGTCGAGCCCCTGAGCGTCTGTGAAGCGATAGTACGACCTTGACGTAAGAATCCGCGGCGTTGACCATCCGGCAAAAGAGGCCTTCTTTTCCGACGGAACCATATAGTCCACCATCTTTTCACGGAACATAAACACGGTATCGGTATATGATGTGAGCGTTGAATATTCTCTTACATAAGCAAGCATATGCAACACTTTCTGACGTCGCGATTCAAACACAAACTCGGGCAGTTCCATCACATTTTCCTGCAGAAAGATTGTGTCGGCATCGGCCCGCCCCACACATTTTTCCTTGAAGCCCATGTATCTTACGGTTATCGGATAGTCCGACGTCCTGACATACGGCAGCCGACCATCGGGTCCCGTCGTGCCCGCCACTTTTCCATCCCTGCCGAATACCGACGCATATGGCAGCGGCGTGCGTGAAAGCGAATCGACCACCACCGACGCATGTTGCCGCCCCTCCGCCGCAAGCACAAGCAGGGTCAGCATCAGCACTACAATCGAAAATCTCTTCATATCCGGCGGTTTAGCGACTAATCGCGATAATATCCGCAAAGATAGTGTTTTCGAACGTTAATTGCTGTCTTTCAATACTATTTAACATTGTCTGCGCGGGCAGCCCACGTCAGCTTCGCCTGCGTGTTGATAATGCGGTAGAGCTGCCGGCGAGAAATATTAAGATAGGTGGCTATATCCGTAGCCGACACCAATTCAAATATTCTCGGACAGCGATTCAGAAGCTGCTGATAGCGCTCTTCCTTCGAGCTGCGGTATGTACCCAGCAGAGTGTCGTAACATTGCTCAAACATAGCGCGTATCAGACCGAGCTGCAGATCGGGATTGCGGTCCAGAGCATGCCGCAGATAATGCGTCTTCACCAACCACACATCCGAATTCTCCAAAGCTATTATATCGACAGGCATAGCCTTGCCGAGTATCACACTATGGTAGTTAGAGAGCGGAGAGTCAGCAAACACAAAACCCACAGCTTTGACCATCCCCGAACTATCTGTTATGGAGTGCTTGAAACCGCCGGATACAATCCATCCCGACTGCTTCAGCACTTCTCCGGCACGGGCGAAATACTCGCCCCGCCTATAAGTGCACAGTTCGCCATGCTCCATGCAGATTTCTCTCCAGAAGGAAAAATCGATTCTGTCTTCAAAGAAATTAAACTGTGCCATATCGCAAAATAAATAATTATTTACGAAAATTCCAAACCTGCAGACGCCGCTTGTCACAAAAAACGCGTGAGCGAAACTCACGGCTTCACTCACGCGCACGGTCATTTATTCTGCGTCAGACCTCAGAACGCATAGCCCAATCTCAGCTGAAAATTGTTGGAATACAGATTGCCTGCTTCGCGTTTCTGGCCTTTCTTGCCTCCTATTGATATTTCATCGCTTCCATCTTCGTAAATAGGCACAAAACCACGCTGCCATGTAAAGTCGATGTTGAAGTTTCCGAACCAATAGCCGATGCCGAGATTGAGTCCGGCATCGTACTTGCGCATGCCTTCAATGTCGCCGATACTCACTTTGTCGGTATTTTCCTTGAAGTCGTTGCGGTTGCCATATTTCGACGTAGACACGACGTGGTCTGTCGTATAATTCTTATAGTTGCCGGCAAAATCATAGCCGGCGAAGACGCCCAGATGTACGTCGGCCGCCATACGCTCGAGGAACGTGTACTTGTAGCCGAACATAAACGGAGTGAAGCGCGCATTATATGCCGACAGTGTTCCCTCTTCCGTTTTTTTATGATAGTCAGAGCCGCCGGACACAGAGCTCGATGCAGAACGCTTCCATTCAGCGTCCGTTTTGTAGCCTCTCATGCCAAGGGCCAGCTCCATGCCCCAATACATCGGGCTTTCGCCGAACGATTTATTGAACGCCACGGAAAAATCGTAGCCTGCAGTGCTTTTGAACGAGCCGTCCCAGCTGCCGTTCTCCCAAATGGCCTTCTGAGTGTCGATGTTGCTGCCTGTCACACCGTTGAAGCCCACTCCGGCACGTACAATCCATACGGTTTCGCCGGAGCTGAAATCCGGCAGTTCGAGCGTTTCCCCCACACTTTTAGCGCCTGCCGTAGTCGTGGCAGCCAACGCAAACAAGAATAAAGCAATCTTTTTCATGATTGGTAATAGCGACCCCAGCCCCTAAAGTCTTTAAAATGAATATAAAAAGCGTGGGACTGTATGCCACGTCTTAAAGTGAAGGTGCTAGGAATACCTTTGAGAACAGATATGGGATAACAGTCCCACGCTATACGTGGGAACCGTCTGCCATCTCTTGTTCTCATGATTAAGTTTCCTAGGCTTTTCACTTACAAGATGAAGACACAACGCTTCTTTTTCAATCTTAGTGCGACAAGCTCTCTTGTCAGTTGCAAAGTTAAGTATTTTCTCACATTTGTCCAAAAATATAGTGCCATCGCCCCTATAAGTGCACTAAAAAAAGCAGGCTCCCGGAATTGGGAGCCTGCTTGCATGCTATGCTTCAGGCGCTTATTTCATGTCGAGATACGTCACCTTGTCCATGTCGCCATAGTCAAGGTTTTCGCCGCCCATGCCCCATATGAACATATAGTTCGAGGTGCCTGCGGCTGCGTGTATGCTCCACTCGGGCGACATCACAGCCTGCTCGTTGTGAAGCCATATGATACGGTTCTCGTCCGGCTCGCCCATGAAATGGCACACGGCGTTGCCTTCGGGCACATTGAAATAGAAATAGCACTCCACGCGGCGGTCGTGCGTATGCGCGGGCATGGTGTTCCACACCGAGCCGGGCTTGAGCTCCGTAAGGCCCATCTGCAGCTGACACGGACCTTCTTCCAGCACATTCGACACAATGAGCTGATTGATTACGCGGTCGTTGCTCTCTTCCATCTTTCCTGCAGCAAAACTGTTGGCCTTGATAGAGCCCTTACGGCCGTCTATCGTCACGAGCTGCGTCTTATAGGCCTTGTGTGCCGGGGTGCTGTTGAGGTAGAATTTGGCAGGGTTGGACGCATCCTTGCTGCGGAAGGTGACCTTCTTGTTGCCACGGCCCACATAGAGCGCATCCTTGAAATGCAGTTCGTAGTCCTTGCCGTCGACGTTGACGATGCCGTCGCCACCAATGTTTATGACTCCCAGCTCGCGGCGTTCCAGAAAATAGTCGGCCTTCAGCGGGTCTATGGTTTCAAGCACCACTTCTTTTTCTACGGGCACAGTACCGCCATAGATTATGCGGTCATACATGGAATAAGTCAGGTTCACCTTGTCCTGCTCCATTACTTTCGGCATCATGAAGCGGCTGCGCAGTTGCTCAGTGTCGTAATGCTTCACGTCGTCGGGATGGCACGCGCGCAGTATGCTGTAAGAGGTCTGCGCCTGCGCTGTAAGTGCCATGGCCAAAGAGGCCATGAGAATAAATTTCTTCATAACTCTTATTCTGTAGTTTGGATTTTATCGGAATCCGCTGCCACCATTGCCTGCTGGTTGCGGATTATGTGCACACGATTCCACCACATCATGCCCATTGTGAGCACGACAAGGACAGATGCGCCTACCCATTTCAGCCCGTGCGTCAGCTGGAATATAACCCATGCCAGCGGACTGGAAGCGAAATCGAGGCTGCCGCCGGAAAAGCCTGCGGGGATAGCCACAGCGGCATCGCCCGTGTTGGCATACACATCCGTAGCGGCAAGGGTGAAATAGGGCGCGAGGTTAGTCACCATATAAAGCCCGAGCACAATCACCGCCAGGCCGATTATGAATGTCTTGACCACATTGCCGCGGGTATAAGGAAGCACCAGCGGGAACACGTAGAACATGCCGGCAAGCGACGCCAGCGGGAGGAACTCATTGCCCGGAAGCAGCACCGAGAGAGCGAGAGTGGCGGGGATGAGCAGCAGCGACACCACAAGCGTGGTGGGATGGCCTATGACCAGCGCCGGGCTCATGCCTATATTAAGACCGTCGGCACCCTTGAATTTGCGAGCTATCAGCGAACGCGTGGCCTCGGATATGGGTTTCAGACCCTCTATGAAGAGCACCGTGACACGCGGGATGAGCTCCATCACGGCTCCCATCTTGATGCCAAGACCAAGTATATAAGGTATGCTGTCCACAAAACCGTCCCACGACGTGCACGTCAGGCAGCCTATGCCAATACCCACGAGCACTCCGAGAAAGAGCGGCTCGCCCAGCAGACCGAATTTTTTCTTAAGGCCTTCGGCGTCTATCTCCAGCCGGTTCATACCGGGTATGGCGTCAAGACCTTTGTTGATGGCCCAGGCAAACGGCACAAAGCCCGCACAGAACGGCTGCGGGATGCTGATGCCGTCCATGCCCTGATAAAAGTTCTGAAAGCGTTTGGCTGTGATATCGGCAAGAATCAGCGTTATCACATAGCATATGATTGCGCCGAAAAAGCCCCATGCCAGCGAGCCGCAGGCGAAATATATCACCGCACCTATAAACGCGAAATGCCAATAGTTCCAGAGGTCGATATTGACTGTGCGCGTGGTTTTGGTCAGAAGCATCAGCAGGTTTACGCCAAGGCACACGGGAATGATAAACGCGCCCACAGCTGTGTTGTATGCCACTGCCGCAGCCGCGGGCCAGCCCATATCGAACACTTTCAGCTGAAGGTCGTATATTTCCACCACCTTATTGAGTGCAGGTCCGAGTGCCGAGGTGAGCAGAGCCGTCACAATCGACAGGCCGATGAAGCCCACTCCGACTTTCAGGCCCGACTTGAGCGCATCGCCAAGACGTATGCCGATACACACGCCGAGGATTGTGAAAATCACCGGCATCATGACGGCAGCTCCGAGGCCGATGATATAAGAGAATACCTGTTCCATCTATCTTGCGGATTTATTTGATTTCGTATTTCAGCGGCTTTTCGAGGCGCGCCTTGAAGGCCTCAAGCTCGGCAGCCCAGGCCTCCGGGCTTTCCATGCCGGCCTTGCTCCACGCCGAGCCCCACCAGTATTCGTAATCTGTGGCCGGCGCATACGCCGATGTGGCGAGTATATGGCCCACGGCGTCGCCTGCGGGCTGTTCCAGCGCACGATACAGCGTGGTATCGGCCATGGGAGCCACCACGCCCACATATATCACTCCGTTGTCGCGGTCGGTGTGCTCGGTAGAGTCGGCATATGCCATATATCCGTCGCCGAGCATGTATCCGTCAGGATTCTGCGCGTGCACCACTATGCCCGGCGCCACCTTCGCGTCGGCAGGCACAGCGCCGTCGTAGCGCACCACGGTGTGGTTGAGGTAGCTGCCGGCGTCGAGTGTTATAGTACGCGTTTCGCGGGTGGAGTCGGCGTAATGCAGACGCACGCTGAAGCGCAGCGGTCCCCGGTCCAGAATCTCATACTCGGAGTAACAATACGGGTAGACTATTTCGCCGGCCGAATCAATCAGAGCGGCCGTGCCGCCACCGAGAGTCGGGCCTACGGCATACTCATCCATACCGTTGCCGTGGTCTATATGAAACGATATGCCGCGCACTATATCATCATACATGCGCTGCTCGAGCACCCGGTAGGGCACACTCTTTGTCCAGATATCGTTGCCGAAAGCGCGTTCGCCTGAGGCCTGCAGGGCCGGGCCGTACACGCGATATGCCGCGCGGTCGTTTTCCCATGCCATATCGTCTTTACGTTCCGGGAACAAGCGTCCCCAGGCTATGGTGTCGACAGGCGCCGGCGCGCATTTCAATATCGTGTAGTGCGCACGCGAACGCGGCCCTACCGTAGCCGGGAAAATAAGCAGTGAGTCGTGTGTAATCTGATAGGGAACCTCGATGGAATCACCTCCGAGAATACGCACCGGCTTGCCTTCGGCGAGTCCGGGAACCACATCCACGGGTATCTCCACAATTTCGCCGCAGCGCGCTATATCCGAATCGTTTATCACCGTGATGGAGTGCGCGTTCGGGCGACAGGAGCTCAACAGCGCAAGTGCGCCCGCGCATACAGCCAGCGCTCTCATCATTTGGGTTGTTTGCCTATGTATGCCAGTATGCCGCCGTCGACGTACAGCACGTGTCCGTTGACAAAATCCGACGCATGCGAAGCGAGGAACACTGCTGGGCCCATAAGGTCCTCGGGGGTGCCCCAGCGTCCGGCGGGAGTCTTGGAGATAATGAACTGGTCGAACGGGTGACGGGAGCCGTCGGCCTGCAGCTCGCGCAGAGGTGCGGTCTGCTCGGTGGCTATATAGCCCGGGCCGATGCCATTGCACTGTATGTTTGCCTCGCCGAACTCAGAGCAGATGTTGCGGGTCAGCATCTTCAGGCCACCCTTGGCTGCAGCGTACGCGCTCACGGTTTCGCGGCCGAGCTCGCTCATCATAGAGCAGATGTTGATTATTTTGCCATGTCCTTTTCTGATCATGCCGGGAATAACGGCTTTGGCGCAGATGTAGGGAGCCACGAGGTCCACGTCTATCACACGACGGAAATCCTCTACAGCCATTTCCTCCATGGGTATGCGTTTGATTATACCTGCATTGTTGACAAGGATATCAATCGTGCCTACTGTCTTTTCGATATCGGCCACCATTTCGCGCACGGCCTGCTCGTCGGTCACATCGCACAGATAGCCGCGGGCGTCGATTCCGAGCTTCTTGTATGCCTCAAGACCGCGGTCTACGGTTTCCTGACGCGAACAGTTGAACACGATTTTTGCGCCGGCTTCTGCCAGTGCTTGGGCTATTGCCAGGCCGATACCGTAGGCTGCCCCGGTGACGAGAGCCACCTTGCCCTCAAGTGAAAAAAGATTGGTCATAGTTGATTGAAACTGTATTTTCTTGAATAATTCGTTTTTCAATAAAAAACTACGCAAACGCGGGCACAAACTATTTAAAGAATATGCCCGCATATGCGAAAATATAGTAAAACCGAAGGGTTGCAATCGCAGCCTTAGGCGTCCTTGCCATCGATGGCCTCGAACAGCTTTATGGCATCAAGATAGGCCAGCATGCTTTCGGCCACACGTCGGGCATCCTGCATGGCATGCACCACGGTGGCCTGGTTGCCGGTGATAAAACCGAAGGGTTGCAATCGCAGCCTTAGGCGTCCTTGCCATCGATGGCCTCGAACAGCTTTATGGCATCAAGATAGGCCAGCATGCTTTCGGCCACACGTCGGGCATCCTGCATGGCATGCACCACGGTGGCCTGGTTGCCGGTGACATCGCCACCGGCAAAAACGCCCTTTCGCGTGGTCATGCCATAGGGCACCTCGCGCGTCACCACGTAGCCCTTGTCGTCCACGTCTATGCCCTCCGTGGTGCTGACTATACGACTCGCAGGCGCGCTGCCCACTGCCATAATCACCATATCGGCCGGCACGGACTCTTCGCCTTCCGGCGTGCTCAGTATCAGTTCGTCGAGTATGCCCTCAGTGTCGTGTATGGATTTGATGGATGTTTCCCAACGGAATTTAACGCCTTCGGCCACTGCGTCGTCGTACTCCGAGCGGAGCGCTGCCATGCGGTCGATTGTGCGGTGATACAGCACCGTCACTTCGGCCGCGCCCATCCTCACGGCCGTGCGCGCGGCGTCCATGGCTGTGTTGCCGCAGCCCACCACGTACACCTTGTGGCCTTCGCGCACAGGCACATCCTCGCGGGCCATCAGCCCCTCGCGCCACAGGCTCACACGCCTCAGGAAATACAGCGCGTAGCGCACTCCCCAAAGGCCGGCTCCGGGCATTTCGAGTTTTTTCGGCTTGCCGGTGCCGGTGCCCATGAATATGGCATCGAAACCTTGCGCGAAAAGATCGTCGACGGTAAGGTCTGGGCCGATTGTGACGCCGCAATGTATCGTCACTCCGAGCTGGCGTATCTTTTCTATTTCTTTTCTTACCACTTCTTTCGGAAGACGGTATTCGGGGATACCGAACATCAGGACACCTCCGGCCTCCTGCTCCATCTCGAAAATTTCCACGCTCACGCCCTTGCGCGCCAGCTCGCCGGCAATGGTCAGGCCGGCCGGGCCGCTGCCTATCACAGCCACGCGGCCGCGGTCTTTCTGAAGGATGTTCTCGCGCGTGATACCCATATTACTGTCGAAATCCGACACGAAGCGCTCCAGCTGTCCTATGTTGATATGCGCACCCTGCTTTCCAAGCACGCAATGGCCCTCGCACTGCCGCTCATGGGCGCACACGCGGCCACACACTGCCGGCAGATTGCTGCGAAGGTTTATTATAGACATCGCGTTGCCGAAATTGCCCATCGACAATTCATGAATCCATGCAGGGATATCATTGCTTATAGGGCAGCCCTTGCGGCACTGCGGCACTTTACAGTTGAGGCAACGCTTGGCTTCGCGTATGGCCTCAGCCATTGTATAATCTTTATTTTCCATACCATTTATAATACGTTCTTGCCGCGCAAGATTACTAAAATGACAGATTTTTTGAGTAACTTAGTGGCGAAAACCGAATTATTCAAGTGCAAATTTAAAGAATTTTCGCTTTATGACGGCCACACATCGTAACTTTTTAATTGTACTCATTGTCCTGCTTTCCACTATATGCGTGAAAGCCCGCAACATATCCCATCCGTCGCTGCTGTTCACCCCCGAGCGGGTAGCGGCGGCCAAACGCGCTTGTGCCGGCGACACCGTGCGCGCACAGGCTGCGCAAAGCATCCTGGCGCAAGCCGACGCACTGCTTGAGCGCAACGACATAATGCGCATGGAATACCTCGCGCTGGCCTATCAATGGACCGGCGACAAGAAATACTCGGAGAAGCTGCGGTCCATGCTTCTCAAGATAGCCGACACACCCTCGTGGGCCAACGCCGAGATGATGGCCCGCGACCCTCAATGGCGCAGCGAGCTGCAGATGGCACACCGCTCGTTTCAGATAGCCCTCGCCTACGACGCCATCTACAACGATCTCTCTGCGGCCGACCGACGCCACATAGCCAAAGGCGTATGGCGACTGGCTGGCGAGCCTCTGCTCGGCGACTGGCTGCTCGAACCTTCGCGCATACACTCGCTCAACTCCATGGGCCACAACTGGTGGACATCGTGCGTGGGCATGGGTGCCATACTCGCGTTGTCCATATCCAACGAACTGCCCGAAGCCGCGCAGGCGGCGCAGGCGGCGGTGGATGCACTCCCGGAGTGGTTTGATTTCGCAGGCGACGCCATACAGCAGAAGCCGCGCACGTTTGACCGCGCGGGAGGCATGTACGAAAGCATCAACTATGCCAGCTTCGGTATCACCGAAGCCCTGCTGCTCAGGCTTGCGTGGCTCAACTCCCACCCGGGAGCGCGACTCGACGACATACCGCAGATGTATCAGCTGGCCGATTTCTTCTCGCACGTATGCTACCCGCGCACGGGTCAGCTTTACAGCATCAATTTCGGCGACAGCCACAAGAACGTCACCGGCGAGAGCTCCATGCTCCTGGCGTATGCCATGGGAGCCAAAGACCCTGCCACACTGTGGTACGCCGGGCAGATCACTCCCGGACAGCATCGCGAGGGCATGCCTGTGACCTTCCCCATGGGGCTACTGTACACTCCCGATCTGTCGAAGGCACCGGCCGAGCCCGAACTCCCGCTCTCAAAGCTGTGGAGCGATTTCGGATGGGCCACAATGCGCACATCCTGGAAGCCCGACGCCACCATGCTCGCCGTCAAAAGCGGTGCCACCTGGAACCACTCACACGCCGACGCAAATTCGCTTATACTGTTTCATAAAGGAGTCGACATAATAAAGGACGCCGGCAACTGCTCCTACGGCAAACCCGAATACCGCAAGTATTTCTTCCAGAGCGACGCGCACAATGTGGTAAAATTCAACGGCGAAGGCCAGCCCGCATATCAGCAGTACCACGGCGCCTCGCTGCCAGGCTCGCTGCACAACATGCTCGACGGCGGCGATGTGCGCTATATAATGGCCGACGGCACCGGCCCCATGTCGCACCTGCTGTCGCGCAACCAGCGCCACTATCTGTGGATAGGAAACACTATAATAGTCGTCGACGACCTGCACAGCCACAAGCCCGGCACGTGGGAATGGCTGTGGCATCCCAACGGCGACGTGCGCAAGCGCGGAGGCGATATCGAAATCACCAACGGCGAGGCACGCGCTACCATACGCCCCCTTTACCCCGAGCCGCTCGCTCCGAGCAATTTCGTGCACGACTATCCCGAGATGCTCTACTGGGAAATACTCGAAGGCCCCAAAGAAGACCTGAGCGGCAACGAAGAATACTGGAGCCTGCGTCTGCCCGGGGTTACCGACCGGGTGAAAGCCGCCACAGCCATAATCCTCGACAATCCCTCCGACGTGAAGATAGAACGCCGCGAAGGCAAAAACTGGATAGGACTGCGCATACAGCAGAGCGGAAAGACCACCGACCTATACATCAACCAGCTTGCCGACGGACGCCTCATGCACCTCAACTCGTGGATTGAAGCTGACGGATGGGCAACTGACGCCTATATGCTCGCCGTGACCACCGACAACGCTACAGGCCGTCGGGATTACGCCATAATCCACGGCAGCTCACTCCGCCGCGGCGACGACACTTATTTTTCCTCCTTGTCAAAAGTCAATCTGCTGGCCGAAGGCGCCGACACACCGGCGCTGAAACTCACCGTCAACGGACAGCCGCGCATGCGCTTCGGCTTCCGCTCGAGCTCAGACAAGGCCTCCGTCAACGGCGGCAAACCCGAGCGCCTGACGCGCCGCGACGGCCTGCTCCGCATCACGGCTGCTGCTGACTGAGCGCCGGCTCGCCAAGTATGTAGTGGCGATAGTAAGTGATGGCTATTGTGGTGAGCGGAAGCGCCAGTATCACGCCGAGAAAGCCCAGCAGCGTGCCCCACACCGACAGCGACAGCAGAATCACCGCCGGGTCGAGGTTCATGGACTTGCTCATGAAGCGCGGCGTGAGCCACAGGTCGGAAAAACTCTGTACCACGGCGAACACCGCCACGCACTCGAGCCACATCTCCCAGAAGTTGCGGCCCGAATCGAGCGACACCACTATGCATAGCAGCGTAATGGGTATGATGGCCAGATACACCACATACGGCACCATGAACAGCACCGCACACACCACACCCCAGGCCACCGAAAGCGGCAGCCCCACCATGGAGAAGCCCGCCACGTACAGCACTCCGGCTATAGATGCTATAAGAGCCTGAGTGCGGAAATAGCGCTTCATGGTGCCGCTCACGTTGTCTATCAGAGGATTGCTGAACGAGCGGTATTTCGGAGGCACCATGTTGCGCAAGCCGTTCATTATGCCCGGATAGTTTATCAGTATGAAGAGCACATACAGAAACACCACCGCCCAGGCCACCACGCTCTCCACCGCGTCGAGGCCGCCGGTAAAGAACGAGGCCGCCGAACTCAACGCATGTTGCATCTCGCTGTCGTGAAGCACGTCGCCCAAAGTGTCCAGGTCAAAGCCGGAGTGGAAAAAGCGGTCGACACTTTCGGGCAGAAACGGGATTCGGTCCGTGCCGGCGGCGTAACGGTGCAGCAGTTCGCCCACTTTATGACAATCGTCTATCGCCTCGGGCAGAAAGAGCGCCACGAAACCGCCGGCCACAATCAGAATCTGCAGCAGCGACAGCAGCACAGGCACAATGCGCCTTTTAAGGTGCGTCCACCGCATGTTCCACTGCACAAGAGGCTCGGCCATATAGGCTATCATGCAGCCTACACCAAAAGGAAGCAGCGCACTGCGCAGATAGTAGATAAGCCACAATATGGCTCCTGCCACGCATATCGTGAAGATTATGCGCGCCACGCGGTCGAATGTGAACGGTTGCTGCCTTGCCGACATAACGGGATGAATTTGGTGTGTCTGATTTAAAAACAGACATGCCCTCCGAATTGTTGCGCTCCCGGCTCACAACCCGCTCGCGACCTCCTGCAGTAACGCGAGAAAACGGGCGGCATGCGCACCGTCCATCTGCGTGTGGTGAAACTGAAACGACACCGTCAGCCGCGCGCCGTTCCATCGCTTGCGGTATCTGCCCCATATCAGAAACGGATTATTGTAAATTCCGCTGTACATGCCCACGGCCCCATCTATCTCGGCACTGACAAGCCCCGAAGTGCCTATCACCATCCTGTCAGTTACATCATGATTGCTACAGTCTGCAGCCGCCTTCCGGGTAAGCCGCATATAGTAACCGTTGAATTCCATTATATCAGACGTCCACGGTATATCAGCGGAATTTATTCCTCCATGCCGGTTTTCCACCACTGTCGACACCGCCAGAGCATCGTACCTTATCAGCCGGCCACCCTCGGGCAGCATGTAAAACTCCTGCACCTGCGATGCCGCACGCCCCACACACCAGCACATCAGCATGTTGAATTTCAGTCCCGACCGGCGGGAAACCTTAAGCACGCGCCCCACATCAAGATTCCGAAACAAGGTTACCATAGGCATCGGGGCTTTCATCCACATGGCATAAGCATAGGCACGGGCAGTAAGTTCGGGGTTCACTTCTTCTTTCATGGCTTTTTTAGCGCAAAATTACAGCGCTGAGCCTGTATAACATAGAACAAACGCGACATCAGCGCGGCTCAGTGAACAAATCGGAATAAGCGCCACCGCATTTCAACATCTGCGATGGTGTGAGCCCGGAATATTCTTTGAACTCTCGGATAAAATGCGATTGGTCGGAATAGCCTGAGGCATACGCCACGTCGGCATAGTTACGGACGCCGTTCTGAAGCATCCACAGCGTTTTCTGAAATCTGGCCACCCTGGCATACTCTTTCGGAGGCATGCCCACATGAGCCCGGAAAGTGCGCTCAAACTGACGTCGACTGAGGCAAGCCACATCGGCGAGAGCCGTCACAGTGGTCGACGGATTACTCATAAGACGCTCCAGCGCACAGCCCACACGCTCATAGCCGCGCCACCCTGCCCGTGCCAGGCATCCTGTCAGCCACTCCTCCACCAGAGCCACGCTGCGGGCGGAACTGTCGCACGACAGCACCCTTGCGGCAAGAGCATCCAGCTCTACACTCTCCATATCGGCGCCGCACACCTCCTGATTGTAGAACTCCTCGGGAGAAACGCCCGTAAAATATTTAATGGCATGCGGACGGAACACTACCACCACCGATTCCACATCTGCGTCGGCGGCCACGTGGGCCGGAAAATTGACCTGCCCGCTTATGGTAAAGCGGTCCTGCACCACGCCGAGCTCGGGTATTGCAAACGGCTGCCGTCGGTGAAAAATCATCTGTGTGCAGCCTATGGGATACGTCAGTACACTGAACGCGTCCCGACTTTCAAGCACCCAGTAATATCTCACATACGGGCGCAGCAACACACATGGCTTGTAAATCCTGAGCATATACCCGCAACGGCCCGGCTAAACGCTTTCAAACAGCGCGGTGGAAAGATATCGCTCGCCCGTATCAGGCAGAAGAACCACTATGGTCTTGCCCTTGTTTTCGGGTTTCAGCGCCTCGCGCAACGCCGCCTCAAAAGCCGCCCCGGACGAAATGCCCGCGAGCAGGCCCTCTTTTCGGGCAAGCATGCGCGCGCCACGCATGGCGTCGGCTTCAGTCACAGCCACCACCTCGTCGACCACCGCAGCCGAATAGTTGCGCGGTATGAAACCGGCTCCGATGCCCTGCAGCCCGTGCGGTCCGGGAATTCCGCCCTCAAGCACAGGCGACGCAGCAGGCTCTACGGCCACAACACGCACCGACGGCTTAAGCTGCTTCAGCGCACGCCCTACCCCGCTCACCGTGCCGCCCGTGCCCACACCGGCCACAAACACATCCACTGCGCCGTCGGTATCGGCCCATATTTCGGGACCCGTGGTGCGCATATGCGCATCAGGATTGGCAGGATTGTCGAACTGACCGAGAATTATAGCGCCAGGGGTTGCAGCGCACAATTCCTCGGCCCGCGATATGGCGCCGCGCATGCCCTCGGCTCCGGGAGTCAGCACGAGAGTTGCCCCCAGGGCTTTCAGCAGCCGGCGGCGCTCAGAGCTCATGGTCTCGGGCATAGTGAGCACTACTTTATAGCCCTTCACGGATGCCATCCATGCCAGTCCGATGCCGGTGTTGCCGCTCGTAGGTTCGATTATAGTGCCGCCGGGGAGCAGTTTTCCCGAGCGCTCGGCTGCCTCGATCATCGACAGCGCCACCCTGTCCTTGGCGCTTCCGCCGGGGTTGAAACTCTCTATCTTCACGAGCAGACGGGCCTCAAGACGCTCGTCGCGCTCTATGTTGCACACCTCCAGCAGCGGAGTGTTTCCTGTCAGTTCTACAAGACTGCGGTATATCCTTGCCATGACGCTGTTCTGTTTATTCAGTTATAATTCTATTTCTCTTCCACGGCCGCCCTCTGCAGAATCCTCGACCCCGGAGGCACAGAGTGCGTGAGCCACACGTTGCCGCCTATCACCGAATCATGCCCCACGGTGATGCGGCCGAGAATCGACGAATTGGAGTAGACCGTGACATTATCCTCCAGTATCGGATGCCTGGGTGTGTTGACCGGATGCCCCTGGCTGTCGAGAGTGAAATTCCTGGCTCCGAGAGTCACGCCCTGATACAGCGTCACATGGTTGCCTATCACACACGTCTGACCAATCACCACTCCCGTGCCATGGTCGATGGCGAAATACTCGCCGATAACGGCGCCCGGATTTATGTCTATGCCGGTCTGCGAGTGTGCCAACTCGGTTATGATGCGCGGAAGAGCCGGAATACCAAGCCCGAGCAGCGCATGCGCCACACGATAGCACACCATGGCCTGCACCACCGGGTAGCTAAGGATTATCTCTCCGTAATCGTCCACCGCAGGGTCGTTGTCGTACATGGCCTGCACGTCGGTATAGAGCACCCGCTTGATTTCGGGCAGCATGTCGATAAACCGCAGGGCAAGGGCCGACGAGCGCGCGTGCGCGTCGTCGCAGGTGGTATGCCTGTCGAACTGAAAACCGTTTATGATTTCACGGCTCAGTATCGCATACACTCTCTCCAGATTGACGGCCACCACTGCCGGACGCAGCGAGCGGCAACTGCGCCGCCGGTCGAAAAAGTCGGGAAACACCACAGCCTTCACCAGCTCGGTGAGCTCGCGCAGAGCCTCCACGGAAGGCAGCGGCGACACACCCGGCGGAGTCATCATCCGCTCCGCTTCCGTGGGTTCGGAAAGCACGCGCACATTGCGTCGCAATATCTCGTCGGGGTCCATCTCTTTCATAGTCCGATTGTTTAGAGCCCGTTCCCCAATTTTTGTTAAATCGGGGGCTGTCAGTCTTTGAGCTAT
>CAMWTJ010000037.1 GCA_947177185.1 uncultured Porphyromonadaceae bacterium | reverse complement strand
AAATTTATCAACCTATTTTTTCCGTTTAGGCTTGCAAAAATCATAAGAATATGAACACCAGAATTCTTGTTTCCGCTATACTGTTGTGCTCGGCGCTTGCGTCGCATGCCGAAAATTATTTTACAACCATTCTCGGCAAGAGCGAAGAAGAGGTAGAGGCACGCCTTGACAGCGTGTGGCACCACTTTTTCACTCCGGCCGACATCGCGCGCTACGATGCCGACGGAGAAACGTCCGTGTACTACGAATGTCCCGACGGCACAGCCTTTGTGATGGATACCGGCAACAACGATGTGCGCTCGGAAGGCATGTCGTACGGCATGATGATAAGCGTGCAGCTCGGCAAACGCGAGCAGTTCGACAAGCTGTGGCAATGGTCGAAGCGCCATATGGCCTACCCCGCCGACAGCGCGTGGGACGGCTATTTCTGCTGGCAGTGCGCTCCCGACGGGACGAAGACCGGCGGCAGCAACGCCTCCGACGGCGAGCTGTATTTTGTCACGTCGCTCTTTCTGGCCGCGGAGCGCTGGAACGAGCCGGCGTATGCCGACGAGGCCAACGCCATCCTGCATAAGACGATGCACAAAAACGGCGCGGAAAGCGGCGTCTACAATCTGTTTGACCGCGACAACCGCATGATCACGTTTGTGCCCGATTCCATGGGCTACACGTTCAGCGACCCGTCCTACCACCTGCCGGCGTTTCTTGACAAATGGGCGCGCTGCGCCACGTCTGACCGCAGTTTTTGGGCCGAAGCCGCCACGGCGGCCAGGCGGCATCTGGCCGCGTCGGCACATCCCGCCACAGGGCTGTATCCCGACTACAGCCTCTACGACGGCAGTCCTTACCGCTGGCCACACGCGGGATACGACACATCCATGTACATGTACGATGCCATACGCTGCCCCATGAACGTGGGCATGGACTATAACCTGTGCGGCGCCGACAGGCCGGCACAGGCCGACGCCATGCGGCGGCTGTTGCGCTTTTTCAAAGACGACGGATTCGCCCACGGCCACTTCGCGCTCGACGGCTCGGGCGCGTCCGGCGGCTACTCGCGCGGCATGGCCGGCGCCAATGCCGTAGGAGCCACCACACTTGTCCACGCCGACAACGAAGCCGACCGCCTGCTGGCGCACGAATACATCGGGCGCCTATGGGATGCCGAGCCGCCGAGCGGCAAGTACCGTTACTACGAAGGCATGGTATATTTCCTGTCGATGCTGCACGTGTCAGGGCATTTCCTGCTTGATTTCTGACACGCGACAGGGCCGTGACTCCCAAGTGGAAGCCACGGCCCTGTGTACGTGTGCCGGCAGAGCGTCAGGACTCGCTTGAGGCGCCGTCGTCGGATTTCACATGTATGGCGGTGGTGATGGTGTCTTTTTCCTTGTCGTAGTCCACCACTACCTCGTTGCCGGGCATGAGGGACGCCGTGATAATCATCTCCGCCAGCGGGTCTTCGAGATATTTCTGTATGGCGCGCTTGAGCGGACGGGCTCCGAACTGGCTGTCGTAGCCCTTGCCGGCTATATAGTTTTTGGCTTCTTCGCTGAGCACAAGCTCGTAGCCGAGCTCGGACAGGCGCTTGTGAAAGCCTGCGAGTTCGATGTCAATGATGCGGAATATGGCGTCGCGGTCGAGCTGGTCAAACATGATTATGTCGTCGATACGATTCAGGAACTCCGGCGAGAAAGCTTTGTTGAGCGCCTTCTGCAGCACGCTGTGGGTATAGTTCTTGTCCACTTCGCGGGTTGTGAAGCCGACGCCTGCACCGAAATCCTTCAGCTGTCGCGTGCCGATATTCGATGTCATGATCAGGATTGTGTTTTTGAAATCGATGCGGCGGCCGAGGCTGTCGGTCAGACGTCCTTCGTCCATCACCTGCAGCAGCAGGTTGAACACGTCAGGATGCGCCTTCTCGATTTCGTCGAGCAACACCACGGAGTACGGACGCCGACGCACTTTCTCCGTAAGCTGGCCGCCTTCCTCATAGCCCACATAGCCGGGAGGCGCGCCGACAAGGCGGCTCACGGTGAATTTCTCCATGTACTCGCTCATGTCGATGCGTATCAGCGTGTCGGCCGAGTCAAAGAGATACTCGGCCAGTTTCTTGGCAAGGTGCGTCTTGCCCACGCCGGTCGGGCCGAGGAACATAAACGTTCCGATGGGCTTGTTCGGGTCCTTGAGTCCGATGCGGTTGCGCTGTATGGCCTTGACAATCTTGTCCACAGCCGTATCCTGACCGATAATCTGCCGGCGCAGCGTCGGCGCCATCTCGAGCAGGCGGGCGCCTTCGGCCTGGGCTATGCGCTGCACGGGCACACCCGTCATCATGGCCACAACTTCGGCCACTTTGTCTTCGTCGACACGCACACGGTGCTCGTCAAGGTATTTGTTCCATCGCTCCTGCGCCCGTTCGAGTTCGGCGTTGAGGGTCTGCGCCTTGTCGCGCCACGACGCGGCGAGCTCGAAATTCTGGTTTTGCGCGGCCTCCACCTTCTTGCGGGTAGCCTCCGCAATCTCGCCTTCGAGGCGCTCTATCTCCTCGGGCACCTCGATGTTGGCCACATGCACGCGTGCGCCGGCCTCGTCGAGGGCGTCGATGGCCTTGTCGGGGAAATTGCGGTCGCTCACGTAGCGTTCGGTGAGCTTCACGCAGGCCTCAAGCGCGTCCGGCGTGTATTCCACATTGTGGTGCGCCTCGTATTTGGCCTTGATATTGTTGAGTATCGACAGGGTCTGTTCGGCCGTAGTGGGCTCCACCATCACTTTCTGAAAGCGACGTTCGAGCGCGCCGTCTTTCTCGATGTTGTTGCGGTACTCGTCGAGCGTGGTGGCGCCGATGCACTGCAGCTCGCCGCGCGCCAGCGCGGGCTTGAGCATGTTGGCGGCGTCCATGGCTCCCGTCGGATTGCCGGCGCCCACTATGGTGTGGATTTCGTCAATAAACAGTATGATGTTGGGGTTCTTCGACAGTTCGTTGAGAATGGCCTTTATACGCTCCTCGAACTCACCGCGGTATTTTGTGCCGGCCACTATCGAGGCCATGTCGAGCGACACGAGCCGCTTGTCGAACAGCACACGGCTCACCTTACGGCGCACTATGCGCAGAGCGAGCCCCTCCACTATGGCACTCTTGCCCACTCCGGGCTCGCCTATGAGCACAGGATTGTTCTTCTTGCGGCGGCTGAGCACCTGGGCCAGACGCTCGATTTCCACCTCTCGTCCCACCACGGGGTCCAGGCGGTCCTCCATGGCGGCGCGTGTCATGTCGTGGCCGAACTTGTCGAGCATGGGAGTGTCGGACGCCGAGCGCCCCGGGCGCCGTGTGCCTTTGGCTGCGTCGCCGCTTTTCGACGCGTCCTGCCGCTGCCGCTCGTCGGAATCGGAGTCTGAGTCAGGGTCTTCGTCGGCATCGCCCATATATCCCGCTCCGGCGTGCGGCGCGCGGCCGCCGGCCTGGGCTACGGCGGCGAATATCTTGTCGTACGTGGCGCCTGCGTCTAAAAACGGCTTCATGAATTCCATCTTCCGCACGTCGTAGTTGTGAAACAGGGCCAGCATCACATGCACGGGCTCTATCTGCGTGTCTTTGAGCATGCGCGCCTCGAGCATGCTCAGTTTTATGATTCTGTTGGTGATTTCCGCCACTGTCAGGTTGCCGGCGGAGCGGCCTCCATCGTCGGCCGCCTCTTCATAAAGATGCTCGTCGAGGCGGCGGCACAGAGTGGCCAGGTCGGCATCCGCCACCTCCGCAATGGTGCGGGCGGGGCGTCCCGACGCGTCAGAGAGCATGGCCATCAGCACATGCGACGGCCGTATGGTGCTGCTGCCGTGGCTCATAGCCTGCTTGCGGCTCTCGTCGAGGATGCGTTGTATTTCGCTTGAGAATTTATTTTCCATAGATTTTCGTTGCTTTCTTTACCTGTATTCTCTGCAATTACTATGCCAAAAACGGTCGGCACACGGGCGATATTGCGTCGTTAAGTTTATTTAAGCATATAATTAATGTATTTGTAACGCTTATCTCGCAAAAAATTCTTACCTTTGCTTGATAATTTTAACAAACTGCGCCGCATCGGGTTCACCCCCGACGGAAAGGCGCGGAATAAACCATACACGTCAAACTTTCTTACAAGCATGTTGGAAGAAGATAGAATACTGCATATCGATATCGAAAACGAAATGAAATCGGCCTACATCGACTATTCGATGTCGGTAATCGTTTCGCGAGCCCTGCCGGACGTGCGCGACGGCATGAAGCCCGTGCACCGCCGTGTGCTTTTCGGCATGAACGAAATGGGCAACACCAGCGACAAACCTCACAAGAAATCGGCCAACTGCGTCGGTGAGGTGATGGGTAAATACCACCCCCACGGCGACTCGTCGATTTACGGCACCGTCGTGCGCATGGCCCAGGACTGGTCGCTGCGGTACACACTGGTCGACGGCCACGGCAACTTCGGCTCTGTGGACGGCGACGGCGCGGCTGCAATGCGTTACACCGAAGTGCGCCTCTCGCAGATGGGCGAGGAAATGCTTCGCGATATCGAAGCCGACACTGTCGATTTCCAGCCCAACTACGACAACTCGCGCCGCGAGCCCACCGTGCTCCCTACCCGCTTCCCCAACCTGCTGGTCAACGGCGCCAGCGGCATAGCCGTGGGCATGGCCACCAACATGCCGCCCCACAACCTCACCGAAAGCATCAACGCGTCGATAGCCCTCATCGACAACCCTGAAATCTCCATCGACGAGCTGATGCGCCACATCTCCGCGCCCGACTTCCCGACCGGCGGCACCATCTACGGCTACGCCGGCGTAAAGACGGCTTACGAAACAGGCCGCGGACGCATCGTGATCCGGGCGAAGGCCGAAATCGAGCAGGAAGCCAACCACGAAACCATCGTGGTGCACGAGATACCCTACGGCGTCAACAAAGCCGAACTCATTAAATATATCGCCGACCTCGTCAACGACAAGAAACTCGACGGCATATCCGACATAAACGACGAAAGCGACTATGCCGGCATGCGCATAGTAATCAAGCTCAAGAGCGATGCCAACGCCAATGTAGTGCTCAACAAGCTCTACAAAATGACCCAGATGCAGGCTTCGTTCAGCGTCAACAACGTGGCCCTCGTCAACGGACGTCCGCGGACACTGAACCTCAAGGAACTGCTTCAGGCGTTCGTAGACCACCGTCACGACGTGGTGGTGCGCCGCACCAGATTCGAGCTCGGCAAGGCCAAAGAGCGCGCCCACATACTCGAAGGTCTGATTATCGCGTCGCAGAACATCGACGAGGTGATCCGCCTGATACGCGCCGCAGCCAACACCGACGAGGCCAAGCAGGCGCTCATCGAGCGCTTTGCGCTGAGCGACGCACAGGCCCAGGCCATAGTCGACATGCGCCTGCGCAACCTCACCCAGCTCGAGCAGCACAAGCTCGAGGACGACTACCGCCGCATCGAGGAGCTGATAGCGCATCTCGAACTCATCCTGAGCGACGACCACGTGTGCCGCGAACTCATCAAGGAGGAACTCGCTGAAGTGCGCGACCGCTTCGGCGACGAACGCCGCACCGACATCGACTACACCGCCGGCGATTTCAACGCCGAGGATTTCTATGCCGACGACGACATGATCATCACCATCTCGCATCTCGGCTACATCAAGCGCACACCCCTGAGCGAATTCCGCGCACAAAACCGCGGCGGCATGGGCTCGCGCGGCAGCGTGACTCGCGACGAGGACTTCGTGGAGCACATCTACACGGCCTCGATGCACAACACCATGCTGTTCTTCACCGCCAAGGGCCTCGTGTACAAACTCAAAGTGTACGAGCTCCCCGAAGGCACCAAAACCAGCAAGGGACGCGCCCTTCAGAACCTGCTCAACATCGAACAGGGCGACAACGTGCAGGCATTCCTCGCATGCAAGCAGCTCGATGACCCCGAATTCACCGGCTCGCACTACCTTGTATTCGCCACCCGAAACGGCGTGATCAAGAAAACCTCGCTCACAGAATATGCACGCGTGCTCGCAAAAGGCAAGAAAGCCATCGTACTCCGCGAGGGCGACAGCCTGATAGGCGTCGAAATGACCGACGGCAACTCCGAGATATTAATGGCCAACCGCGGCGGACGCGCTATCCGCTTCCACGAATCGGCACTGCGCCCGATGGGACGAGTGAGCGCCGGCGTGCGCGGCATGCGCCTCGACGGCGCCGACGACGCGGTGGTGGGACTCATCACCATGAGCGCCGACAGCTCCGACAACGTTATGGTGGTTTCGGCCGAAGGCTACGGCAAGCGCACCGAACTCGACGCGTACCGCATCACCAACCGCGGCGGCAAAGGCGTGAAGACCATGAACATCACCGACCGCACTGGCGCGCTGGTGGGCTTCAAGGCCGTAAACGACGGCAACGACCTCGTAATCATAAACCAGAGCGGCATCACTATCCGATTCCATGTGGCCGACATCCGCACCATGGGACGCGCCACACAAGGTGTGCGCATCATAAACCTTGGCAAGCGTAACGATGTTATAGCTAGTATATGCTGCGTCGACACCGACCCTGAAGAAGAAGTGGAAGCCATAGAAGAAGGAGAAGCTCTGCCCGACATGACCGACGCCGACCTGCAGGCTCCCGCCGACGACGAAATAACTGACGAATCCAACACCGACAACCAATAACCAAACCCATAACCCACACATCCTCTATCATGAGAAAAATCGCTATTTTGGGCGCCCTCGTACTGGCAGCTTCCGCAGCCAACGCCCAGCAATCAGTGGTAAAAGACGCAGAACGCGCCCTTAAGGACGGCAAAAGCGCCAAGGACGTGACAGACATCATCAAGCCTGCCATGACCAATCCCGAAACCGCGCAGATGGCTATCACGTGGTATATCCCCGGCAAGGCTGCGTATTCGCAGTACGACGACCTGCTCGGCAAAAAAGCCTTCGGCAAACTGCCCGAAGGCGGCGAAGTGCTCATGGGCAACCTCCTGCTCGACGGCTTCGACTACTACACCAAAGCGCTGCCCCTCGACAGCCTGCCCAACGAAAAAGGCAAAATCAAGCCCAAATACTCCAAGGAAATCAACAACACCATAGCCGGCCACTACACCGACTACAACAACGCCGCCATAGCTTTCTGGGAAGCCAAGGACTACGACAAGGCATATCAGGCATGGGAACTCTTCTGCACCATCCCCGCAAGCTTCAAGGTGAACGCTCCCGCCGACACCACCATGGGCGAAATCCGCTACAACCAGGCTCTCGCCGCATGGCAGAACGAGAAATACGACGCCGCTCTGCAGTCGTTCATCAAGGCCAAAGACCTCGGCTACAACAAAAAGAATCTGTATGACTACGCCATCGCCGTGGCTTCGCAGGCTAAAAACGACGACGCCGTGTACAACCTTGCAAAAGAAGCTCAGGCACTCTACGGCAAGGAAGACCCCAACTACGTGGGCTACATGATCAACCGCTATCTCCAGAACAAGGAGTTCGACCAGGCTTTCGCCATCATTGACGACGCTATCGCCACCGACCCCAACAACGCTCAGTACTACGTGGTGAAAGGCATCCTGCTCGGCGAAACCGACAAGAAAGCCGAAGCCAAAGAGCTCTACAAAAAGGCTCTCGCCATCGACGCCTACAACTCCATGGCCCTCTACCAGTATGGCCGCGCGCTCTGCGAGGAAGCCTACGCTCTCGGCGAAGTAGCTCCCACCAGCCCCAAGGAAAGCCAGGAATTCTTCGACAGCAAAATCAAGCCCCTCTTCCTCGAAGCAGCAGAGTATCTTGAAAATGCCTACAATGTGGACAACAACAATACCGACGCCCTGCGCTATCTTGAAAACGTGTACTACAACCTCAACGACGAGGCCAAACTCAAAGACGTGCAGGACCGTCTGAAATAATCCCCTCTCGCAGCAACTTACAGCGCGGGCGTGCCATTGTGGCGCGTCCGCGTTTTACTTATCAGATACACATCAGGCCATTTGGCGATATTTCGCATTTTGCCTATATTTGCACTGCAAACACCACTATATGAGAAAACACCTGCTTACACGACGGATTGCACTGAGTCTTGGCGCATTTGCAGCCCTCGCGGCGTGCCTGACGGTAATAGCCAACATGGCAGTCGGACGCGACGCCGAAGGCCGCATATACACCGACTGCGACACGGCACCACACCGCCGTGTGACTCTGCTGCTGGGCACAAACCCTATCGGACGCACCGGGCGCCCCAACTCATATTTCAACACGCGCACTGCCACGGCAGCGGCGCTGTATCGGGCAGGCAAAACAGACTATATAATAGCCAGCGGCGACAATCACACCGCCGACTACGACGAGCCCACCGCCATGCGCGACTCGCTGGTGGCACTTGGTGTGCCGCCCGAGCGGATATTTCTCGATTTCGCAGGATTCAGGACTCTGGACTCGGTGGTGCGCGCCAAAGAGGTGTTCGGTTGCGACTCGCTGCTCATAGTGTCGCAGGCCGACCACTGCGCCCGTGCTCTTTATCTCGCCCGCGCAAACGGCATCGACGCCATAGCGGTGGCGGCGCCCCGAAGGGCGGGCCTGAGCGTACGGCTCCGGCTCATGCTTCGCGAATGGCTCGCCCGCGACAAAATGATGCTCGACTTATTGTTCAGGCGCCGGCCACACTTTTTAGGCGAGAAAATAGCGATTCCCGACAACCCGGCAGACAACAATTCACAATGATACAACAGATAGAACTCAGGCTGCCCGCAATGCGCAGAGGCTGCCATCTGATCACGGGCGAAATCGCCCGCCGGCTGGCAGGCATACTGCCCGAAACAGGCCTGCTGAACATTTTTGTAAAACATACGTCCTGCGGACTCACCATCAACGAAAACGCCGACCCCGACGTGCGCACCGACATGGCCGAAATACTGGACCGGCTCGTGCCCGAAAACGAGCCATACTACGAGCACACTCTCGAAGGCGCCGACGACATGCCCGCACATGCCAAAAGTACTCTCACGGGGGCGTCGCTCACCGTACCGATCGCCCGCGGACGCCTGAACCTCGGCACCTGGCAGGGCATATATCTGTGCGAATTCCGCGACTACGGCGGCGAGCGCACTCTGGTGCTGACCGTGTACAGCTGAACAACACACCAGTTTTTTTGATTTACAGACGGCGAAATACAAATTTTTTGCCTACATTTGTGCAAACAAACCATACTTGATGAACAATTTCGTGATGCGTGCCCTTTCGGGCATCATATACATAAGCCTTATCATATCAGCAATTTTTGCAGGCAGCGCATGGTTCGGAGCCCTGATGACGCTCTTCGCCGTGGTGGCATCTCTCGAATTCATACAGCTTACGGGCGGTTTCAAGCCGGAAAGCGGAGCCATAGGCTCGTACATAGCAGCAGTCACCACTGCCGCATCCGCCGCTACGGCTTGGTCGCTCGGCGCCGCACCTGTAGCGGTTCCGTTCATAGCAGTGATGTTTTTCCTCGCTCGCTCCGTGCTCGCGCTCTACGACCGCCGCGAAGGTGCGTTCATGGCAGTCGGCAGCTCTATACTATGCTATTTCTATATAGGCGTATCGCTGGGGCTTATGAACATGCTTTACAACTCGGCCATGCTCGCGTCCGGATCGGCCAAGCCCACCATACTCATGCTGTTCGCAATGATATGGCTCAACGACACGGGCGCCTACCTGGTGGGCAGCCGCATCGGGCGCCGACGGCTCTTCGAGCGCCTTTCGCCCAAGAAATCGTGGGAAGGATTTTTCGGAGGCCTCACGTTCTGCATACTCGCCGGAGTGGCTGCCGGCCATTGGCTTCAGACCCCCGTCAGCCCAAGCGCCTGGATTGCCATAGGCGTGGCCGTATGCGTGTTCTCCACGTGGGGCGACCTTTTCGAATCGCTGCTCAAGCGCAATCTCGGAGTCAAAGACTCCGGCAGCATCATTCCGGGCCACGGCGGCATACTCGACCGCATTGACTCGTTGCTTTTTGTCGGCCCGGCCATCTCACTTTTTCTTTTCCTGAGCGTTTACTACAATGTGATGTAATACCTTTTTCAATCCTCATAACTACAAATTATGGAAAATCAAGCAGAACTTCTCAAAGAGGTCAAAGCCAAGGCAGCTCTCTGGCTTTCCGACGACTACGACGCCGAAACACGTGCCGCCGTCAAGGCCATGCTCGACGCCGAAGACCCCACCGAACTTATCGAATCCTTCTACAAGGACCTTGAGTTCGGCACGGGCGGCCTCCGCGGCATCATGGGCGCAGGCTCCAACCGCATGAACATATACACCGTGGGCGCAGCCACACAGGGCCTGGCCAACTACCTTAAGGAAGCGTTCGCCGACCTGCCCGAAATCAAGGTAGCAGTGGGCCACGACGTGCGCAACAACTCCCGCAAGTTTGCCGAACTGGTGGCCAACGTATTCTCCGCCAACGGCATCAAGGTTTATCTTTTCGAAGATTTCCGCCCCACCCCCGAACTCTCGTTCGCCATACGCCACCTCGGCTGCCAGAGCGGTGTCAACATCACCGCCAGCCACAATCCCAAGGAATACAACGGCTACAAGGCTTACTGGAGCGACGGCGCCCAGATTATTGCCCCGCACGACGTCAACATCATTGCCAACGTGGAAGCAATCAAGAGCGTAAAGGAAATCAAATTCCAGGGCGACCCGAGCAAAATCGAAATCATAGGCAAGGAAATCGACGACGCGTTCCTCGCTGCCATCAAGGGCCTCTCGCTCGACCCCGAGGTAATCAAGCGCCACGCCGACCTCAAAATAGTCTACACGCCCATCCACGGCACAGGTGTGAAGCTCATACCCGAATCGCTCAAAAACTACGGCTTCACCAACATAATCCACGTGCCGGAGCAGGATATCCCCAGCGGCGACTTCCCCACCGTTGAATCGCCCAACCCCGAGAACCCCTCGGCCATGGCCATGGCTATAGCGAAAGCCAAGGAAGTGGGCGCCGACCTCGTGGTGGCATCCGACCCCGACGCCGACCGCATCGGTGCCGTAGTGCGCGACAAGGACGGCAACTACCAGCTCATCAACGGCAACCAGATCGTAATGATTCTGCTCAATTACCTCATGGTGCGCAACCGCGAGCTCGGACGCCTCACCGGCAACGAATACATCGTCAAGACCATCGTGACCACCGAAACCATCAAGGCTATCGCAGACAACAACAACATACGCATGTATGACTGCTACACCGGCTTCAAGTGGATCGCATCCGTGATACGTGACCTCGAAGGCACCGCACGCTATCTCGGCGGCGGCGAGGAAAGCTACGGCTTCCTGGCCGAAGATTTCGCTCGCGACAAAGACTCCGTGAGCGCCATCTCGCTCATGGCCGAGATATGCGCATGGGCAAAAGACCGCGGCATGGACTTCGGCGAAATGCTTCAGGACATCTACGTGCAGAACGGCTACAGCCACGAAGTAGGCATCTCGGTGGTACGCCCTGGCAAGACCGGCGCAGAGGAAATACAGGCCATGATGAAGGCTTTCCGCGCCAATCCTCCCAAGAGCCTGGGCGGCAGCGAGCTCGTAATGGTCAAGGACTATTCCGACCTCAGCGTGCGCAACCTCAAGGACGGCAGCACCGGCAAGATGGACTTCCCCGCCACCAGCAATGTGCTCCAGTTCTTCACTGAGGACGGCTCGAAGGTGAGCGTTCGCCCCAGCGGCACGGAACCCAAAATCAAATTCTACATCGAGGTGCACAGCCATATCGACTCGCGCGAGCAGTTTGACGCCGCCGAAAAGGCCGCTAAAGCCAAGATAGAGATAATCAAGTCCGACCTCGGCATCTGATAGCCCCGAACGGATAAAACACGCATGAGGCTGCGTCGTAATAATGGTTTACGGCGCAGCCTCTCGCTGTTTTCTCACGGCGCAAGAGCCGCATCTATACCGGCTTCACATAAAAATGCTCGCCGCCGGATGTATGATGGTATGTGAATCCGCATTTCTCGGCCACGCGGCGCGACTTGTCGTTGGCGGTGTAAAAGGCTATCCACAGACTTTCCACGCCGGGCCGGGCGCTCACGCGCTCCACCAGTGCGTTCACAGCTTCGGGTATTATGCCTTGCCCCCAATGGTCGCGGCCGAGCCAGTAGCCTATCTCCACCCCTGCAGGCGATATCTCGCCCGCAGGCCTCGCGCCTTCGGGCACCAGCCCGCAGCATCCCACGGGCCGACCGCTGCGCCGGAGCACCACCGCATAAGTGTCGGGAGCGGAAAACACCGTGCGAATGATTTCGAGGCTGTTGTCGACGGATGTGTGCGGCGGCCAGCCGGCAGCCGGTCCCACATCCGGGCCGGAGGCCAGGCTATAGAGCTCGGCGGCATCGCTTTCAAGCCACGGCCGCAACGTAAGCCGCGCGGTTACGATAGTTTGCATTTCGCCACTCATATCGGTCAATCGTCTTTGTCGAGAAAAAACTGCGGTATGTTTACAGCAAACACGTCCGGCGCGTCGAGCAACGCGCGGTTTTCGATAAGACGCCCGAGGCTGATGTCGCCTATCACATAGTTGCCGCACTCCGACACAAACATCTCGCGCACGCGCTCAAACGGGAGAAGCGACGGCACATCCGTTTCCTTATAGTGCACATACACGCGCAGCAGCACGTCGGTGGTGTACTCAGGGCGGTCGATATATCCCATTTTCTTATACTCATAGCGGTAGCCATGACGACGCGCCATTATGTCGCTCAATATCGACGATGCCGTGGGCAATCCTCCGGCACCCTTGCCGAACATGAACTGACGGTCGTAGCACTCGCCGCGTATCACCACGCCGTTGTATTCGTTGTCGACACTGTAGATGTATTTGGAGGGGGCCACAAACTCCGGCATCACAAACATTGTGAACTGCGCGTCGCCCACCTTCACCACCTGCGCCACCAGCTTTATTTTCACACCTTTTTCACGCGCGTAGCGTATGTCGAAATCGTGTATGTCGGCAATGCCGCATGTGAATATGCGCTCGGGCGCCACATACACACCGAGTGCGTGCACGGTGATAATAATCAGTTTGTACAGCGAGTCCATGCCGCTGATGTCGAATGTGGGGTCGCTTTCGGCAAAGCCCGCCTCCTGCGCCTTGCGCAATGCGTGGCCATACTCTTCGTCGTGGTCAAACACCCGCGAGAGTATATAGTTCGACGAGCCGTTCAGAATACCCTTCACCTCCAGCAGCAGGTCGTTGTCGTAGTATTCCTCGAGATTTCGTATCACAGGTATCGACCCGCAGGACGAGGCGTCGTAAAGCAGGGCCGCGCCATACTCCTGCTGCAGCTCTATAAGCTCCGGCAGGTGCGCCGCTATCATGGCTTTGGAGCCGGACACCACCGGGATGCCGCGCTTGAGCGCCGTGGTGACTATGCGGTAGGAGGCGCGCGCGTCGTCCACCACCTCGACTATCAGGTTTATATCAGGGTCGTTGAATATGCGGTCGGGGTTGTCGGTGAGCACGCCGTCGGGAGTGGCGATGGCGCGCGGTTTGGAGGCGTCGCGCACACATATGCGGCGGATGCGTGCATGCGCGTTTTTAGCGCCCGCTATCACTTTGTACACACTCTGGCCCACGACACCAAAGCCGAACAGACCTATGTTTATAGTTGGGTTCATTGCAGGAAAAAAGGGTTAAGAATATTGTTCAGGCGGTCGTGTTCGACCAAAAATCCGTCGTGGCCGAATTCCGAATCTATCTCTTCGTAGCGCGCGCCGGGAATAAGGGCGCACAGCTCGCGCATTTCGGCCGGAGGGAAAACCATGTCGGACGATATGCCCACCACCACCGTTCGGGCTGTGATGCGCGCCAGCGCGGCAGCCACTCCGCCGCGGGCTCGGCCTATGTCGTGCGTGTCGAACGCGTCAAGTATCGCCATATATGAATAAGCGTTGTAGCGGCGACAAAGTTTTTCGCCCTGGTAGCGCTGGTAGCTGCAAGCGCGGTGGTCGTAAGCGGGAGCGGCGGCATCGCTGTCCTTGTCCTGCTGCGACAGGTTGTAGCCGGAGCCGCCGCGATAGGTCAGCAGGCCCACGGCCCGCGCGGCGGCCATGCCGGCCATACCGGCGTCGGGGCTGCGCTGCCCGAATGTGGAGTCGGCGCGTATGGCCATACGCTGGGTTTCATCGATAGCGATGGTCCATGGCGTGGCCTTGGCGGAGGTAGCGATAAGCACCAGCCGGTCGAAGCGCTCCGGCTCCTCGGCTATCCACTCCAGAGCCTGGAAGCCGCCCACCGAGCTTCCCACGAGCGCATGGATGCGCCCGATGCCGAGATGGCCGGCAAGCAAGGCATGCGCACGGGCCATATCGCGTATGGTCAGCCGCGGAAAATCGCCGTAATAAGGCACTCCTGTGGCCGGGTCGCAGGACAGCGGCCCGGTGGTGCCGTAGTGCGAGCCGAGAATATTGGCACATACCACAAACCAGCGGCAGGGGTCGAGAAAGCGCCCCTCCTCCACTGTGTGCGGCCACCAGTCCGCCACATCGCTGCTGGCCGTGAGCGCGTGGCACACCCATACCACATTTGACGCGTCGGCGTTCAGCGTGCCATATGTGTGGTATGCGATGGTCAGCGACGGCAGCTCCGCGCCGCACTCAAGCCCGAAAGGCTCAGGCGCATGGAAATACTGAATCATAAGCCCGTCTTGGCAAACGCTTGTTCGAAATCGGCTATAATATCGTCCGTATCCTCAAGGCCGGGCGACACCCGTAGCAGCGTGGGCGTGACACCCGCGGCTTTCAGATCGGCCTCGCTGAGCTGCTTGTGGGTGGTCGACGCCGGATGGGTCACCACGGTGATGGAATCGCCTATCATGGTCATGTGCGCCGCAAGCTCGAGAGCCTCCACGAAACGCACCGTCGTGTCTATGTCGCCTGTCAGTTCCACGTTGAGCACACCCGAAGCACCGTAGCGGAAATAGCGTGAGGCATTTGCGTGCGACGGGTGGTCTTCAAAACCCACATAGCTGACGCGCTTCACTTTGGGATGTGCCTTCAGGTACTCCGCCAGACGGCGTGTCGACTCCACCTGATGGCGCACACGCAGCGACAGCGTTTCGAGGCCCAGCATCATCAGGTAGCTGTCGAACGGCGAGGGGCATGTGCCCATGTCGCGCTGGCCGTCTACTCGGCATTTCACTATAAATGCCGCCGGACCGAACGCCTCGTACAGGTTCAGGCCGTGATAGCCCTCCGAGGGGCCGTCGATCTGCGGAAAGCGGCCATTGTTCCACGGGAAAGTGCCGCCGTCCACAATCACACCGCCCATGGCTGTGCCGTGGCCGTTAATCCATTTTGTCGCGGAATCGGCCACGATGTCGGCCCCCCAGTCGAAAGGATTGCACAGATAGCCGCCGGCGCCGAACGTATTGTCGACCACAAACGGCACCCCTGCTGCATGCGCCACCGCCGCTATCGCCTCCAGGTCGGGCACGGCGCATGTGGGATTGCCCATGCTTTCGGCGAATACCGCACGTGTGCGCCCGTCGATTAAAGCAGCCAGTGTGGACGGATTTTCGTCGGGAGCAATGCGCACCTCGATGCCCAGGCGGCGCAGCGTGTGCCGAAACTGGTTGTAGGTGCCGCCGTAGAGATAGGGAGTGGTCACAATGTTGTCGCCGGCGGATGCGAGCGAAGTGAACGTAATCAGCAGAGCCGCCATGCCCGAGGCCAGCGCCATGGCGCCCACGCCGCCGTAAAGCGCGGCTATCCGCTCCTCGTAGGCCGTGGTGGTCGGATTCTGCAGGCGCGTATATATGTTTCCGGCCTCGGAGAGCTCAAACAGGTCGGCGGCATAGTCGCATGTCTTGAACCGATACGCGGCCGTAGGATAGATTGCTACCCCGCGCGCTCCCGTGGGCTCGTTGTGGTCAAGTCCGGCATGAATCTGCCGTGTGGCGAATTTCAGTTTCTTGTAGTCCATGATTCTGTGTTAAAAAAGTGGCCGGCTTCGCAGCGAAGCCGGCCATATGGTGGTTGATAATCTTTTTACGCAACAACCTTACACCCGGCTTCGTCGGCTGCACATCATCATACCCATCATCATGTCGGCACAAAGCCCTGCGCCCGCTACTGCGGACACATCGCCGGCGACACCGCTGACATATATATTGAATGACGTGCTCATAAAAACCATATCCGATGTAAAGTTTCTGCAAAAGTAACAGATTTTTCGCAAACGTGCAAATTCAGCTTATAATTTCACACCGCTTCAAGCGTTTTTCCGCATTTCCCCGCATCTTTCGACCGCGCATCGGTTCTTCTCCTGTACAGGTAATATGTGATTATGCTCAGCGACGTGAGGAACTCCGACACCGACAGGGCAAGCCATATGCCGTCGTTGCCAAGCATCTTCGGCATAATAATAAATGCCGGTACGAGAAACACAAGGCCTCGCATGAGCGCGAACACTATAGACGGGCCCACGCGCTCCACGCTTTGGAAATATCCGATGGCGGTGAGATTGAATATGAAAAATACAAATGCCGACGCAAACAGCGGAAATCCTGCCACTGCGATTCGTGCCGCCGCTACATCGCCCGAAAGAAACAAATGAACCATGGCGGAAGGCGCAAAAGCGAAAGCCGCCGTGACGGTCAGGCCGCACGCAATGGCCGACAGCACGGCCAGCCGCTCCGTGGCGGCTACGCGCTGCCCGCTGCCAAGACTGTAGTTGTAGCTGATTATAGGCTGCGCCGACTGAGCGATGGCATTGCCGATCATGAATACAAACGGACAATAGTAGCAGGCTATGCTGAACGCGCCCACGCCGTCGTTGCCCATATAGTGCATGAAGATTATGTTGCCCATCAGCATCAGCACTCCCATGGTAGCCTCGCCGAGCAGCGCCGAAATGCCAATCCGGCACTGGTAGCCGATGTTCCTTATGGCGAGGGCCATGCTTTTGCGGCTAAGTTTCAGCCGTATCAGCCGCAGCGTGGATGCGAAAAAACCCATATATCCCATCACCATGGCGCCGCCCACCACATAGCTTATGAACGTGGCCACGCCGGCGCCCTTGATGCCCATCTGCAACGGGAATATACATATGTAGTCCAGCACCACATTCAGCAGGCCGGGCAGCACGTTGCACCACATGGCGTAGGCCGGTGAGCCGTCGAGCCGCACCACGAACAGGCCGATGCCGCACCACACCTGCAAAATGCAGCAGGCAAATATCCACGGCATATATTCCTTGACCAGCGGCAGCAGCGATTCGGAGCTTCCGAGCATGCGGCCGGTGGCCTCCGGCGACGTCAGAGTCAGCGCGAGGAATATCAGCACTATTATCGTAGCAGCCACCAGCGCCTGCGTGATATTCAGTCGGGCGGCCTTTGTATTGCCGCCTGCAAGATGCATGGCAGAAACCACGGAGGCGCCCACACCCAGCATAAGACTGATGCCGGCCATAAGCATTGTGGGCGCGATGCATATGTTGACAGCCGCCAGCGCATCGCTGCCTACGCCTTGACCTACAAAGATGCCGTCGGTGGCCGTCACGGCACACAGCGACAGCATGCCCAGCAGAGTGGGCACGAAATACATGCGGAAAAGGCGCGGAATCGCAGCGGAACCAAGGTCTATCGAATCACGTTTCATTACACATTTTGTTTTCAAAGGTTTGACATAAAAAAGGCCGGAGAAGAATCGAGGTTTTACCCAGTCATCTTATCCGGCATTATAATCTGCCCTCCGATGAGGATTACAAAACACTGTCTTGAATCGGCACTGCAAAGATAACGATTTTATAGCAGATATCAAAATCCGCCGACTTGGACTCTCCCGAAGAATAATCTGTTTTTTTGGTCTGTATTTGGGGCTGTTTGGGACATTTGGCACATCATTTGTCGATTTTTCTCCGTATATTTGCGATATTACAGACAATAGACTTATGGCAAATCTGCGGGCTAAGATAATCGGCATTGCGCGGCATCGGCTCTCGACCGACGGCGATGGCGTGACTACGCTCGTGGCTTTTCACGGTTGTCCGCTCCGTTGCCGCTATTGTCTTAACCCGCAGTCGTTGGGCGAAGGTGGCTGTTTCCGCGGGTATTCGCCGGAACAGCTTTATGCCGCGGCCCGCGTTGACGAGCTTTATTTCATTGCCACAAACGGCGGCGTGACTTTCGGCGGCGGAGAACCTTGCCTGCGCCCGGAATTTATACGTGAGTTCCGCGAGTTGTGCGGTTCGGCATGGCAGCTCAACCTGGAAACGTCGCTCAATGTGCCGACCGCCAACATCGAGGCGTTGCTCCCAGTGGTCAACACCCTGATTGTCGACATCAAGGACATGAATCCCGACATTTACCGCAACTACACGGGGCAAAGCAACGCTCTTGTTCTCGAAAATCTCCGTATTATAGCCGATACAGGACAGCAAAGCGATTGCATCGTCCGCATACCGCTAATACCCGGCTACAACACCGACGCCGACCGCTACGCAAGCCGCAAGGCACTTGAAGCTCTCGGCTTCACCCGATTCGATTTATTCACCTACCAAATCCGCAAACACTGACTATGGCACGAGGGAAACAGACCTGCAAGATATTGAAAGAGATACGTCGGCAGATAGCCGAGGCTAACGGCATCGAGTTCGCAACATCGGAGTGTAGCTACAAGGGTGACTGCCTCGGTACATGCCCCAAATGCGAAGCCGAGGTGCGCTACTTGGAGCAGCAGCTCCGCGCCCGCTCCCTCGCCGGAAAAGCCGTAGCC
>CAMWTJ010000036.1 GCA_947177185.1 uncultured Porphyromonadaceae bacterium | reverse complement strand
AAAGAGCCTTCTGCCTTAATGAGAAACCGGCCTCAGCCATTCTTTGGCTATTTTGCTTAAAGACTGACAGCCCCCGATTTAACAAAAATTGGGGAACGGGCTCTAAAATCCTAAACAGAATGAACCGCACGCTATTGCAAACCGCCCTGGAATGGGTGCGCGCGTGGTGGCCCACGTGCGCGGTGACGGCGCTGATACTGTACGCCGTGCTCACGCCCCACCCGCCGGCGCCGCCGCGCGCCATGCTCTTCGAGGGCGCCGACAAGGTGGTGCACGCGTGCATGATGGCCACGCTCACGGCGGCCGCCGCATGCGACCGCCGCCGCGCAGGGCTCGCCACGGGCGCGCGCGCCATGGCGGCCGTGGCGCTATGGGTCATGGCTTTCGGAGTGCTTACAGAGCTGATGCAGGCCGGACTGACCGAACAGCGCAGCGGCGATGTGGCCGACGTGGCCGCCGACTGGGCCGGCACCGCCGCGGCTGCGGCGGTGTGCCTGCGGGTGTTCCGGCGCCGCGGGCTGCGCCGCTGAGTGTCAGCGGCGGCCGCGGCCGGTGGTAGTGGTGCCGGGCGTGGAGCTGCCCGTTTCGCGCCGCGGAGGATTCACGGCCGGCGGAGTCATGCCCGAGCCGTTGCCGCCGGGGCGCACGGAAGGCGTGCCCGAGGGCAGGCCGTTGTTACCGGGGCGCTGCGTGCCGGAGGGCGTGGTCGGTATGGCCGGACGCGAAGGCGTCGACGCGCCCGCGCCAACGGGCGGCTTGGGAGCAGGATTCACGGCCGCAGGCGGCGGAGGCGGCAGTGCGGGACCATAGCCGTAGCCGGGGCCATAGTAGCCGCCGCCGTAATACGTGTTGCCATATCCGAATCCGGGATACCACAGATCGTCGTAGCCGGGATAATAATATCCCGTGCCGATGGATTCCGTCATGCCCAGGCACGACGTCATGCTCAGAGCGGCGGCGATGCCGAGAGCCGCCATCAGGGTCTTGACTTTCATGGTTGCTTCGTTTTAATTCCTTTATATATAGACGTCCGGCGCGCCGAAAAGTTTAGAACCGGCGCCGGCTACTTGCGTCCGAAATCGGCCGGAATCTCGCCCCAGGCCTCGGTGTCCCACTTGAGTATGGGGTTGGTGATGCGGTGGGCGGCGAGCCACGCGTCGGCGCGAGCGAGTATGTCCATGAGGCGTGCGTTGGCGGCGGTGCGCTGCACGGTGGTGCGCGCGCGGCCCGCGCGTATCCATGCCTGCGCCGTGCGCGAGTCGGAGTAGATGGGTGTCTGCGGCAGGCCCATCTGCGCCAGCTGCGCTGCGGCGTGTATTATGGCCAGGTACTCGCCTATGTTGTTGGTGCCGCCCTCCAGCGGCCCTACGCGAAACAGCTCCACGCCCGAGCTCACCCACACGCCGCGGTACTCCATGGGTCCGGGATTGCGCGAGCAGGCGCCGTCGACAGCCAGCGCGTCGAGGCGTATCTCGGGCACGGCCTCGTAGTTGACACTGTGGGCGCGGTGTGCGGCTATGCTGCGTATGATGTCGAGGTCGGCGCCCGGGCCGCGGCGAAACGCCTCCACGGCATCGCTCTGCGCGCCGAAGGCGCGGAAACGCGCTCCGGGATAGCCCTTGACCTGCTCCTCGCACTCCTCCCAGCTGTCGTAGACACCGGGCGCGCGGCCTTCCCATACCACATAATAGCGGCGTGCTCTTGACGGTGCGCTCATGAGAATTGCAGGAAAATGTTGATATCTACGGCGCGCATGCCCAGCATGCGCGCTATGCGTTCGTTGACGGGCTTGCCCAGGAAGGTGTAGGTGGCCGCGCGCAGCCCCGGCTTGAGCTTGAGAGCGTTGGCGGGGCCGTCGCAGCTCACGATGTCGGCCAGCATGGTCAGCAGCGTATTGCTCAGCGCCATGGCCGCCGTGCGCGCCACGGCGCTGCCGGCGTTGACATAGCACATGCGCACCGGCTCCGAGGGGTCGGTGTCGGCCGGTGTGGCCAGGGCCAGGTCGACCTGCGGCAGCGACGGAAACGCCGGCGCGGCGCCGCGGCTCAGGTCGAAGCATATGACGCCGCGCTTCATCTCCTCGACGGCGTCGGCGCCCAGCACGAGCGGGCGCGACGTGGGCGTCACGATCACAATGTCGGCGCTGCGCAGCGCTCCGGCCAGCACACGCGGATGCAGCGCCGAGGCCACCACGCCCGGCCCGAGCTGTCCGGCGGCCTCGCGCAGGGAGTACACGTCGTCGTCGAACATGCGCACCATGGCTCCCAGGCCGCAGGCCGAACGCGCCGCCGCGCGGGCGGCGATGTCGCTGCCCACGATGGTCACCTCGCATGGCACCACTCCGGCCACACCGCCCAGCAGTATGCCCTTGCCGTGCTCGCTGTCGGCCAGCAGCGACGACGCCATGGCCATGGCCGCGCGGCCGTCTATCTCGTGGAGTATATCGGCGAAAGGCAGCTGTCCGCGGGCGTCGGCCACGAGGTCGAGCGCCACGGCTATGACGTGCTTTTCGAGCAGCAGGCGCAGCGCGCGCTCGTCCTGGCTCTCGATGTGGAAGAGCGTGAGCACCATGGCGCCGCGGCGCAGCAGGCGCGCGTCGGCCACGGACAGCGCCGGCAGATGCACCACGATGTCGCAGGCCATGGCCTCGCGGCGGTCCACGATTTCCACGCCCTGGCGCGCGTAGGCCGTGTCGGCGTAATGTATGGTGCGGGCCGCGCCGGCCTGCATGCGCACGCGGAATCCGCGCGCCACAATCTGTCCGGCGGCCTCGGGTGTGAGCGCGAAGCGCCGCTCGGCGGGACTCTCGCCGGCAGGCAGGCCTATGGTGATGGACCGTGCGGCCGTGGCCGTGGCCAATAGCTCTTCGAGCGGTGTGGGAGCTGGCATTGTCAGTGTGTGCTTGGTGTGGGGGTCAGAAATGTGTCGGTGAAGCGCCGCACCGTGGCGGCGATGCCTTCGGGTGTGTCGAGTTCGGTGGAGTCGAAGCAGGCGTGGGCGCGCGAGTAGTGTGGCGTGCGCTCGAGCAGCAGCGCGTCGAACCACTCGGCCAGCCGTCCGTCGGCCATGGCGCGGTCGGCTGCCGGACGGCTGCCGGGAGCGGCCGCCAGGCGCCGTAGCGAGCGTTCGCGGCCGGCGCGCAGCCACACCACGGTGCCGGAGCGCAGCATCGTGTCCATGTTGGCCGGCACGCACGGCGCGCCGCCGCCGGTGCTCACCACCAGGGGCAGCCCCGCGGACAGCGGCGGCTCGGCGGCTACATCGGCCAGCACGCACGCCTCGAGGCTGCGGAAAGCCGCCTCGCCCTCGAAACGCATGATGGCGGGTATGGTGCGCCGGGCGCGCGCCTCGACGAGCGAGTCGATATCGGCCACAGCGGCCACGCCGGCCTCGCACAGAGCGCGTGCGAGCGTGCTCTTGCCGCAGCCGGGCATCCCTACGAGGTATATCTTAGAGCCCGTTCCGCAATATTTGTGAAATCGGGCGCCGTCAGTCACGCTTCTGCAGAAGGTCGCGTATCTCGGTGAGCAGCTCCTCGGCGGTGGGAGCGGCGGGGGCGGCGGCTTCCTCCTCCTTCACCTCTTCTTTCTTGAGCTTCATGAGCATGCGTATCACAAGGAAGATGCACAGTGCAATGATGAGAAAGTCGAGCCCCGACTGTATGAAGGCGCCGTAGCCTATGGCCACTTCGGGTATCTCGGCGCCGGCGGCGTCGACGGCGGCCGCCTTGACCACCCACTTCATGTCGGCGAAATTCATGCCGCCGGTGAGCAGACCCACTGCGGGCATTATCACATCGGCCACCAGCGAGCTGACAATCTTGCCGAACGCGCCGCCGACCACTACACCCACGGCCATGTCCACAACATTGCCGCGCATGGCGAATTCCTTGAAATCAGAGAAAAATTTTCCCATATCGGATTACGTTTTTTAGGAGGGTAAGCATATGGAGTATCTGTGCGGGAAGGCTGCCGCACAGCCTTCTTCGGACACAAAAATACAACAATTCCGCAACAGTGCAAAATATTGTTTTGTTTCGCGCCCGCCACGCACAGTACTATAAAAAATATTAAAAGGCACGGCAGCCCGCTTTCCATGTGGGCGGAAAGTGTTAATTTTGCTGTTTGAAAACAACTGCATACTAACCAAAGTCACATATATAAATATGGCAGAAATAAAATGCGTGGGTATTCTGACCTCCGGCGGCGATGCCCCCGGCATGAACGCCGCAATACGCGCCGTCACGCGTTCGGCGATTTTCAACGGCCTGAAAGTTAAAGGCATCTACCGCGGCTACCGCGGACTGATAGCCGACGAGATAGTCGACTTCCGCACACAAAACGTGTCGAACATCATACAGCAGGGCGGCACCATACTCAAGACCGCGCGCTGCAAGGAATTCCAGACCCCCGAAGGCCGGCGCCTGGCCTACGACGTGATACGACGCCACGAAATCGACGCCCTGGTGGTGATAGGCGGCGACGGCTCGCTCACGGGAGCGCGCATTTTCGCCAATGAGTTCAACTTCCCCATCATAGGCCTGCCCGGCACCATCGACAACGACCTCTACGGCACCGACACCACCATAGGCTACGACACGGCCCTCAACACCATCATGGACTGCGTGGACAAAATCCGCGACACGGCCACCAGCCACGAGCGCCTCTTCTTCATCGAGGTGATGGGCCGCGACGCCGGCTTCCTCGCCCTCAACGGCGCCATAGCCTCCGGCGCCGAAGCAGCCATCATACCCGAGATAAGCACCGAGGTCGACCAGTTGGCCGAGCTCATACAGAACGGCTTCCGCAAGAGCAAGAACTCATCGATAGTGCTCGTGGCCGAAAGCCCCGTCACCGGCGGAGCCATGGCCCTGGCAGAGCGCGTCAAAAACGAATATCCGGGCTACGACGTGCGCGTGTCGATACTCGGCCACCTGCAGCGCGGCGGCTCGCCCACGGCCCACGACCGCATCCTGGCCTCGCGCATGGGCGCAGCGGCCATCGACGCCCTCATGGAAGACCAGCGCAACGTCATGATAGGCATCCGCAACGACGAAATCGTGTACGTGCCCTTCTCGAAAGCCATCAAAAACGACAAACCCATCAACCGCGAGCTGCTCAACACGCTCCGCCGCCTCTCCATCTGACCCCCCGCAAAGCCCTATGAAACGATACAACATTGTCAACAACACGCTGGGCTGGCTGTGCTTCGTGGTGGCCGCCGTCACCTACCTGCTCACCATTGAGCCCACGGCCAGCTTCTGGGACTGCCCCGAGTTCATATCGCAGGGCGCCAAGCTCGAGGTGGGACACCCGCCGGGCAACCCCATATTCATGCTCGCGGCGCGCTTCTTCGTGACACTGTTCGGAGGCGGCATGGACCACGCGGCCGTGGCCGTCAACTGCATGTCGGCGCTGCTCTCGGCAGCCACCATCATGCTGCTGTTCTGGACCGTCACACACCTGGTGCGCCGCCTCGTGGTGCGCGACGACGCCACCGACGTGTCGCCCCGCAAGCTCGTCGTGATCATGGCGTCGGGCCTGTGCGGAGCGCTCGCCTACACCTGGAGCGACACCTTCTGGTTCTCGGCCGTCGAAGCCGAGGTGTACGCCTTCTCGTCGTTCTGCACGGCGCTGGTGTTCTGGCTCATACTCAAATGGGAAAACCGCGCCGACGAGCCCCACAGCGACCGCTACCTCGTGCTCATAGCCTACATCATAGGCGTGTCCATAGCCGTGCACCTGCTCAACCTGCTGTGCATCCCCGCCATAGGCCTGGTGTTCTACTACCGCAAATGGCGCAACGCCGACACCCGCGGCTCGCTCATAGCCCTCGCGCTGTCGTGCGTGCTCGTGGGCATCATACTCTACGGCCTCGCGCCCGGCTTCATGAAAGTGTCGCAGTGGTTCGAACTCTTCTGCGTCAACACCCTCGGCATGAGCTACAACACCGGCGTGCTCACCTACGCCGTCGTGCTCACGGCCGTGCTCTGCTGGTCGGTGCGCGCCCTCTACCTGCAGAAGAGCGCCTCGGCCATACGCTGGAGCGTGCTGCTCGGCGCCGCGCTCAGCGGCGGCCTCTTCATAGGCCCCTGGTGGGTGGGAGCGCTGCTGCTCGGCGCCCTCGCCGTATGGCTCTTCGCCGCCAAGGCGCTGCCCGTCAGAGTGCTCAACGTGGCCATGCTCAGCGTGCTGGTGATATTCATCGGCTACTCCAGCTACGCGCTCCTGCTCATACGCGCATCGGCCAACACGCCCATGAACCAGAACGCCCCCGACAACGTGTTCGCCCTCGCATCCTACATGAGCCGCGAGCAGTACGGCGAGCGCCCGCTCTTCTACGGCGTGGCCTTCGCCGAAGAGCCCGACATGGTCGACGACGGACAAGGCGTCATGTACGTGCGCGTGGACCGCAACGGACGCCCCCTCACCCGCGTGCTCGACGGATACCTGCGCGACGCCGACGGCGTAGCCTACAACGACGCCGTGCCCGAGTGGTCGAAAGTGGTCAAGACCAATCCTCTGCAGTCCGACCAATACGTGCAGGAAACCGACAAGCCCAACTACCGCACCGTGCCCGACATGAAGATGCTCTTCACACGCATCTACAGCACCGACGAGCAGAACTCACGCCACGTCAGCGGCTACAAGGGATGGGCCGAATACTCCACACCCGACATCGACGACATACCCGCCGACCTGCGCCGCCGCTGGGCCGCCGACGGCTACGCGCCCCTGTACGAGGTAGCACCCTACCTCTCGCACCTCGAAACCGTCACCACCGCCGTCGACGCCGCCGGAAACCCCGCGCAGCAGACCATGGCCTGGAAGCCCGGATTCGACGTCAACCTGCGCTACTTCATCAACTACCAGCTCAACCACATGTACTGGCGATACTTCATGTGGAACTTCGCCGGACGCCAGAACGACCTGCAGGGCAACGGCGAGCCGCACCTCGGCAACTGGATATCAGGCATACCCTTCATCGACAACCCCCGCCTGGGCGACCAGAGCCTCCTGCCCGACGAATTCGGAAAAGGCAACAAAGGCCACAACGTGTTCTACATGCTGCCCCTGCTGCTGGGCCTCATAGGCCTGCTGTGGCAGAGCCTGCGCAACTTCGGCCCCGACGGCAAGCGCGGCATCGAGCAGTTCTGGGTGGTGTTCTTCCTCTTCTTCATGACGGGCATAGCCATCGTGCTCTACCTCAACCAGACACCCGGACAGCCCCGCGAGCGCGACTACGCCTTCGCAGGCTCCTTCTACGCCTACGCCATATGGATAGGCATCGGAGTGGCAGCCGTGGCCTACCTGCTGCGCGACCTCGCACGCCGCATGGCCAAGGGACGCGAGCCCGGCGAGGCCGTCAAATGGGCCACCGTGGGCGTAGCAGCAGCCATAGGCCTGGCAGTGCCCCTGCAGATGGTGTCGCAGACCTGGGACGACCACGACCGCAGCGGACGATACGCCGCGCGCGACTTCGGCATGAACTACCTCCACTCGCTCGACGAAAACGCCATAATATTCACCAACGGCGACAACGACACCTTCCCCCTCTGGTACGCACAGGAAGTGGAAGGCGTGCGCCGCGACGTGCGCGTGGTCAACCTCAGCTACCTCACCACCGACTGGTACGCCAACCAGCTGCGCCATCCCTCCTACACCGACAACGCCATCGAAACCTACGCCAAACCCGCCGACTACGGCTACAACAACCTCTCGTACAGTTTCGTGATTCCGCGCAGCGACAGCGTCACAAGCGCCGCCGACGCCCTGGCCGCTCTCTACGCCTCGGACAAGAACACCTTCGGCGCCCACTACCTGACCACACCCAACCTGCGCATCGACATCGACAGCATCGCTGCCATGAAACGCTTCGGCATCAACCCCGCCGACAGCACACAGGCCGCCCTCCTGGCATGCTTCGAGCCCCCGCACACCAACCTGCGCAGCCTCGGCTCGGGCATGACACTCGGACGCACGCTCTCGCTCGACATGACAGCCCACTCGCTGGCCAACGGATGGAAACGCCCCATCTACTTCGCCACCACCGTGCCCTCGAGCTTCTACCTCGGCCTGCGCCCCTACCTGAGCGCCTCGGGCATGGCATATGAAGTCACACCCTTCCGCGACGCACCCGTCAACGTCAACGCCGCCAAGACCTACGAAAAAGCCCTCACGCACTTCCGCTGGGGCGGACTCGACGCACCCGACGCCGCACGCAATCTCTACCTCGACGAAACCGTGCGCCGCATGGTGGCCTCCACGCGCTCGGCGCTCTTCACCACCGTCGAGGACCTGCTGGCGCAGCCCGACGCGCCCGCGAGCGCCTTCGCCGTGGCCCACGCACGCGAACACGGCACCGAAGTGCCCGCCACGCAGCGCGACATGGCGCGCCTGCTGCTCGACGTGATAGTGCAGCGCCTCCCCGGCGACGTGTCGCTCTGGGACGGCATGATGGACCTCTTCATCGCAGCCAAATACTACGACCTGTGGCTCGACACCGGCCGCGACGACGACCTCGCCAAGGCCGAAGCCCTGCTCGACCTGGCCGAGCCGCGCTACGCGCAGCTCGTGCGCTGGGCCGCCTCGCTGTCGCCCTCGCGCCTGGCGCAGATCGGACGCAACGAAGACTACGCCCTGCAGTATCTCGGCATGGTGGTGGGCATGAAAAACCAGATAGACCTCGTGCGCAAGCTCGAAGCCACTCCCGGCAGCGAGCAGATGCTCGCCGCGGTGCGCGAGCGCATGCCCCTGGAGTACGCCCTCAGCGTCTACCCGCTCATCTACGTCAAGGGCTACACCATAGCCGACCTCTACAAGGCCGGAGGCATGGACCCCGATGCCGACACCGACGAGGCGCTGCCCGCAGTGGCCTATGAAGGCGTGCTCGCGCTGCGCGCACACGAAGCCGCAGGCATCGACCCCATGGCACGCACGCACGACGTGGAACAAAAATACGGCATCGACCGCGCCGCATGGGCGCGGCTGATGTGACCCCTGACACCGCACGCCGATGCTCATCGAACAGCCCCCGCTGCTATACCGACTGCTGTTTCCCGAGGCCGTGTGGCGCATCAAGAGCCGCGCACGCAAGGTGGTGTATCTCACCTTCGACGACGGCCCCGTGCCGGAAGTGACCCCGTGGGTGCTCGACACCCTCGGGCGCTACGGCATACACGCCACCTTCTTCATGGTGGGCGACAACGTGCGCCGCAACCCCGCGCTGCTGCATGAGGTGCGACGCCGCGGCCACAGCGTGGGAAACCACACCATGCACCACCTCCAGGGCATGAAAGTGACCGCGCGCACCTACTGGCGCGACATCTCCGAGGCCGACGCCCTCATCGAAAGCCCGCTGTTCCGCCCGCCCCACGGCATCATGCGCTGGAAACAGGCCGCCGCCATCAAGCACCACTACAACATCATCATGTACGACCTGGTCACGCGCGACTACTCCCGACGCATAGGCCCGCAGCAGGTGGTCGACAACGTGCGGCGCTACGCGCGCAACGGCAGCATCATCGTGTTCCACGACTCCCTCAAGGCCGAGCGAAACCTGCGCGCCGCCCTGCCGCAGGCCATAGAATGGCTGCTCGCACAGGGCTACACCTTCGAAACACTGCCCATGACATGACAGCCGCGCACGAAGCCATACACGCCATGCTACGCAATCTGTGCCGCACAGCCGGCGCCGTGGCGTGGGGTGTGGCCGACGCGCAACCCACCGACGAGGCCGACGCCGCCCTCTACGCCTCGTGGCTGAGCCGCGGCATGCACGGCCCGCTGGCCTACATGGAGCGCCACCCCGAGCTGCGCCGCGACCCGCGGCTGCTGCTCGACGGCGCACGCAGCGTGCTCGTGTGCGCCTTCTCGGCGCGCCAGCGCGTGCACAGCCCCCACATAGCCGACTTCGCCCTCGGAAGCGACTACCACGACGTGCTGCGCGCGCGCATGCGCGCCGTGGGCCAAGGCATAAGCGACGCCCTCGGGGGCGACACGCGCGTGTGCGTGGACTCCGCGCCGCTGCGCGAGCGCTACTGGGCAGTGCGCGCCGGCGTGGGCCGCACGGGCCGCAACGGACGCCTCATGGTGCCCGGCATCGGCAGCGACGTGCTGCTGGCCGTGCTGCTGACGCAGGCGCAGCTGCCGCCCTCCACGCCGCTGCAGCCGGCGGCCATGCCCGAGTGCCGGACTTGCCGCCGCTGCGTGGATGCCTGTCCGGCCGGAGCGCTCGACGGCCGCGGAGGCGTCGACGCGCGCCGCTGCCTCGCATGCCTCACCATAGAGCTGCGCGGCCCACTGCCCGAAGGCACCGACCTGCACGGGCGCCTGGCCGGATGCGACATTTGCGCGCGCGTGTGTCCGGCCGCCGAAGCATGCCGCCCGCCGCTGCCGCTGCCCGAGCTGCAGCCCCGCCCGCAGGTGCTGGCCATGACGCCCGCCCGCGCCGCCGAGCTCACACAGGCCGAATTCTCGGCCATATTCGCCGGCAGCCCCGTCAAGCGCCTCAAACTCGACGGACTGCAGCGCAACGCACGCGCCATAACACAACAGAAACCAAAAACACAGCAACAATAAAAAAGCAATGACATTCGACGAGTTAGACCTCAGTGACGACATCCTCGACGCACTCGACGCGATGCACTTCAGCGAGTGCACACCCATACAGGAGCAGGCCATACCCGCCATACTCGAAGGCCGCGACCTCATAGCCGTGGCACAGACCGGCACGGGCAAGACCGCAGCCTTCCTGCTGCCCGTGATAGACCGCCTGGCCTCGCAGCCCGAGGCCGACGCCATAAACTGCGTGGTGATGTCGCCCACGCGCGAGCTCGCACAGCAGATCGACCGGCAGATGGAAGGTTTCTCCTACTTCCTGCCCGTAAGCTCCGTGGCCATATACGGCGGCACCGACGGAGCCACCTTCGCGCAGCAGCAGCGCGGCCTCAAGATGGGCGCCGACGTGGTGATAGCCACTCCCGGACGCCTGCTCGCGCACATGAGCATGGGCTACGTCGACCTCAGCCACGTGCAGGTGCTCATACTCGACGAGGCCGACCGCATGCTCGACATGGGCTTCTACGACGACATAATGCAGATAGTGGCCGCCACGCCCGCATCGCGCCAGACACTGATGTTCTCGGCCACCATGCCCCCGAAAATCAAGCAGATGGCGCAGAAGATACTCAACGACCCCGCCGAGGTCAAAATCGCCGTCAGCCGCCCGGCCGACAGCATCGACCAGTCCGTGGCCGTGTGCTACGAGCGCCGGAAGACCGCCGTGCTGCGCCACCTGTTCGAAACCAAGTCGAGCAAGCGCGTGATAGTGTTCGCCGCCTCCAAGCTCAATGTCAAGGACCTCAACCGCGAGCTGCGCCGCGCAGGCTACAAAAGCGCCGAAATGCACTCCGACCTCGAGCAGGCGCGGCGCGACGAGGTGATGCACGACTTCCGCAACGGCCGCATCGACATACTCGTGGCCACCGACATCCTGGCGCGCGGCATCGACATCGACGACATCGCGCTGGTGGTCAACTACGACGTGCCGCGCGAGGCCGAGGACTATGTGCACCGCATCGGACGCACGGCGCGCGCCGGCACGGAAGGTTCGGCCGTCACGCTCGTGAGCGAGCGCGACCATAGCCGCTTCGCGGCCATCGAGGCCTTCCTGGGCAAGCCCGTGCGCCGCGAGGAGCTGCCCGCCGGCATCGGACGCACACCCGACGCCACGCCGCGCGAGGCCGCCGAAGGCGGCGACAGACGCCGCCGCGGCAATTCGCGCAAACGCTCGGGCCGCAACAACCACAAGAAAGCCGACTCGGCGCCGCGCACGGCGGCCGCAGAGCCGCAGGCTGCTGCCCCCGAGGGCGCTGCGCAGGCTGCCGCCAGCGCCGCCGCACCCAAAAAACGCCGCCATCGCGGAGGACGCCGCCACCGCGGTGGCAAGAAAGGCGACGCACCCGCCGCACCCGCAAAAGAATAGCGCGCGCTGAACCATAGCAAGGGGCACAGGCGTTTTTAAAAGGTACACATACGCGAGTTTCGCCAAATTGCGTAACTTTGTATCACTTTTTCACACATTTCGACTATGAAACAGCATCAGCACCTCAACGAATACATACAGGATGCCATACGCGACAACTGGGAGCGCGCCGCACTCACCGATTTCCACGGCGTGTCGTACCAGTACCGCGACGTGGCGCGCAAGATAGCCAAACTGCACCTGCTCTTTGAGCAGACAGGCGTCGTGCCCGGCGACAAAGTGGCCCTGTGCGGACGCAACTCCTCGGCATGGGCCATCGCAGCCATAGCATGCCTGACCTACGGCGCCGTGGCCGTGCCCATACTGCACGACTTCAAGAGCGACAACATACACCACCTGGTGTGCCACAGCGACGCCCGCCTGCTGTTCGCTGACGAGGCCATTTGGGAGAATCTCGACCCCGAGAACATGCCCGCACTGGCCGGAGTGCTGCTCATAGCCGACTACTCGCTGCTCTTCTCGCGCGACAGACGCCTCACCGAAGCCCGCGCCCACCTCAACGAGCTCTTCGGCCGCCGATACCCCGAGCGCTTCACCCCGGCCGACGTGAAATACGCCGTGTTCGACCACTCCGACATGGCCCTCATCAACTACACCAGCGGCTCCACCGGCTTCAGCAAGGGAGTGATGCTCAGCTACGGCAACCTGTGGAGCAACATACAGTATTCCGTGGACCATCTCACCTTCATGAAGCCCGGCGACGGCATGGTGTGCATGCTCCCGCTGGCCCACATGTACGGCCTGGCCTTCGAGATGCTGCACACCTTCGTCAAGGGCTGCCACATCTACTTCCTCACGCGCACGCCCTCGCCGCGTGTGATCATGGAGGCCTTCGCCACGGTGCGCCCCAAGCTCATCATCACGGTGCCGCTGATCATCGAGAAGATAGTGCGCACGCGGGTGTTCCCCATGCTCGACAAGCCGCTCATGAAGCTGCTGATGCACATCCCGCTGGTCGACGACCATCTGCTCGGAAAAATCAAGGAGAAAATCGAAGAAACCTTCGGCGGGCAGCTGCACCAAATGATCATCGGCGGCGCCGCGCTCAACGCCGACGTGGCCGCCTTCCTGCGGCGCATCAAGTTTCCCTTCACCGTGGGCTACGGCATGACCGAGTGCGCGCCGCTCATCACCTACGCGCCCTGGGACGAAACCCGGCCGGGCTCGTGCGGACGCATCGTCGACCGCATGGAGGCGCGCATCGCGTCGCCCGACCCGCTCACCACCCCCGGCGTGCTCTACGTGCGCGGCGCCAACGTGATGCAGGGCTACTACAAGAACCCCGAGGCCACGGCCGAGGCACTCGACGCCGACGGATGGCTCAACACCGGCGACATCTGCAGCATCGACGCCGACGGCTTCCTGACCATACGCGGACGCGACAAGAGCATGATACTCGGACCCAGCGGGCAGAACATCTACCCCGAGGAGATAGAGCAGAAGCTCAACAGCATGCTCTACGTGCAGGAAAGCCTCATTGTGGACGACGACAACCGCCTGGTGGCACTCATCTACCCCGACTTCGACACCGCCCACGACGCCGGACTCTCCGACGCCGACATCGAACGCCAGCTCAACGACAACATCGAGCAGCTGAACCGCGAACTGCCGGCCTACAGCCGCATATCGCGCATGCGCATGCTCCACGAGGAATTCGAAAAAACACCCAAACGCTCCATCAAGCGCTACCTCTACAAGCACTGAGGAGCGCCGCCATACCTTAAACACACACCTACACATACTCTAAAAAATATGAGTGCAGAAACAGTAGCCACGCTGCGCGAGCGAGTGCTCGCCGGCGGACAGATCACAGCCGACGAGGCCTACGCCCTGGCCGGCATAAGCGACCCCGAAGGCCGGCGCGCGCTGCGCGACGCGGCAGCCGATGTGACGGCGCGCTTCGCGCCGCGCAAGTTCGACTCGTGCTCCATCGTCAACGCCCGCTCGGGACGCTGCTCCGAAAACTGCAAATGGTGCGCCCAGAGCGCCCACTGGAACACGGGATGCGACACCTACGACATAATCAGCGAAGACGACTGCATGCGCGCCGCGCGCCATAACGCACGCAGCGGCGTGCACCGCTTCTCGCTCGTGGCCAGCGGACGCGCCGTGCGCGGCGAGGCCCTGCGCAAGGTGGCAGGCATGCTGCGCCGCGCGGCCGACGAAACGGGCATCTTCACCTGCGCGTCGCTCGGACTGCTCGACCGCGACGAGCTGCAGCAGCTCTGGGACGCCGGCGTGCGCCGCTACCACTGCAACCTGGAGGCCGCGCCGTCGTATTTCGAAAAACTGTGTACCACGCACACCGTCGACGACAAGCTGGCCACCATACGCGCCGCACGCGAGATAGGCTTCGAGGTGTGCAGCGGAGGCATCATAGGCATGGGCGAAACCGCCATGCAGCGCGCCGAGCTGGCGCTGAAGCTGCGCGAGGCCTGCCCCCACTCCATACCCGTCAACGTGCTGTGCCCCATACCCGGCACGCCGCTGGCCGACACGCCGCCCATCAGCGCCGACGAGGTGATAGACACCATAGCCGTGTTCCGCATGGTGCATCCGACGGTGGAGATACGCTTCGCCGGCGGACGCGCGCGCCTCACGCGCGAGGAGCAGCTCGAAGCCATGCGCGTGGGCGTCAACGGCGGAGTCGTGGGCGACCTCCTCACCACCGTGGGCTCCACCATCGACGAAGACAAACGCCTCGTGCACGACGCCGGCTATGAGTTCTGACGCCCTCCTGAGCGCGGCGCAGCGCAAAAGCATAGCCGCACTGGCGTCGGCGCGCCGGCGCCGCGAGGCGGGGCTCTTTGCGGCCGAAGGCACCAAATGCGTGCTCGACACGCTCGGAGCCTTCAGGCTGCGCACGCTCGCGGCCACGGCCGAGTGGTTCGCCGAACACCCCGCGCAGGCGGCTCTGCCGCAGGCCGTGACGGCGCGCAGGCCCGACATGGAGCGCATGAGCGCGCTGTCCACGGCGCCGCCCGTGATAGCCGTGTACGAGATTCCCGAAGCCTGCGAGCCGCGGGTGAGCGCGGGCGAACTCGTCGTGGCACTGGACTGCGTGCAGGACCCCGGCAACCTCGGCACCATAGTGCGCGTGGCCGACTGGATGGGCGTGGAAACCATACTCGCAAGCCACGACACGACCGACATCTTCGGCGCCAAAGCCATACAGGCCACCATGGGCGCGATTTCGCGCGTGCGCGTGCACTACTGCGACCTCGCGGCACAGCTCGCCGCCCTGCCCGAAGGCATGGCCGTGTACGGCACCTTCCTCGGCGGCGAAAACATATACACGGCGCCCGGACTCGAGAGCGGAGGCGTGCTCGTGATGGGCAACGAGGGGCGCGGCATATCGCCCGCCACGGAGGCGCTGTGCACGCGCCGCATCACCATCCCGAGCTATCCGCCCGGACGCCCCACGTCGGAAAGCCTCAACGTGGGCGTGGCCACCGCCATAGCCCTCTCGGCCTTCCGCTCGCGCCTCATAAATCGGGAGAACGGGCTCTAAACTCTGACATATGGCAAAGAAAGCAGCAAAAAGCGCATGGTTCTGCACCGACTGCGGAGCCGAATCGCCCAAATGGGCCGGACGCTGTCCGGCCTGCGGGGCATGGAACACTATGGTCGAGGAACGCGTGGCCGCGGCGCCCGCACGCAGCGCGGCGGCAGCGCGCGGCAAGCGGCAGCAGCCCGTGGCCGTCAACGACATCGAGGCCCTTTCGGAGCCGCGCATACTCATGCCCAGCAAGGAGCTGAACCGTGTGCTCGGCGGCGGCCTCGTGCCGGGCTCGCTCGTGCTGCTCGGCGGCGAGCCGGGCATAGGCAAGAGCACACTGGTGCTGCAGAACCTGCTGTCGATAAAGTCGCGCACCATACTTTATGTGAGCGGCGAGGAGAGCGCCACGCAGCTCAAACTGCGCGCCGACCGCATAGGCCGCGGCTCGGACAATGTGTTCATAGTGTGCGAAACGTCGCTGGAGGCCATTGAAGGCCATATAGAGGCCGTGCAGCCCTCGATACTGGTGGTGGACTCCATACAGACCATAGCGAGCGACACGCTCGATTCTGCGGCCGGCAGCGTGGGCCAGGTGCGCGAGTGCGCGGCCAGGCTGCTGCGCTACGCCAAGGAGCGCGGCGTGCCGGTGCTGCTCATAGGCCATATCACCAAGGAGGGCTCGCTGGCGGGCCCGAAGGTGCTGGAGCATATAGTCGACGCCGTGCTGCAGTTCGAGGGCGACAGCCGCTACATGTACCGCATACTCCGCCCCATAAAGAACCGCTTCGGCAGCACCTCCGAGCTGGGCATCTACGAGATGGCGCGCACGGGCCTGCGCGAGGTGACCAACCCGTCGGAGATGCTGATGACACACGCCGGCACCGACCTGAGCGGAGTGGCCACGGGTGTCACGGTGGACGGCGCGCGCCCGTTTCTGATAGAGGTGCAGGCCCTTGTCAGCACCGCGGCCTACGGCACGCCGCAGCGCAGTGTCACGGGCTTCGACTCCAAGCGCATGAACATGCTGCTGGCGGTGCTGGAGAAGCGCGTGGGCTTCAAACTGGCGCAGAAAGACGTGTTTCTGAACATAGCCGGCGGCCTGCGCGTGAACGACCCGGCCATGGACCTGGCCGTGGTGTGCGCGGTGCTCAGCAGCAATGTCGACATGGCTGTGCCGGCCGGCTGGTGCATGGCGGGAGAGGTGGGGCTCACGGGCGAAATCCGCGCGTGCACACGCATAGAGCAGCGCATCAGCGAGGCGGCGAGGCTCGGCCTCACCGACATGCTCGTGGCCGCGGGCAACCTCAAGGGCGTGGACAAGGAAAAGGCCGGAATACGCATCCACGAGGTTGTGAAGGTGGAAGACGCATTCCGGGCCATTTTCGGGTGAGGGTATAAAAAAAATTACCCGTCATCCCGACGAATAATCTTCTTACCTTAAATCTAATACCATGAAAAACTGATGCAAAGGTAAGCGTTTTATGTTATACAGCATAATTTTCGCCCGATTTTTTGCTTGCATTTAACATTTTTTAATTATTACAATACAGCGGCCGGAGCCTCCATGCGGGAGCTCCGGCCGTTATGGTTGTGACTGTCAGCGCGTTATTTCACGCGCGTGCATCCGGCTGCGGTGAGCAGGTCGTGGAGCACCTCGGCGTGGTCGCCCACGAGGAGCACGTGGTGGTTGCCGATGCTGTTGCGCAGGAAGTAGCCTGCGGGCTGGTTGAAGTGCAGGCGCACCTGCGTGCGGCACATGTTGTGGTGGTTGAGGTTTTCCTGCAGGTATGCCGATGTGACGAAATACTGGTCGAGGTCGCGTCCGCCCACTTTCACCACCGTCACCTTGCCCTGCGGCAGCATGCCCTGGATGGCCACGCCGCTGAGCGATTCGAAATGGTTGCGCAGCACGAATCCCTGCGTCTGGTCGAGGCCTATGGTGCAGTGTGCCATCACCACCTCGTTGCTGTAGGTGTCGATTTTGGAGGGGTTGGCCATGAACGATGCCTTGCCGGTGGCTGCCTGCACGAGCATCATGGTGAAGAGAGTCTGCAGGTCGCCCTCGCATCCGGCCATGATGCCTGCGTCGTTGAGCAGCGACAGGGCGAGGCATCCCGTGGTGCCGGTGCGCTCCAGCAGCCGGAAGCATGCCAGGGTGATGGCGGCGAGGTTTTCCTCCTCCACGAGGCGGCGTATGGCTGTGGCCAGGCGCATGGCCTTGATCAGGTCGTCGGCGGTAGGCTCCACGCTGCCTTTGGCGCGCGCCGAGAGGGCCTCGCACGCGTCTTTGACCTCGGCGTCGGTGATGGCGTCGTACAGGGCGTAGACGCGCTCCAGGGGCAGGTGCACGAGCTCCACGCCCCAGCGTTCCTTGGCGGCTTCGGGGTCGATGCCCGACGATATGAGCCAGTCGCTGGGCGTGCCTATGACGCCTATGCGCTTGCCGGCGAGCTTGGAGCGCACGTCGTGCAGGCGGCTCAGCTGCACGAGGCGTTCGGCTATCTGCGACACGGTGCCGTGCACCACCTCGCTTGCGAGGCCTTTCTCGCGCAGGTACGACGCTATCTCGAGCGATGCGGCCAGGGAGTTGTGCGTGCCGTCGGCCACGAGCAGTGCGGGGTCGGGCAGCTGTGCGAAAGCGTCCTTCACCTGGCACTCCACGCCGCCGGTGGCTATGAACAGCGCGCAGAACGAGTCGTCGGGCAATTCGGCGGCCTGCTCCACGGTGAGGATATTTACGCGGTCGAAATTCTTTTCGAGTTCGTTGATGAGTGCTTCGTGGGAGCTGCGCACCATAGAGGACTCGTGCAGCACCGACGTGAAGGCGATAAGGTTGAGAATCATGAGCGTGAAACGATTGGTATAGTATATTAATTCTTCGGCAAAAGTACGCAAAAATCGGCAAATTACCGCGTGTGGCGGCCATTTTTCGCACGCGCGGGCTTATGGGAATCCCCTTCGCAGGCATGCGGGAATCCCCGCCGCAGGCCTCCGTGGGGGGAGTCGGGGCGGGGATTCGCAGCGGGGTGTGCCGGCGGGCTCAGAGCGCGGCGCGCAGTGCGGCGCGCAGGCGCGCGGGGTCAGCCACACGCTCGCGTATGATGCCGTCGGCGCCTATCACGTAGGTGAGCGGCAGAGCGCCCACGTTGTATTTCATGAGCACCTCGACGCCGTCCATGGGCGAGTTCCACACGGTGGTCCAGGGCAGGTTGTCGGCCTTCTGCTTCCACTCCACCTCGTTTTCGTCGAAGGCTATCTGGTATATCTCCAGGCCGGGTGTTTCGCGCTGCAGCTCGGCGAGCAGCACGTTGTAGGCGGGCGACGATTCGGCGTCGTAGTTGATGAAGTTGAGCAGCACGGGGTGTCCCTTGGCGGCTATTTCGGCCAGCGAGCAGCGCTGTCCGCGGTTGTCGTAGCGCACGATGTCTATCAGCCCGCTCTCCTGCGCCTCGAGGCTCACGGGTGTGGCTGCGGCGGGGTTGTTGAGCTGGCGTGCGGTCAGGTAGATGTGTGTGAGCCACTGCGTGCGCGCGTCGTCGGGGCGCATGTCGGCGAAGCGCTGCGCCACTGCTCCCACCACGCCGAGGTCGCGGCGTCGGCTGAGGTCGTAGAGGGGCCGGCCGGCTATGGTCTTGTTGACTATATAGTATGCGGCGATGCACGTGGAGTCGGCGATGGCTATGTCGTTGAGCTGCGCTTTGAGCACGCTGTCGGCCAGGGCGCCTTCGTTGCCGTTGTCGGCCACGCTGCGTGCTATCATGCGGTCGATGGCCAGGATTTTTTCGGCGGCGGGAGTTCCCGACAGCTCGTAGTCGGTGCCGAAGGCGGCCGTGTCGGCCTTGACGGTGATGGCGTCGACGCTGTCGACGGGGAAATAGAGCGTGCGTCCGTCGAGATTGAGGCGCAGCACCTCGGCCACGGCGGCGGGTGCGGCGGCCTGATAGCGGAAGGCGCCGTCGCGTCCTATCTCCACACTGTCCACGGTGTACCAGCGTCCGGCGTTGAAGCCTTCGATGGCCATTTTGCGGCCCTGGCCACCGGCCACGGTGCCTTCCACGCTCCAGCCCTCGGGGCCGGAGGAGCACGCTGCGGCCGCGAGGGCGGCGAGCGCGGGTATGAGTATGCGTTTCATGGCTTTAGTCGTCAAGGTTGGCGTATGCCTCGGCTATGGCGTCGGCTATGTGTTTCATTTCCGCTTCGGGCAGTATGAGCTTGCCCTTGGCGAAGTTCATGTCGTTTTCGGTGTTGATGGGAATCAGGTGTATGTGTGCGTGCGGCACCTCGAGGCCTATCACCGTCATGCCCACGCGCTTGCAGGGCATGGCCTTGCCCACGGCGCGCGCCACGCGGCGCGCGAAGGTGTGCAGGGCGGCTGTTTCCTCGTCGGTGAGGTCGAAGATATAGCTCACCTCGCGGCGCGGAATCACGAGCACATGGCCGGGCGCCACGGGGTTGATGTCGAGAAAAGCGAAGTGGCGCTCGTCGGCGGCTATCTTGTAGCAGGGAATCTCGCCGGCTGCTATGCGCGAAAAAATGGTAGCCATCAGAAGGATATTTCTACGATTTCAAACTTCATGAGTCCCGAGGGCACGCGTATCTCCACCACATCGCCGAGTCGGTGGCCTATGAGTCCCTGCGCTATGGGAGTGGAGGATGCGATTTTTTTCTCGCGGAGATTGGCCTCGCTGTCGGCCACGATGGTGTATTCCATCACCTGACCGTTGGCCACGTTTTTGATTTTCACGCGGTTGAGAATCTGCACCTCGTCGGTGTTGAGCTTGCTGTCGTCGATGATGCGTGCGTTGGCCACGAGGTCCTTGAGCTGCGATATTTTCATTTCGAGCATGCCCTGGGCCTCTTTTGCGGCGTCGTACTCGGCGTTTTCGCTGAGGTCGCCTTTGTCGCGCGCCTCGGCTATGGCGCGGGATATTTCGGGTCGTTTCACGTTTTCAAGAAACGCGATTTCTTCCATTTTCTTTTTGTAACCTTCCTTGGTCATGTAGGTTATTGCCATGGCTT
>CAMWTJ010000035.1 GCA_947177185.1 uncultured Porphyromonadaceae bacterium | reverse complement strand
GGCGGCAGAAGTAGAGCACATCATAGATGCGGCCTATCTGGTTGTGGCGCGAGAAGGCCAGGCCCAGCGCGTAGTCTTCGCCATAGCTGGTGTTGGGCACCTTTATCTCGCGCAGCATGGGTGTGTAGAACGCGCGCGGCGCGCCCAGGCCGTTGATGCGCAGGGCGTTGTTGCGGCCGTTGTCGGGCGTCCACTCCTTGTGGTCTATCACGCCGGGAGGTATGGTGTTCATGTCGATGTCGGTCAGGCAGTACGTGCCCACCACCATGCCGCAGTTCTGCTCGTAGAACGCGCTCACGATGCGTGCCAGCGTGTCGGGGCCGCTGTACACGTCGTCGCTGTCGAGCTGCACGGCAAACTTGCCGCACTGCGCGTGGTCCACGGCCATGTTCCAGCAGCCGCCTATGCCCAGGTCGTCGCGCTCGGGCACCAGGTGTATCACGCGCGGGTCGGTGAACTCGTCGATGGCCTCGGTGGTGCCGTCGGTGCTGTGGTTGTCGACTATTATGAGGTTGAAGGCGAAGTCGGTCTGCTGCGAGAGCACGCTGCGTATGGCGTCGCGGATGGTGCGCACGCGGTTGCGCACGGGTATCACCACCGTGGCTTCCACGGGAAACTCCTCGCTGCCGAACTCTATCTTGCCGAACTTCGGTTCGAGGTAGCCGCCCACGGCCTTCAGGTGGGCCGTGCAGGCCTGCTCCATCTCTATCTGCACGCCGCGGTTCTTGGGGTCTACGTAGTCGAATATCTTCTCGCCGCTGAGGCGTGTGTCGAGCTGCACGTCGGTGTAGAGGTACTCGTTCACGTGCACTATGGGGGCTATGCGGCTCAGACGCAGGCGCAGGTCGTAGAGGCCGGCGGCCTTGTAGTCGGTGTCGATGCCTGCGGCGGCGCTGCGGAACGCGTCGGTGCGGAACAGCAGCAGCGAGCCGAAGTTGAAATCGTCGCGCAGCGAGCCTTCCTGATAGTCTATCACGGGCGCGGCCGTGCGCTTGCCGTCGGGCGCCACGGCGTAGCTGTCGGCATAGAGCATGCCGGCGCCGCTGTCGGCGGCCACACGCAGCATGCGCTCGAGGGCGTGGTAGCCGGGCACGAGCTTGTTGTGCTTGGTGTAGAGCAGTATGTAGTCGCTGTCGGCCGCGGCGGCTATGGCGCGCATGGTGGAGGAGGCGTTGATGCCGTCGGGGGCTTCGGTCACCTCGCAGCCGTCGGGCACGCCGGACAGGTCGGCGCCGGCACCGGCGAGCAGACAGATGCGGCCTACGCTGGGTTCGGCCTTGAGAGCGTCGATAGTGGGTCGGGCCTGTGCGGCGTCGACATAAGGAAGGAAGCAGGTGATTGCTTTCATTTTTTATTGTTCTTAAAGAAGTTGAGTATTTGGTTCATAAGCTCCCCGCGGGAATCGTCGTTGCGTATGCTCTCGAAGGGGAAGCCGAGCACCACCGTGCGGTATGTGTCGGCGTCGAAGGCTATGCCGGCCACGAGGTTGTTTTCGCTGTAGCGCATGAGCGTGCAGCCGCGTTTGGGGTCGGACGCGTAGAACGAGTCGGGCGATTCCGTGGCGTAGATTTCGGCGTTGAGTTTCTGCTCGAAGGCGAAGGTGCCGCCCGTAAAGGCCGGGAAGCGGGTGCTCACCTCGTAGGCGCTGCCCTCCACCGTGGCCTGGCCCACACGCCAGTTGTAGCCCAGCACGTCGCGGGCGAAGGCCTTGTCGGCCTCGGCCACCTCGGGTGTGCTGAAGGGGTTGTCCCATATGTCGGTGGCCACGTAGGAGCCGCTCACAAACACTGAGCCGCCGGCTTCGGTGTGGGCGCGCAGTTTCTCCTGCAGCGCGGTCGGAAAGGCCTTGTAGCGCGTGCCGTACACGCCGCGGCCCTTGACGGTTTCTTTCTGTTTGCCGAGTATGAGGTCGACGGTGCTGCCGGCCACCACGGGCGACTCGCAGAACGCCTCGAGGCTCTGGCTTACGAATCCGCGTCCGGCGTACGCGATGGCATATCCGTGGTCGTACACGTAGTCGAACGTGTTGCCGGCCACCACCTTGTCCTCGTAGTCGGCGCGCGACGCGCCGAAGCCGGCGGCGTCGTCGTCCATCCAGGGTATGTCGCGGCGGTATTCAAACTGGCTGCCGATGAAGGAAATGTCCTCCTTGTAGGGCACGCCGTGGTCGCGCACGTCGTAGAAGCCTGCTATCTCGCCGCTGTCAAACCAGTCGGGAGCGCTCAGGCGCGTGAAGCCGTTCACTATGTTGACCGGCTCGGAGTCTTCGCACGCGCGCAGGGCCAGTGTTTCCGAGGGGAAGCTGACGCCGCCGTCGTTGCAGGCCACGATGCGGAAGCAGTGTATGGCCTCTTCGGGCGCGGAGTAGACGTAGCGGGGCTCGGTCACGCGGGCTATGGTGCGGAAAGCATAATTGTTGATGGCTTCCTGCACCAGGTAGTATGTGGGCATGGCCGTGTCCTCGAGCGGGTCGGGAGTGGGTTTCCAGGTGAGTTCGTAGTCATTGGGGCTGTCCTCGATGAGGCGTATGGAGAACGCGCGGGGCGCGAGGGGCTGCACCACGTAGGGGCGGCCGTCGCGGTGGGCCAGGAACTGCAGCATGCCCTTGTAGATGGCGCGCGACACCGTGAAGCGGAATTCCGGGTCGAGGCCGTATTTCATGTCGGCGAAATTCTGGTGCGAGAGCAGTTCCAGCAGCATGGCGGGCACCTCGGGCACGCGGGCCTCGAAATAGCTCTTGTCCCACATGCCGCGGCGTGTCCACGAGGGTTCGAACTGGGCGCGCACGTCGTCCGTGATGTTGGTCATGATCAGGTCGGTAAGGTCGCGCGAGGCCATGCGCGTGCTGCCGTTGCCCAGCTTGTCGCCGGCGGTGCTGTATATGCCGAGGGTGCCTATGATGCTGTCGTCGCGCGTGGTGCCGGCGTCGCTGTGGAAGGCGAAGCTGAGGTCCACGGGCACGCCGAGGCCTTCGCGGTCGGGCAGCATCGACGAGCCGCCCGCCAGCCAGTTCACCCACAGGCCGCGGCTGCGGTAGTCGTCGGTGTAGTCGTTTTCATTGCCGCTGGGCGTGTACACGCTGTCGGGGGCGCCCGCCCACTGCAGGAAGTAGCGTGCGGCCTCCGTGAAGCGCGGATAGCCCGACACGGCATACTGATAGTCAATGCTGTCGAGAGGCTGGCTCACGATGCGCTCCACATTGCCCATGCCGCCGCCTATCTTCACGGCGTCGGCGCTCACGGAGCGTCCGGCGCGGCTGCCGAGGGTCGACAGCTCCACAATGGTGTCGTGGCCGCGATTGAAGGTGAAGTGGCCGAGGTATATCCACGTGCCGGCGCCCATGGTCTGGTTGACGGTGAATTTGTGGTCGCCGTCGGCGGCATGCACCGTGTAGGCGGCGTCGGTGGTGGCGTCGGGCAGCGAGGCGTAGCTCACGTACACGGCGTAGTCGCCATAGTCGGGAATGTCGGCGGCCCAGGAGGCCACGGTGGCGCGGTCGGCGCGCTTCACCGTGCGTGCCACACGCGCCGTGCCGGCGCGGAAGGGGTTGTCCGACACGCGCAGCGTGGGATTCTTGTAGCCGAAGCCGGGGGCGTCGGCCGTGGTCCATGCCGTGGCGTCGTCGCTGTAGCCGGCGTAGGCTGCGCCTCCGTCGGCGTCCACTATGATTTCAGTGGTGTTGGTGTCGCGCTCGCGCGGGCTCATCACGTAGGCTCCGGCGTTGCGCAGCATCGGTATCAGGAAGGGCATCACGTAGCTCTGCGTGTAGAGGTCCTCCACGGTCTGGAAGATGCGCGCGCGCTGCCACTCCCAGCGGTTGAGCTTGCGCTCGAAATACCATCCGTGGCTCTGCCACAGGGCTATGTTGGCGCCGTCCAGTCCCTTGGGGGCGGGCTGGGCGCTGTGGTCGGTCACGAAGCGATGTTTCTCGCGCGGGCCGCGCGGAGCCTTGGAGGCGAAGAGCGCCAGCTCGTCGAGCGAGCGGCCTCCGGCGCGCAGTTCCACGCGGGCTTTGGCGTAGTCGGGGCCGAGCGCCGAGCGCACATCGGCCTTCAGTGCGGCCAGGCGCTCCTGCGTCAGCGGCACGTAGGTGGCGGCTTCGTTAAGATATACGGTGGCGTGGCGGGCGTCGGCGTCGATGCTGTCGACGCGCAGACGGCCGAAGCCGGTGTTGCCGGGGCGGTAGGAGTCCACGGCGGCGAGCACTGCGGCCTTGTCGGGCTCTCCGGCAGCGGCGGGCAGGCACGTAGCTGCGAGCGCGGCGCCCAGCAATACAGTTTTCAGTATCTTCATGGATATTTGGTTGTTCGTAATTTTCAGGCTGCTATACCGTACAAAGATACGCCAATCACACCAAATTATCCGTAAAAATCAGCAAAAAAATGGCCCGGAACGGCTAAATTTAATATTTAATTACATATTTTCAGTGATTTTTACACACTCGGGCATCAATCCGGGCGTATGCGCAGACGCGTCCAGAGCGAGTCGGGCAGCAGCCGCCACAGAGCCGCCACGCACGCCCAGCGCCGGTCCACATAGACCACGCGCCGGCGCCCGGCGATGGCGCGCACCACGGCACGCACAGCCTTGTCGAGCCTCATCTCCAGCGGGTAGTGGCGCGCGGCGTGCAGCAGCGGCGTGCGCACCCAGCCGGGGCGTATGTCGGTGATGCGCACTTCCGAGCGCTCCACGGCGGCGAGCTGCCGCAGGGCTGTCAGATAGGTCTGCGCGCAGCGTTTCGACGCCGAATATGCCGCCATGGTGCCGATGCCTTTTGTGCCGGCCACGCTGGTCACGGCCACTATATGGCCGCCGCGGCCGCCGTCGCGGAAGTAGCCGTAGGCGGCCGATACCATGCGCGCGAACGCGGCCGCGTTGGTGTCGACCACGGTGTATTCGCGCTCGGGGTCGAGCGGGGGATTGTCGTAGCCTATGCCGGCCACGTGCACATAAGTGTCCATGCCGCCCAGGCGTTCTGTCAGGGCGCGCAGCCGCGCGACGGCGTCGGGCTGTGTGATGTCTATGGCCTCCCACTCCACGCGGCCCGGCCACCGCTCAGCAAGGGCCTGCAGCTCGACGCCGCGCCGCGCGGCCACGCCGAGTGTGCATCCGTCGCGCAGCAGTTGCTCGGCCACGCCGAGCCCTATGCCCGACGACGCTCCCGTGATTATCACTTTTTTCATTTTGCGATGCCTTTGTATTGCGCAAATATACAACATTTTCCGGCGACGTAGGTTCTTTTAGACCCCGTTCCCCAATATTTATTAACGCCGGGGTCGCATATCTCTGAGTGATTTTTGTCTTGTGATAAAGGAGCGTAGCCTTAGCTACGTGACTGAAGAACAAGGCAAAAAGCGCCGGAGAGATGCGATGGCAAGGTAATTTAACACATTAGCATGCATCTTTTATCCGAGGCAAAAGCCACATTCGCCTCGGCCAATCGCTGTGCATCTGCGTCCGCTTGTTTCGGTCACAATGCAACCGCATTGCTCCCTCACTGCGCGAACACATCTGCACAACGCTTGACCGCCCCGGCGTTAATAAATATTGGGGAACGGGGTCTTGGACCCTGAAATGCTCCTGCGCTGGCGGAAAAGAGGATAAGAAGCGCCGGGCCGCGGCTTACCTTTGCAGTGCATACAGACAAACCATACCAAAACGACATCATCATGAGAGAAATCGACAAAATCATCGTGCACTGCACGGCCACTCCCGCAGGGCGGGACCACACGGCGGCTGAAATCGGAAACTGGCATCGGGCCCGCGGATTCGACGGCATAGGCTATCACTATCTGGTGCGCACGGACGGCACCGTGGAGCCCGGGCGCGAGGAATCGCGTGCGGGAGCGCACTGCCGCGGGCACAACGCGCGCAGCATAGGTGTGGCCTATGTGGGTGGCATCGGTTCCGGCGGGTTGCCTGCCGACACGCGCACTCCCGCACAGCGGGCGGCGCTGCTGCGGCTGCTGGCGGCCCTGCGCGCCAGGTATCCGGCGGCTAAGATACACGGCCACCGCGATTTCGCCGCCAAAGCATGTCCGTGTTTCGACGCCACACTTGAGTACGCATCGCTATGAAACGGCGCTGCATCGCTCCCGTATGCCTGCTCGCGGCGGCTGCCGCGGGCGGGTGCTCGGCCTCGCGCCACAGCGAGCGCGTGGCCGACAGCGCTGTGGAGGTGCGCGCCGTGCGCGGCATCAGTGCCGACTCGGCCGCGCTTACGGCCGTGGTGCGCCTGGCGCGTCCGCGTCTGACGCTGCGCCCGGCTGCCGCAGGCGCCGGCGGCGCCCCGCAGCCATCTGTGGCTGTGCTTGAGGCCGACAGCGCCGAGCTGCTCGTGCACGCCGGCTACGCGGCCACGGCGGCCGTAGAGGCGTCCGACAGTCTGCACCGCGACACCGAGGCGCGCCACAGCGCCGCGGCTGCCCGCGCCGACTCTCCGTGGCGCGCACTTGCCGCGGCCGCCGCAGGGCTTATTGCCCTTCTTGCAGCATGGAAAGGAATTCGCTCTCGCCTATGACGGGTATGCCCAGCTTCTGCGCCTTCTCGAGCTTGGCCGGGCCCATGTTGCTGCCGGCCAGCACAAAGTCTGTCTTCTTGGAGATGGAGCCCACGTTGCGGCCGCCGTGGCTCTCGATCATGGCCTTGTACTCGTCGCGGCTGTGCAGCTCGAACACGCCGCTTATCACGAACGAGCGTCCGCCCAGCACGTCGCTGGCGGCGGCGCTGTCGCTCGGCGGCATCTCCATGCACACGCCGGCGGCGCGCAGGCGCTCCACGGCCTCGCGGTTGGCCGGCACGGCGAAGTATTCCACTATGCCGGCGGCTATGCGGGGTCCCACGTCCTCGATGGCCGTAAGCTCGGCCTCGCTCATGGCCATGAGGCGGTCCAGGCTGCCTGCCGTGCGCGCTATCTTCCGGGCTGTGGTTTCGCCCACGTTGGGTATGCTGAGCGCATACACCACGCGCTCGAACGGCACGCTGAGGCTTGCGCGCACGCCGTCGAGCACCCGCTGTGCCGAGCGCGGCCCGAAGCCGTCGAGGCGCAGCAGGTCGGCCTCGGTGAGGTCGTACAGGTCGGCGATGCCGCGCACCAGTCCGGCGGCATACAGCTGTGCGGCGGTTTCGCCGCCTATGCCGTCGATATTCATCATGCGGCGGCCCACAAAGTGCTCTATGCGTCCCACAATCTGCGGCTCGCAGCCCCACTTGTCGGGACACACCCATGCGGCCTCGCCCTCGACGCGCACCAGGGGTGCGCCGCAGGCCGGGCAGTGGCTCACGAAGCGCACGGGGGCGGCGCCCTCGACGCGTGCCGAGGTGTCGACGTCGACTATCTTGGGTATGATTTCGCCGCCTTTCTCCACGTAGAGCATGTCGGACTCGTGCACGTCGAGCTGGCGCATGATGTCTTCGTTGTGCAGCGACGCGCGCCGCACCACTGTGCCGCTCAGCAGCACGGGCTCGAGGTTGGCCACGGGTGTGACGGTGCCCATGCGGCCCACGTCGAACGACACGAAGCGCAGCCGAGTGCGCGCACGCTCGGCGGCGAACTTGTAGGCTATGGCCCAGCGCGGGCTCTTGGCGGTGAAGCCCAGGTTGAGCTGCTGGCGCAGCGAGTCGACCTTGAACACGAGGCCGTCCGTGGCCACGGGCAGCGAGCGGCGTTCGGTGTCCATGCGGCGTATGAAGGCGTCGGCCTCCTCCACGCTGTGCAGGCGGGTCATGGCCGAGCTCACCTTGAAGCCCCACGAGCGCGCGGCCTGCATGTTGTCGTAGTGCGTGGCGCAGGGCAGATTGTCGCCCAGCAGATAGTAGAAGCAGGCGTCGAGGCCGCGGCGGGCCACCTCGGCGGGGCTGAGGGTCTTGAGGGTGCCGGCGGCGGCGTTGCGCGGGTTGGCGAACAGCGGCTCCTCGTTGAAGGCGCGCTCGGCGTTGAGGCGCTCGAACTCGGCCCAGGGCATCACTATCTCGCCGCGTATCTCGAACAGCTCGGGCCAGCCCGTGCCGCGCAGCTCCAGGGGTATGCTGCGTATGGTCTTGACGTTGGCGGTGACGTCGTCGCCGCGGGTGCCGTCGCCGCGCGTGACGGCGCGCGCCAGGCGGCCATGCTCGTAAATGAGCGAGATGCCTGTGCCGTCGAACTTCAGCTCGCCGACTATGGTCACGTCCTCGCCCATCAGGGCCGTGCGCGTGCGCTCGAGCCACTGGTCCACCTCGTCGGGGCTGTAGGTGTTGGCCAGCGACAGCATGGGGTGTATGTGGGCCACCTGCGTGAAGCCTCCGCGGCCGAGGTCGCTGCCCACGCGGTGTGTGGGCGAGAGGGGGTCGTCGAGCTCGGGGTGTGCCTTTTCGAGCGCTTCAAGCTCGTGCATGAGGGTGTCGAACTCGCGGTCGCTGATGCTCGGCTCGTTGAGCACGTAGTAGCGGTGGTTGTGGTCGTTGAGCTCGCGGCGTAGCTGCGCGATGCGTTGTACGGGGTCGGTCATCGGTCGGTGCGGTCAAAGTTTCGGCTTACGAAGGGAAGGCAGGTGTAGAGGGCTGTGCGCCAGTATTCGGGTGTGTGGCCGCCGTCGCGCACACGGAACTGCACGGGGATGCCGGCGCGGTGCATGGCCTGCACGAACTCTATGTTGCGGTCGAGCAGGAAATCGTCGTCGCCGCAGTCCACAAACCACTGCACGCCGCGCAGTGCGTGGCGTCGCGCCTCGTCGGCCTCGGCCACGTGGCGCACGCAGCTGAGCTCGCGCACGGAGCGTGTGAGCCGGGCCACTTTGCCGTCGGCTGTGGCGGCGGGCACGGCGCGTTCGTCGGGTATGTCCATGAGGGCGCTCATGGCATAGGCGGCGGCGAAGGTGTCGGGGTGGCGCTGGGCGTAGCTTGTGGCGCCTCCGCCTCCCATGGAGAGGCCGGCCACGGCGCGGAGCCCTTTGGCGCCGCCGCAGCGGAAGCGCCGCTCTATGCTGGGCATGAATTCGGTGAAGAAAAAGTCTTCGTAGGGCCAGTCGGGCATGTTGAAATAGCCGTTTTGCTCGGCTTCGGGGTCGGCGCCGCCGGCGTGGGGCGTCACCACCACCATGGGCACGGCCTCGCCGGAGGCTATGTACTGGTCCATCACTTCGGCCAGGTGCATGTCGTGCTGCCAGCTGGTGTTGTTGCCGTACATGCCGTGGAGCAGATACAGCACGGGGTAGGTGCGTGCCGTGTCGGTGTCGAAACCGGCGGGGAGGTAGACTGTGAAGGGGCGGTCGGCGCCCAGGGCGCGGCTATGGATGGTGTCGGTGAGCACGCGGCTGCGCGGGCCCCACTGTGCGGCGGCGCTGATGGCGGCGAGTGCCGCCAGGGCTGCCAGGATGGTACGTTTCATGATACTTTCGTTTTTGTTTTGGATATGCGAAGATACATAATTTTTTCGGAATTAAGACCCCGTACCCCCAATATTAGTTAGCGCCCGGGTCGCATATCTCTGAGTGATTTTTGTCTTGTGATGAAGGAGCGTAGCCTTAGCTACGTGACTGAAGAACAAGGCAAAAAGCGCCGGAGAGATGCGATTTCAACATTCTCATTTATCCGTGGCATAAGTTACCTTCGCCCCGGCGTTAACAAATATTGGGGGTACGGGGTCTAAGCCGTGCGGCCGAGTTTCACAACCCGGCCGCACAGCTTGTCTGTTTCGTATTACTTAAAAAACCTATGGAATCTTCATTTGCTTATAAGACGCCTGAAACGGAAAAAAGTGACACGATACCCGACATTTTTATTATTTTTTTGCATTTGACGGGCGAGCCGCACACACAAAAAAAGCCCGCGCCGGAGCGCAGGCTTTTTTCTGAGTCGGAGGGTGTGGTTACCAGCCGTAGTTCTGCTTGAGGTTGGGGTTGAGGTCAAGCTGGCCGGAGGGGATGGGATCGAGGTAGTACTTGTACTCGTAGACACGCTGCATGCCGGGTGTGCTGTGTATGTAGCCGTCGGCAGTGAGGGTGACGGTGGCGGGGTCTATGCCGGGCACGTCGCTGACGTTGGCGCCGTAGAAGAGCTCGGGATATTTCTGTGTGTCGAGCTTGTCGAGCTGGTGCCAGCGGATGAGGTCCCAGTAGCGGAAGTTGTCGAGCATGAGCTCGCAGCGGCGGCAGCGGCGAATCTCCCAGATGAGGTCGCTCACGCCGTGGTTGTTGGCGGGGTCGGCGGCGGGAGTGAGAGTCATGTCGGGCAGTCCGGCGCGCTGCTGGAGCTTGTTGACGGTGTCGTCGAGGTCCTGCTGCGAGATGGTGCCGAGCTCGGCTTTGGCCTCGGCATAGGCGAGCATCACGGGAGCGAGGTAGAACAGGGGCGCCGCCGTGTAGTTCTGGCCTATGGTGCGCAGGTAGTAGTCGGTGAGTTCGGGGGTGTAGAACTTACGGATGGTGTAGCCTGTGCTGGAGGTCATGAGCGGGCTGTTGGTGTAGCGCACGTACTCGTGGTTGCCGAAGCCCACGGCGGGGTCGACGATCACGCTCAGGCGCTTGTCGCGCACGGCCAGCAGGGCTTCGATGCTGCAGTCGGCGGCCACCTTGTCGGAGTTGTCGAGGGTGGTGTTGGCCTTGGCCTGTCCGTCGAGGAAGAGGAAGGCGTCGAAGGCGGTCTTGTTGATGCCCTTCATGGTCGAGGTGCTGTTGGTGTAGGCAATGGTGCCATGGCCGAAGCTTGCCTCGGGCTGGCTGTAGGGCTTGAAGAATATCACCTCGGAGTTGGAGGCGAGGTTGACGGAGTTGTAGATGGTGCCGTAGTCGGGCGAGAGGGTGTAGCCTGCGTCGAGCACAGCCTTGGCGGCTTCGGCCGCGAGGTTGAGATACTGCTTGGCGCGTTCCTCGTCGGGCTGGAGGCCGTTGTCGGCCTGCGTGCGGTAGCGGCAGAAGGTGCCTTCGAACAGACACACGTCGGCTTTGAGCGCGAGGGCGGCGTCGGCGCTCCAGCTGTACTTGTTGGCGCCCTTGCCTATGGAGGCGATGGCGAAATCAAGGTCGCGGATAATGGAGTCGACGACCAGGTGGCGGTCCTGGCGCGGGCCGTAGATGATGTCGGTCTGATTGGTCTGCAGGGGGTCGCTCACCCACTGCACGTCGCCGAAGCGGCGCACGAGCGAGTAGTACTGGTATGCGCGGTTGAACTTGGCGATGCCTTCGTATTTGGCCGACACGGTGCGGTCGAGCGTGGAGGCCTGAGCGCCCTTGATGATGTAGTTGCATCCGCGGATGTTTTCGTAGGCGTTGTTCCAGTTGGCGTCCGCACCTGGCACTACGCGGCTGTTCCAGTCGGCGAAGGCGGGGTCGGCCTGGTCGTCGTTGAGGGCGTTGAAATAGAAAGAGCCTGTGGTCTGCCCGGCGCCGTAGCCCGAGAAGAGGTTGTAGAGGCGGTTGGTCTGCGCCGTCAGGTTGGATTCGGAGTTCCAGTATTCCTGACGGTTCTCGAGCTGGTCGAGAGCGGGCTTGTCGAGGAAGTCGTCGCAGGAGCTCATGGCCATGCCTGTGGCGGCAGCCATCAGGAGGATATATTGCTTTTTCATGTTACTGCTTGGATGGGTGATGTTAGAAAGTTACTTGCAGGCCGAAGGAGAAGGTGCGCGTCATGGGAATGTTGCGGCCCCAGTAGAGAGCGGCGTTGCCTGTGACGTTGGTACCTGTGGCCACTGTCTGTCCCTGGCCGGAGTTCACTTCGGGGTCGACGGGCAGGTCGTTGCCTTTGTAGAGGAGGCAGGGGTTGTTGCAGCTGAAGTACACGCGGAGGTTCTGCACGTAGAAGCGCTGTGTGATTTCGGCGGGTATGGTGTAGCCGAAGGTGATGTTCTTCAGGCGCAGGTATGCCATGCTGGTGAGGTACTTGGTCTGCGGGTAGTAGTTGTTGCGTCCGTTGCCGAGGTAGTTCCATCGTCCGGCGGATTCGTTGCCGGCGTAGAGTGCGGGGTAGCGGTGGCTCTGGTCGATGTCGACGATGCCGTTTTCGGGGTCGTAGACGCAGTAGTCGGTCTGTCCTTCGTAGATAGCGAGGTCGGCCTGGCGCATGAGGGGGAAGTTGAAGGGCGACGTGGTCCAGGTGTCGCGTTTGCCCACGCCCTGGAAGAAGAGGTCGAGGTCGAAGCCCTTGTAGGCGCCGCCGAGGCGGAAGCTGTATTCGTAGCGGGGCAGCGAGTTGCCTATCACCTTGAGGTCGCCGTGGTCGTCCTTGGTGCCCTTGCCGGTGTCGATTTTGCCGTCGCCGTTGCGGTCCACGTACTTGATGTCGCCGGGGCCGAACACGAATGTGCCCATCTGCATGGCGCTCTGGTCGGGCACTTTGCCGTTGGGGTTGGCTTCGGTGATGTAGTCGAGCGTGCCTGCTGCGTTAAGGTCGTCGGTGGTGAAGTAGCGGTCGGTTTCGAAGCCCCAGATGTCGCCGTACACCTTGCCGGTGTAGTTGGTGTTGATGAGGGGGTTGTCGTTGTCCCACTGTGTCACTACGGTCTTGGCGTCGGAGATGCTTGCGTTGGCGTACACCATCCAGTCGCCGAAGCTGTGGTTCCATCCGATGCTGAGTTCCCAGCCGCGTGTGCGGAGGCTGCCGGCGTTTTCGACGGGTGCGGTCGCGCCCACCACTGCGGGCAGAGTCACCACGGGTGCGAGCATGTTGCTGTTGGTGCGCTGGAACCAGTCGAAGGTGAGGTTGAGTTCGTTGTTGAAGAATCCGAAGTCGGCGCCCACGTCGGTGGTGCGGATGCGTTCCCATGAGAGGTCGGCCGACACGAGTGTGGGCATGTTGAACATGATGAGCTTCTGGCCGCCTGCGCCGTCCACCCAGTAGGATGTGCCGGTGGAGCGGAGGTCGACGAGCGAGCGGTAGTCGTAGGCGCTGATGTCCTCGTTGCCTACCTCACCGTAGCTGAAGCGTATTTTGGCGTTGCTGGCCACCTCGCGTATGGGTTCCCAGAAGTTTTCCTGCGAGATGCGGTAGCCTGCCGATACGGAGGGGAAGAAGGCCCATTTCTTGCCGCCGGGGAAGCTGCTGGAGCCGTCGTAGCGTCCGTTGAGTTCGAGCAGGTAGGTGTCGTTGTAGTTGTAGTTGAGTCGTGCGAAGTAGCCTGCGTAGGCTTTGTGCTTGTTGAAGTTGAACTGGTTGCTGAGCAGCGTGAGCGCGCCGCCGGCGAGGTTGAGTTCGGGGTGCTCGAGGTCGTAGAGCTGAGTCTTCTGCACGCCGAAGCCTTCGCGGCGCTCGGACTGTGCGTTGGCGCCCACCATGGCGGTGAAGTTGTGCACGTCGTTCCAGGTCTTGGCGTAGGTGGCGTATACGTTCATGTTCCACACGTTCTGCTTGCTGTTGGAGCGGTCGGTGTAGGAGCTGGCGGGGCTTACGATCATCGAGGGTTCGGTGTCGCGGTTCCACTGGTTGATGCCGTAGACGTATCCGTCGCCGCCCTTGTTGTTCTGCGAGCGTGTCCAGTAAGTGAAGTCGGCGTTAAGGGTGAGGTCTTTGGTGATGTTGGCCTTCAGGTAGGCGGTCATGCGCAGGTAGTCGGTGACGGTGGTGCGCGTGCGTGCCTGCTTGCGGTCGGAAATCAGGCGGAAGTCCTCGCCGTTGATGGTGCCCCAGGGTCCGAACCACGAGCCCCAGCGCCACACGGTGTTGAGGGCGTTGGTCCAGTAGGTGTTGGGTCTGTCGTAGGTGCGGCGTGCGAAGTTCATGCGTGCGCCGGCCTCGAGCCAGTCGGTGATTTTGGTGTTGATGTTCATCGATGCGTTGTATTTGCGCATCTTGTCGGGGTTGAAGTTGAAGAGTCCCTGCTTGCCGTCGTAGGCGAAGTTCATGTAGTAGCTGGTCTTGCCTGTGGAGCCGTTGATGGAGAGGTTGTGGCTGTTGCTGGGCGCGGCGTTGTTGAAGAGTATGCCTGCCACGTCCCAGTTGGCGTAGTAGAGTGCGCTGCCGTTGGCTCCGTAGTAGTCGCCCACGTTGTTTTCGTCGACGTAGGGTCGCATTTCCTGATAGCCGAGGCGTATGTCGCCGTTCTGCTCGAGCCATTTTTCGGCGTAGGGCAGCAGTTCGTCGTAGTTGATGCCGAAGCCTTCGGCGCGTCCGCCGGTGGCTCGCTTGAGGCCTGCTATGCCTGCGCGCAGCTGGCTGGGCACGTCGGGATAGTCGGGCAGGTATGTGGCCTGGTCCCAGGCGAAGTTGTTGGAGTATTTTACGCTGATTTTTTCCTTGCGTTCGGAGGCGCCTTTGGTCTGAATGAGTATCACGCCGAAGGCTGCGCGTGTGCCGTAGATGGCCGTGGACGCAGCGTCCTTAAGCACGGATATGGACTCGATGTCCTGTGTGTTGAGGTGGGAGAAATCGTCCATTTCGATGCCGTCGACCACGATGAGGGGCTTGCCGCCTGCTGCGTCGCTGGACGAGAGAGTGCCCATGCCGCGTATGCGCATCTGCGATGCTTCGGCTATGTCGCCCGAGGTGGTGGTGATGGTGAGGCCCGGTACGGCACCCTGCAGGGCGCGGTTGAGGTCCTGGTAGGGGCGTCCTTCCATGGTCTTGGCCACGTCGACGGTGCTGACGGCGCCGGTCAGGTTGGCTTTTTTCTGCACGCCGTAGCCCACTACCACGAGTTGCTCGAGCTGTTCGGTGGTGGGCTGGAGGTATACGGTCATGCCCGCTGCGGCGGGTATTTCCTCGGGTTTGTAGCCCACATAGCTTACGCGCAGGGGCGTGCCGGGGGTCACTCGGATGGTGAAGTTACCGTCGACGTTGGTGGTCACGGCGTTGGTCTTGACGCCTTTTTGCATTACACTTGCACCGATCACGGGTTCGTTGTTCTCGTCGAGAATCGTGGCCACGGCTTTGCTATATATTTAATGTGTGTGCGGGCGGGGTGTGTCTGCAAAATGTCTGCAAGATGAGTTCGCGCTTAAGGGTGTCGTCGATATGGCGGTAGCGCGCGAAGGCTTTGCTGCCGTCGCGGTGTCCCGACATGGCGCCTACAAGGCACGGGTCGCGTGCGATGCGGTAGAGGTTGCCTACGAAGGTGCGCCTGGCGAGGTGGCTGCCGGCTATCGCGTTGAGTGGCAGCTGCCGTTCGAGTCCGCTTACGGGGTCGAGCACGCTCACGGCGCGTGTGATGCCGCAGCGCGACAGCACGGCGCGTATGGCGCGGTTGTAGGCCGCCGGAGCCACGCACGGCAGCAGCGGCGCTGCGGGTTCCGAAGCATAGCGCCGCACTATGGCCGCAGCCGCGGGGTGCAGCGGCACGCGCACCAGTGTGGCGTGGTCGCGGCGCGTCTTGGCGGCCACGTATTCGAGGGCTCCACCCACTATGTTGGCCGCCCGCAGCCTCGTAAGGTCCGACACACGGCAGCCTGTAAGGCACTGAAACACGAACACGTCGCGCTGCACGGCCAGCGCGGGCGCGTCCGAGAGGTCGGCTCGGGTCAGCAGCTCCACCTCCGACGCGTCAAGAAAGAAGGGTGTGCCGTACACCTCCGTGCGTGGCCCGGCATAAGCCTCGCCGGCCTCGCCGGCGCATATGCCCTGTGTGGCAGCCCAGCGCAGGTAGGTGCGCAGCCTTACGCCTACGGAACACAGCGTGTTGTGTCCGCGGCGCGGCTGCGAGGGGTCGCGCAGATGTTCGGTGTCGAGAAATCTCATGAAATCGGCCACGCGCGCGCTGTCGCAGCCCGCTCCCACGAGCTGCCGGCCCGTGGCGGCGGCGTAGCGTCCGAGCATGCGCTCGAGCGTGCGGTACTGGCGCATGCGCGATGCCGACAGCTTGCGTTGCGCCAGGAAGGCGTCCATGGGCGCGGCGATGTCTGTGCGGCAGGCGCAGCCCAGCCCCAGGTGCTGCCGCAGATAGGATGCCGACAGCTGTTCGCGCGGCGTGTGCGCGCACAGCTCGTATATACGCTCCTCAAGTTTTGCCAAAGCAGTCAGGGCGCGGGCATGGTCGGCGCGCATGGCGGCGGAAGCCCTGGCCGAGGGCTCTTCCCACAGTGCGCGGCTCACACTGATGCCGCTTTTTAGTCGGTACTGGCGGTCGTGGTCCACGGTGAGCCGCAGCAGCACCTGCGCGCGGCCGCAGTGGTCGCTGCGTTTCGAAAGGATTCGGATGATTTTCATTGCATAAACATTGGTTATTGATGGTAGTGCAGCCGCGCCGCATCAGTGCCTGCTGACACGCAATCGCAAAAATGCAGCGCCGGCTAAGTATTTGTCTGCAAATTGTCTGCATACAATTTTTCACGTTTTTAGCTATTTTTTATTGCCAAATGTAAATATTATAGAAAAAATGCATAACTTTGCACTGCAAAAACCTAATATTCACTTATCACATCCGCGTTTATGAAATTGTTAAAATCGGTTCAGTGCCGCACCGGCGGCCACGGTTGCCCCGCTTTTTACACAAATTCCGCACAATTATGTTACAATACGGATACTGACGCGATATGTATCGACAGAGCGACTGTTAAAATACCTAAAAATATTTTTTCATTTCAAAAATTAATTCTAATTTTGAAAAGTAATCAAAATACGATGCTGTGTGCGGTTTTCTATCGCCGGCACCAATACCTGAAGAATCAATTTATAAAACACTTAATACCATACACAAACCGACAACAGACATTCATCTCACACCTTAAACCATGACACCGCAGCGCCGGAGGCGCTCCGGCCGAAACAATACCAATTTAAGAAAAAACCACCAATACTATTAATTATATGAGAAAACATCTGTTTGTGACCCTGCTTCTGGCATGCGGCATGCCTCTGGGCTATGGCTTCTCCGCCTACGCCGAGCCTGCTCCGCAGACGCAGAACCAGAACGTCGCCACTATCACCGGTACGATTCTCGACGAGAACAACGAACCCGTGATCGGTGCAAGTGTAATGCAAAAAGGCGTCAAGACCAACGCCGTTTCCACTAACTACGACGGTAACTTCACCATCAAGGTAGCCCCCGGCACGAAGCTGGTAGTAAGCTACGTAGGCTACAAGAGTGAAGAGATGGCAGCCGCCAACGGCATGACTGTCTATCTGCAGCCCACCACCGAACAGCTCAACGAACTCGTGGCCATCGGCTACGGCACACAGAAAAAAGCCAACCTTACGGGCGCCGTGGCTACGGTCGACGTGGCCCGCGTAATGGAAGACCGTCCCGTGCAGGACGTGACACGCGCCCTGCAGGGTGCCGTGCCCGGCCTCACCATCACCACCGGCAACGGCGGCATCAACAGCGACGCCTCCATCCGCATCCGCGGCGTCGGAACCCTGACCAACGGCCAGGCATCGGACCCCCTGATTGTGGTGGACGGTGTGCCCGTTGACAACCTCAACTTCATCGACCCCAACGATATCGCCGACATCAGCGTGCTCAAGGACGCAGCTTCCAGCGCCGTGTACGGTGCGCGCGCAGCCTTCGGCGTGGTGCTCATCACCACCAAGGGCGCTACGAAGAAGGACAAAGTGAGCGTGACCTACAGCAACAACTTCGCATGGAGCTCGCCCACCACTCTGCCCAACTTCGCCAGCTCGCCCGACGAAGTGCGCGGCTCGCTGCAGGCCTACTACCGCAACTCGGGCTCCAACAAGACCGTCGTGGGCGACATGTTCTACGAAGAAATCCTGCCCTATCTCGAAACATGGCACGAACAGCACGGCGGCAAGCGCTACGACAGCTTCGTGCAGCTCCAGCCCTATGTGGACGAGAACAACATCGGCGACTACCGCATCCTCGACAACGGTCAGTGGATACGCTACGCCGACTGGGACGTGCGCAAGACTCTCTATAACTACGCTGCTCCCTCGCAGAAGCACAACGTGAGCCTCGAAGGCACCAGCGGCAAGACGCAGTATCGCCTGAGCTTCGGCTACGACAGCAAGCAGGGCCTCATGCGCTACAACCCCGACAAGATGCGCCGCTACATGGCCAACGCCAACATCTCCACCAACATCACCGACTGGCTGAAGGCAGGCACACGCATCAGCTTCACGCAGCGTGAGTACACCGACCCGAACACCCCGAGCAACACTCTGCAGTATGCATGGCGCTGGGCTCCGTTCGTGTCGACATGGGGCAGCATACCCGACCCCGTGACCGGCGAGGACATCCCCTTCCAGAACACCATCAGCGAGCGTCTGCTTGCTCCCACCGACCACGCCACCACACGCCAGACTCGTCTGCAGGCATGGGCGCAGGCCGAAATCATCAAGGGCCTCACGCTGCAGGCCGACTTCACCTACGACTTCCGCAGCTATGAAAACCACGCTTCGTGGATTCTCATGAATTTCTGGGGCTGGGGAGGCAAGGCCTACGGCACATACCAGTGGCCCACAGCCGGCCAGAGCCGTACCCGCGCCCGCGTGGACAAAAACGACATGGACCGCTGGACCACCAACGTGTTCGCCACCTACGCCAAGACCTTCGCTCAGGACCACAACCTGAAGGTGATGGCCGGTTTCTCGGCAGAGCAGATGCGCTACAACAACCTGACCGGCGCCCGCTACGGCCTCGTGGACAACCTCATGCCTGAACTCAACCTCACCAACGGCGCCGAGGCTTCCGACTACCTCGTGACCGGCGGCTCGGGCCACCGCGCCACCGCAGGCTTCTTCGGCCGTGTGAACTACGACTACAAGGGCCGCTACCTCTTCGAAGCCAACGGCCGCTACGACGGCTCGACCCGCTTCCCCGCACACAAGCAGTGGGCATTCTTCCCCTCCTTCTCGGCAGGCTGGCGCTTCTCCGAAGAAGATTTCATGAAACCCATCAGCGACTGGTGGAGCAACGGTAAGCTGCGCGCCAGCTACGGCCACCTCGGCAACGAAAACCTGGCCGACAACCAGTTCATCTCTACCATCACCCTCGGCAACAAGAACGTGAACTGGCTCAATGCCGCCGGCACACCGCTGAACGGCGCCGCCATGCCCACGCTCGTCAACAGCACCCTCACCTGGGAACGCGTGATCACCACCGACGTCGGCATCGACCTCGGCTTCTTCAACAACTCGCTCACAGCATCGTTTGACTGGTACTCGCGCGAAACACGCGACATGCTCGCTCCCGGTATGCCTCTGCCCTCTACCCTCGGCACCTCGGCTCCCCTCGAAAACGCAGGCAACATGCGCACCAACGGCTGGGAACTCTCCGTGGGCTACAACCACAGCTTCGGCGACTGGAACGTATGGGCCACCGCCAGCATCGGCGACGCACGCAGCAAGGTGACCAAGTGGGCCAGCAACGAGTACAAGACTCTCTACTCCTACGTGTACGGCGCCAACTCCAACCGCTTCTACGAAGGCCAGTACTTCGGCGACATCTGGGGCTTCGAGTTTGACCGCTATTTCGAGGAAAGCGACTTCGCCGGCAAGGTGATGGACCCCGAAACCGGCAAATGGACCGGCGCATACGTCTATGGCGCAGGCGTGGCCAATCAGGACGAACTCGACTTCGGCACCTTCCACTTCGGCCCCGGCGACGTTAAGTTCAAGGACCTCAACGGCGACGGCAAAATCAACAACGGCGACCCCAACATGGTCGACGAAAACGGCAACAAGATACCCGTCGGCACGCTCCGCAACCACGGCGACCTCAAGGTGATAGGCAACGCTCTGCCCCGCTATGAGTACAGCTTCCGCCTCGGCGCAGCATGGAAGGGCTTCGACATCGACTTCTTCTTCCAGGGCGTGGGCAAACGCCACATGTGGCAGATCAGCAACTTCGTGATGCCCTTCGCTCAGGCCAACTCGGGTCTGTTCGAGCACCAGCTCAGCCACAACACCTACATCGTGAACGATAACAACGAGATTATCGGCTACAACGTGGACCAGAACAACGCATACCCCAACCTCACCAGCGGCGACTTCGGTTACCACTCGACCATGCGCAACACCTGCCACCAGGGTATCAACAACTGGACCGTCAACGACCGCTACCTCGTGAACATGGCCTACCTGCGCATGAAGAACATCACCGTAGGTTACACCCTGCCCGCGAGCATCACCACGAAGGCCTACATTCAGAAGGCACGCGTGTATTTCAGCACCGAAAACCCCTTCTTTATCTACAACGGCGCCGGCAAGTACCACATCGATCCTGAAATGGAAGGCGGTGTGAGCGACGGCTACGCAGGCTTCGGTCGCAACAACGCCATGATGAAGAGCTACAGCTTCGGCCTCCAGGTAACTTTCTAAACCATCAACAGACACTACAATGAAAAAACAGATATTTTTCGGTCTTATCGCCGGCGCTGTCGCTCTCTCGAGCTGCGACGACTTCCTGGACGACAACCGCTATCCTCTGGACAAGCAGACCGACAACCCCGCCTACTGGACCTCGACTCAGAACCTGCAGGCGCAGATCAACACCCTCTACGGCAACTTCCTGGGCTACGGCAACGGAGCAAGCTGGGTCAACGATTTCTACTACCAGTCGCTCAGCGACGACCAGTGCTCGCACATCTACTCGGGCGAAGGCACCGTGTTCGCACGCTGGACCTACGAGGCTGTGCCCAACGCCAACAGCGTGTGGGACGCCAGCTACACCGAGGTGCGCCGCTGCAACTACATCATCAACAACTGCAACATCGCCAACGAAAAGCAGAACGCCAACTACGTGGCACAGGCGCGCCTCATACGCGCTCAGCAGTACTACGAACTGGTGCGCGCCCTCGGCGATGTGCCCCTGGTAACTGAAGTGCTCGACCCCAGCTCCGAGGCCCTCTACGGACCCCGCACCCCGCGCAACGAGGTGATGGACCTTGTGCTCGAAGACCTCAACTACGCTGTGGAAAACATCATTCAGCAGGGCAACAAGATGGAGTTCAGCGTCGACCTGGCCAACGCCATGAAATCGGAAATCTGCCTCTACGAAGCTGCATACTCCAAGTACCACAAAAATGACACCGAACGCGCCAACAAGTTCTACGGCGAAGTAGTGAAAGCCTGCAAGGCCATCATGCAGCAGGGCTACACCATCGGCAGCGACTATCGCGCGCTCTACAACTCGGTGTTCGCAGCCGACGCCAGCCTGGGCCTGGTAAGCCTGCTCGACAACCCCGAAGTAATCTTCATGAAGGGCTACAAGAGCGGCTCGCTCACGCACTCCACCATGGCGTTCCTGAGCTCGGAAACGCTCATCCCCGGCATGACCAAAGACGCTTTCGACGCATACCTCTTCAAGGACGGCAAACCCCTGGCCACCACTTCGCTCAACACCAGCGACGTGCCTGAAACCATCGTCGACGCCGAAGGCAACATCACCGGCTTCGACATCAGCAAGGCTCTCGAGGTGCGCGACGGACGTCTGGCACAGACCATCGACCCGAAACTCGCTTTCGGCTCGAAGGTGAGCTTCCAGCGCCCCAACTCCTACAGCATCATCTCCACCACGGGCTACACAATCTGCAAGTATGTCAACCCCAATATACCCCTGACTCAGGTGGTAACGGCCAACACCAACTACACTTGCGCACCCCTCTACTGGCTCGCATACACCTACTGCGACTACCTCGAGGCACGCGCCGAACTCGGCCAGCTCGATGACGCCGACGTGGCAATGTGCGTGAAGCCCCTGTGGGACCGTGCCGGCATCGACACGCAGAACCTCAACAAGGCTTATCTCGAAAACATGGCCGACCCCGCCAACAACATGAACGTGTCCAGCCTGCTGTGGGAAATCCGCCGTCTGCGCCGCTGCGAACTCATGTTCGACCGCAACCACCGCTACTGGGACCTCGTGCGCTGGCACAATCTCGACCTGCTCGACACCAACATGCACCCCAACATCGCTCTGGGTGCCAACGTGACTCCCGCCACCAACGAGCAGCTCGTGGGTGTGTTCACCTCCAACGGCTACATCAACGGCGCTGCCAGCACCGCCGGCACCGCAGTGCGTAAGTTCACCGACCGCGAATACCTCCAGCCCCTCGGCTCGCAGATCATCACCCTCTACAACGACAAGGGCCTCGAACTGAATCAGAACCCCGGCTGGTAAACCCATCCCTCCACACAAAAAAAAGCCTGCGCCTCCCGGCGCGGGCTTTTTTTCTGCCCCCCCCGCCTTCTACGGCGTCGGGTGCAGTGTGCCTCGCAGGCTGCGGGGCGCAGCGATGGGGCGTGCTGCCGCGCCTGCTCTGTCGGTCCTGCCGCTGCCCCGCGCCTCACAGTGGGCTGCCTGAGTGC
>CAMWTJ010000034.1 GCA_947177185.1 uncultured Porphyromonadaceae bacterium | reverse complement strand
ACGTGGGCGACAACGTGGGCGACGTGGCCGGCATGGGCGCCGACCTCTACGAGTCGTACTGCGGCTCCATTCTCGCCACATCGGCACTCGGCGCTGCGGCTTATCTGCTGCAGGGCGATGTGGTGATGCAGTACAAGGCCGTGGTGGCGCCGATGCTTATCGCCGCCGTGGGCATACTGCTCTCCATAGTCGGCATCTTCGCCGTGCGCACCAAGGAAAACGCCACGATGAAGAACCTGCTCGGCTCGCTGTCGTTCGGCACCAATCTGAGCTCGGTGCTGATAGTGGGCGCTACTTTCCTGATTCTGTGGATGCTCGGCCTCAACAACTGGGCGCTCATAGGGTGCTCTGTAGTGGTGGGCCTTGTGGTCGGCATCGTGATAGGCCGAAGCACCGAGTACTATACCTCGCAGAGCTATGCTCCCACCCGCAAGCTCGCTGAAAGCGGCACCACCGGCCCGGCCACCGTGATTATCTCCGGCGTGGGCCTCGGCATGGTGTCTACCGCAGTGCCGGTGCTTGCCGTGGTGGCAGGTATCATTCTGAGCTACTGGTTTGCCTCTGGCTTCGATTTCGCCAATGTGGCCATGGGCCTCTATGGCATCGGCATCGCCGCTGTGGGCATGCTGTCGACACTCGGTATCACGCTGGCCACCGACGCTTATGGTCCTATAGCCGACAATGCCGGCGGCAACGCCGAGATGAGCGGCCTGGGCAAGGAGGTGCGCAAGCGCACCGACGCCCTTGACTCGCTCGGCAACACTACGGCCGCTACCGGCAAGGGCTTCGCCATCGGTTCGGCCGCGCTCACCGGCCTTGCTCTGCTGGCATCCTATATCGAGGAAATCCGCATCGGCCTCGAGCGCCTCGGCGAAACCACCATTCAGATAGGCGACCGCGCCGTAGGGCTGCACGAAGCCACGTTCACCGACTTCATGACATTCTATGAAGTGAATCTTATGAGCCCGAAAGTGCTGTCGGGCATGTTTATCGGCGCCATGATGGCCTTCCTGTTCTGCGGCCTTACCATGAACGCCGTGGGCCGCGCCGCCTCCCACATGGTTGACGAGGTGCGCCGTCAGTTCCGCGAAATCAAGGGCATCCTTGAAGGCAAGGCCGAGCCCGACTATGCGCGTTGCGTGCAGATTTCCACCAAAGGCGCGCAGCGTGAGATGGTGTTCCCGAGCGTTCTTGCCATTCTTGCCCCGGTGATTACCGGCCTTGTGTTCGGCGTGCCGGGTGTGATTGGCCTGCTTGTGGGCGGCCTGTCGGCAGGCTTTGTTCTGGCCATATTTATGGCCAACAGCGGCGGCGCGTGGGACAACGCCAAGAAATACATCGAAGAAGGCAACTTCGGCGGCAAGGGCAGCGATGTGCACAAGGCCACCGTGGTGGGCGACACCGTGGGCGATCCCTTCAAGGACACGTCCGGCCCCTCGCTCAACATTCTTATTAAGCTGATGAGCATGGTGGCCATCGTGATGGCCGGCCTCACAGTGAGCTGGAGCCTCTTCTGAGCATATCCCGATATTGCAATGCGGGCGGCGGCATGTATGGCTGTCGCCCGCGCTGTATGCTCGGGGCGTTGTGTATGTCGTTTTTTTTTGCTAAGTTTGCAGCGTGAAACCGTTGAGGCCCGGTAGTTCAACGGATAGAATAGAAGTTTCCTAAACTTTTGATAGCGGTTCGATTCCGCTCCGGGCTACTAAAATCCTATATACATCATGACATCAAAGCAGATTATTGCGAGTGCCCGCAACTCACAAGTGTGGGGCTTTTTTGTGTCGGTGGTAATCATGGCCGCCATATCGCTTGCGTTTTTCTATCCCGGCAATTTCGAGGGCGGCGTGCTGCGCCAGGCCGACATGCAGCAGGGCATGGCCAACGGCCACGAGGCGCAGCAGTATTATGAGGCCACCGGCGAAAAAGCGTTGTGGACCAATTCGCTTTTCTCCGGGATGCCGACGTTTCAGATTTCGCCGCAATATCCGTCGAACGCGCTCTTCGACTGGCTCAACGCCGTGTATGGCCTCGGGCTGCCGTCGCCGAGCAACCTGCTGTTCATGATGATGCTGGGCATGCTGATACTGCTTTATGTGATGCGTATGCGCTGGTATGTGGCCCTGCTTGGCGCCATAGCCTGGGGATTCTCAAGCTATTATATCATAATCATAGGTGCCGGACACATCTGGAAATTTCTGGCACTCAGCTATGTGCCGCCCACCATCGGCGGCATGCTGTTGTGCTATCGCGGGCGCTATCTGGGAGGAGCGGCCATGCTGTCGCTGTTTGCCATGCTGCAGCTTGAGGCCAACCATCCGCAGATGAGCTATTATTTCGCTTTTGTCATGGCGGCGCTTGCCGCAGCGGCGCTGTATAGCGCGTGGCGCGAAGGCAAAATGCGCCGGTGGTGCACCGCCACCTGTGTGGTAGTGGCATCGGGCCTGCTGGCTCTCGGCGCCAACGCCCCGAGCATTTATAACACATACGAGTATGCCAAGGAAACCAAACGCGCGCAGAGCGAGCTGACGCAGCAGTCTGCCGCAGCGGGCGGTGAAGATGAGGCGCGCCCCACAGGCGGCATGCCTTACGAGCAGATTGTGGGCTGGAGCTACGGCCCGTCTGAAACGTTCTCGCTGCTGGTGCCCAATATAAAAGGCGGAGCGTCGGCCCGGCCCGAAGGTGGCGCCATGGTGCACATGGGGCTCGACCGTCTTGATGCCGCCGCGGCCTACAGCGGACAGCCCATGGGACAGATGCTACCGTATCTGCCTCAATATTTCAACGATTCGGAAGGTACCAACGGCCCGGTGTATGTGGGCGCCATCGTCTGCGCGCTGTTTCTGCTGGGCTGCCTGATAGTGCGCGGAGCTGCGAAATGGGCGCTCCTGGGCGTGACGTTGTTTGCCGCTCTGCTCGCGCTCGGCCGGAATTTCACGCTGCTGACGGATTTTATGATTTACCATTTCCCGATGTACAATAAGTTCCGCGCGGTGGAGAGCATACTCGTAATAGTAGAATTCACGATGCCGCTTCTGGCGGTCATGGCGCTTTGCCGCGTGCTCTCCGTGCCGGCCGCCGAGCGTGGCGCGCTGATGCGTCCGCTGCTTGTCGCGTTCGGTATTCCCGCGGCGATATGCCTGTGTGCGGCGTTTGCGCCGTCGCTGTTCGGCAAGGCGATTACCATGCAGGACCAAGCCACGGCGCAGGCTCTGCAGCAGCAGATAGTGGAGATGGGCCGCCAGTATGGTGCTTCCGAAGCCGAAATACAGAGCGCTGTCTACAATTATTCGCTGTCGAATCCGGCCAACGTGGAGGTTATAGAGCAGTTGCGCTACGGCCTCGTGCGTGCTGATGCCTGGCGTTCGCTGTTGTTCCTCGCGGTAGGTTTCTGCTTAATGGCTCTGCTGATGCGCGGACGTCTGCGCGACGGCCTGGCCGTGGGACTCCTTGCCGGTGCGGTGCTTGTTGACCTTTACGGTGTGGACAAGCGCTACCTGAGCGCCGACAGCTTCTGCGCGCCGGAGGTGGCTGCCGCCGATCCGTTTGCGCCTGATGCCGTAGACCGCCTGATACTTGCCGACACCACGGCTGCCTACAGGGTGATGGATATCCCCGGTTTCAACAGCCCGCAGCGCTCGTACCACCACCGTATGCTCGGCGGATATCATGCAGCCAAGCTGCGCCGCTACGAAGACCTGATACAGCGGCGTCTGAACTATGTGCTGCATTACGGTTACGACCCGTCGCTGCGCGACGACAGCGTACGCGCCCTTTACGACGGCACCGAGCGGCAGATTGCCGACGAGCTTGCTGCCTCGTACCGTACGCTCGACATGCTAAATGCGCGCTACGTAATCACCGGCGACCCGCAGGCTCCTGTGGTGGTCAATACCTCGGCGCAGGGCCCGGGATGGCTTGTCGACTCGCTGGCGTATGTGGACGGCGCCGACGCTGAAATGCAGGCGCTGCGCGCGCTTGATGTGCGTCATGCTGCTGTGGCCGACCGTTCTATGGCGGATGTGCTGGGAGAGGGTGCGCCGTCGCTCGCGCCCGGCGACACCGTGGTGCTTACGGATTATACGCCGAATCGCACTGCCTATCGCGTCACCTCCGAAGGCGGCGGCGTAGCGGTGTTCTCCGAAGTCTATTTCCCGTGGGGATGGAAAGCCACAATAGACGGCGCGCCGGCCAAAGTGGGCCGCGTGAACTATATATTGCGTGCCGTAAGGGTGCCCGCCGGCACTCATGAGGTGGTGCTTACCTTCTCGCCGGATTCTATCCGCACTTCGGGCATTGTGGCCTATGCGTGCGTGAGCCTTATTTACCTGCTCGTGCTCGGAGGCATATTCGTGTCGGTGGTGCGGAAGGAGGATGGAAAATGAGGCTTCCGCGTCGCGGCTGGTGGCGCCGGTTGCGCCACTCTCGCGGCTTTGGAATCCACTCGCCGTCGGCCTATCGTTTTATTCGTGAGGTGCTTTGCCAGCGCCTGGCCTATTATGCCTATCCCGAGGTGGATGCGCTGGCGGCCGGGTGGCCGGGCGGCCGCAGCGCCGCGCGCGTGCTGTTCAGGATAGCGGCCTGCAGCAGGGCCGCGAGGGTGTATGTGGGGGCCACGCCGCAGGCCGATATCGCGGCCGCTATTGTGGGGCTTGCCGCTCCGCGGGCGCGGTTGGTGCGGGAGCTGTCGCATGATGTTTCGCTGCTTGTGTTTTTGAGCGGCGACAGTTCGGTGGACGCAGCGGTGAAAGCAGCCCTCAGGGGAGCCACGATTGTTATCCCGGACAGGACATGCCCTTTTGCCGCCGAACTCTTGAGGCGTCTGCGTGTCGATGTGCGTTTCGGGCACATTTTTGTCAACGGCAGCGGCGCGGCGGTGTTTGTGGGCCGCGACGTGCCGCCTGAGATGTTCGCGGTTCGTTTCTGACTGCTGCGGATGTTCCTTTTAGGCTGAAATATTGTTCCAAAAAGGAGCTGAGTGTGTTATGTGTGTAATTTTCATTAATTTTGCAGTCGGAATTTAAATCATATACAGTCGCGTTATGCATAAATGTCGAATACTGCTTGTTGTACTTGCCTTAGTGGCTTTTGTGTGTCCCGCCGCCCGCGGGCAGATTGTGAGCTTTGACGGGCGTCCGATAGATGCAGACAGCGTGCGTTATGATTTTGAGCATCAGCCGTATTTCGGACTGTATAAGGACAACTATTTTATTTTCGGGCCGTCGATAGGTCCGCGCATGACCCGCGAGAATACCAATGTGAAATTTCAGGTGTCGATAGCGCAGCGTCTTACGCGCAGTGTGCTGCCGTGGGGCACCTATCTGTATCTGTTTTACACGCAGAAGGTGTTCTGGAACGTGCTTCAGGAGTCGCTGCCCATGACCGACCTGAATTTCAATCCCGGCATAGGTCTTACGAAACCTCTGTTTGTGAAAGACCGATACATAGGCAAACTCACGTTCATGATTGAGCACGAAAGCAACGGCCGCGACAGCATACAGTCGCGTTCGTGGAATAAAGTTTCGCTTGCGGCCAATATCTTTGTGGACAAACAGCTCATGGTGCACGGCAAGGTGTGGATTCCTATCATCGACAGCAGCAACAATGCCGATATTCTGCGTTATGCCGGCATATACCAGGTGGGCATGGAGGTGCTGAGCGCCAATCAGCGCTTCAGCGGCTCGGTGACTCTTGTGAAGCGCAAGGGCTGGAATTTCAATTACAATACTATCATCGAACTTGCCTATCGCTTCAGCCGCCGCGACAACCAGTATTTTTTCATACAATACTACAACGGCTACGGCGAGGGATTGCTCGACTATAACAAATTCCACAGCCAGCTGCGAGCCGGCATAGTGATCAAGCCTAAGTTTTTCAGCGAATTCTGATGCGCGGGCGTCAGCCGGGTCAGAACGTGCAAGTGAACGTGAATCCCGGCGCACCGCCCACATTGGAAGGCACTATCGACGACTGCAGCCCGCGGCGGCGTGCAGCCTCCCGGCGCGCGGGATTGTCGATAAATAGTCCCAGCATTTCGTTGACGGGGTCCATGAAAAACGCTGCTATGCCACCCACCACTCTTGAGCCGAATATTCGGTAGTCCTGCTCTATGAGCTTGCGTTTGGCGCGGTAGAAACCTTCTCCTATCAGGCTGCCGATGCAGGGCGTCACGAAAATATCCTGAATGGACGGGCGCTCCATGAAAGCCTCGATTCCGAATTCCCAGAACACGGTGCTGATAAAGGCCGAATAGGCGAAACTCTGCCAGAAATTGAAACCCGACGAGCGCGCCGACATGAAATACACCGCTCCGGCGTATGGATGCGCAATGTAATTAAAAATCCATGAGTCGGTGTCGAATTTCGGCCCCATCTTTATCACATTTTTAAACCAGCGCTTAAACATAGGCGTCTGCTGTATTTCAGCGCGGTTCCAGCTGGTGGCGTCCTCCGGCAGACACTCGAGCACACCGAGTGTGCCGAGCATGGCTCCGGCATACACAGCCGTATTTATCCACAGGCGGTGCCAGTCGGGGCTGCATGTGGTCCATGACGGGGGAAGTTCGTAAAGAGAGATGGGTGTGTGGTCGTCGAGGGAGTGGTCTATGGCCACGGTGTAGTCGGTGACGATGGTGGCGGATGCCTGTAGTGAATCCGGGTCCGGCGCCATCACAGCTACGGCCGGCAAATGCAGCTCCTCGACCATTATCGCTGTCGCTTCCGCCGTCGGACAGGACGTAGCGGATGCGGTGGTGGCAGCGAGCAGGGCAACGAAAGATATGATGGCTTTGTTCATAATGTGAATAAATAGTTGAATTTGTGGTTTTGTAGTTTTATAACAACAAAATTAGTGGTTTTGATTCATGAGTCAAATCAAATGCGATTTTTTGAACAATATATTGGTGTTTTTGGTTATAATTTACATGGGCGATAGAGCAGTGATTTATATTTTGCGCTCTCGCTGATTTTCTTTAAATTTGCAGTCAGAAACTAAAAAACAGACTATGAACAATATTCGCGTCAACATTAACGACGCACTTGGTGCAGTAAGCGAAAAAGCCATAGAATCGATGGCTTCCGAAGTGCGTGAAAGTGTAAACACCCTTATGGAGGGCACAGGTGCAGGCAACGATTTCCTGGGCTGGGTGCGCCTTCCCGTCGATACGCCTGACGCGCTGCTCGACGATATCAACGCCACGGCCGAACGCCTCCGTACGGAGTGCGAGGTGGTGGTGGTGATAGGCATCGGCGGCAGCTACCTCGGAGCTAAAGCCGTGCTTGAGGCTCTCGGCAATCCGTTCAGTGTTTACGACAACGCCCTGAAGCCCCAGATAGTGTTTGCCGGCCATAACATCGGCGAGGACTACCTTTACGAGCTTCAGTCCTACCTCAAAGGCAAGAAATTCGGTATCATAGTGATAAGCAAGAGCGGCACCACCACCGAGCCCGCCATCGCTTTCCGCCTGCTCAAGGCTCAGCTCGAGGAAGCCGAAGGCCGCGAGGCTGCCGCGCGTCATATAGTGGCCGTCACCGACGCCAAACGCGGCGCACTGCGCACACTGGCCGACGAGGAGGGCTATACCACATACGTGATTGAAGACAGTGTGGGCGGACGCTTCTCGGTGCTCTCTCCCGTGGGTCTGCTTCCCATAGCTGTGGGCGGCTACGACATCAAGGCTCTCATGGAGGGCGCGCGCGAGCGTCAGAAAGCAATCCTGAGCGGCGCCGACAAGAGCGCTGAGGTGTATGCCACCACGCGCAACGCGCTGTACCGTTCGGGCAAGAAAATCGAAATCCTCGTCAACTACAATCCCCGCCTGCATTATTTCGCCGAATGGTGGAAGCAGCTTTACGGCGAGAGCGAGGGTAAGGACCACAGAGGCATTTTCCCCGCAGCTGTAGATTTCAGCACCGACCTTCACTCCATGGGTCAGTGGATTCAGGATGGCGAACGCACCATCTTCGAAACGGTGATATCTGTCGAAAATGTGGACCATGAGGTGCGCATCCCCACCGACGAAGCCAATCTCGACGGCCTCAACTTCCTGGCCGGAAAGCGAGTGGACGAGGTGAACAAAATGGCCGAACTCGGCACGCGTCTGGCCCACGTGGACGGCGGTGTGCCCAACATACTCATCACCATCGACTCCATCTGCGAACGCACACTCGGAAGCCTCATCTACTTCTTCGAGGCATCCTGCGGCATCAGCGGCTATCTGCTGGGTGTGAACCCCTTCAACCAGCCCGGTGTGGAAGCCTACAAGCGCAACATGTTCGCTCTTCTGGCCAAGCCCGGCTATGAGGAGGAAACTGCCGCCATACGCGAAAGAGTGCGCTGAGGCATACGGATTAAATATTAAAGCTGTGGCCGCACAGGCCTGAACAGGATACGATGCAGGGACGCGGCATCCGCCGCGTCCCTGCTGCAGGCCTGAGTTTCGGACATGGCAGTTTTGCTTTACGTGACAGACCGCATATGAAAGGCCCGATAGGTGTTTTCGATTCCGGCTTCGGAGGACTGAGTGTGCTCGCCGACCTGCAGCTCGCCCTTCCGGATGCGGATTTTGTGTATTTGGGCGACAACGCACGCGCTCCTTACGGCACGCGCTCGTTTGAAGCGGTCTATCAGTTCACGCTGCAGGCGGTGACCCGTCTGTTCGAGATGGGCTGCCCGCTCGTAATCCTGGCGTGCAACACCGCTTCTGCCAAGGCGCTGCGCTCCATTCAGCAGCGCGACCTGCCCCTGCTGGCGCCCGAGCGCCGCGTGCTGGGGGTTATCCGTCCCACGGCAGAGGCCGTAGGCGACTTGTCGCGCACGGGCGTGGTGGGTGTGCTCGGCACTCCGGGCACAATAGCCTCCGGCAGCTATACCATAGAGGTAGAGAAACTGCATCCGGGCTTCCATGTGGTGGCGGAGGCGGCGCCTATGTGGGTGCCGCTGGTAGAGCAGGGCTTTTCAGCGTCGGATGGCGCCGACTGGTTTGTGCGCGAGGCTGTGGACCGCCTTCTCGCCCGCGATGCCCGCTTAGACACCATAATACTCGGCTGCACGCACTATCCGTTGCTCTATCCTAAAATACGCGCGGCGGTGCCCGAGCGTGTGGCCGTGGTGTGTCAGGGGCCTATCGTGGCTTCAAGCCTCTGCGATTATCTCCGGCGCCATCCCGAGATGGACGCCGCAGTGTCGCGCGGCGGTGTTACGCGCTATTTCACCACCGATGTGGCCCGCGATTTCGCCCGCCTTGCCGGGGTGTTTCTCGGGCGCGAGGTGGAAGCCGCGCATATCGCCTTGTAAGTGAACTTTATCGCTGCCACAGGTATTTTATACCTATAAAAGCACAGATATATTATTGAACAAATGAAGAAGATACTCATCACACTGGCGGCCGCCGCGCTGCTACTCCTCACGGCAAGTGCCGCCACCACACGCAGCAATAAGTCGGAGGTGTCGCGCAATATGCACATATTCAACGCCTTGTTTAAGGAGCTGCAGACGCAGTATGTGGATACTATCGACGCCGGACGCTCCATGCGCACGGCTATCAATGCCATGCTCGGCGAGATTGACCCGTACACGGAGTATTATCCGGCCGACGAGCAAGACCAGCTGCTGAGTATCTCCTCCGGCCAGTTCAGCGGAGTAGGTAGCACTATACAGCGCCGTGGCGCGGAAGTGCTGTTCACCGAGCCGCAGTGGGGCTCGCCCGCGCGTGAGGCCGGCATAAGGCATGGCGACCGCATACTGCGCATCGACGGCGACACCATCGGGCCCGACATGGACATAAGCGATGTCAGCAAGCGGCTTCGCGGTCAGGCCGGCACACATGTGGTGGTCGATATACGCCGCCCGTATGCCGAGGACTCGCTTCTTACGTTCGACATAATGCGTGGAGTCATCAAGACCAACCCGGTGCCGTATTACGGCGTGCTCCCCGACAGCGTAGGCTATATCGGCGTGACCACGTTCAACGAAAAGACAGCATCGCAGGTGCGCGACGCCATAGCCGATGTGCTGCGCGCGCCCGGCCTCCGCGGCATAGTGCTCGACCTCCGCGGCAACGGCGGCGGCCTTTTGGAGAGCGCCGTGCAGGTGGTGTCGAATTTCGTCGACAAAGGCACGGAGGTGGTGCGTACGCGCGGCCGCGATGCTCTGAACGAGAAAGTGTATAAAACCACGCAGGCGCCTCAGGCGCGCCGCACACCGCTTGTGGTGCTTACCGACGGCGGCACGGCCTCGTCCTCGGAGATTGTGGCCGGAGCGCTTCAGGACCTGGACCGAGCCGTGGTGGTGGGCGAGCGCAGCTTCGGCAAAGGGCTCGTGCAGACATCGCGTCCCATGCCGTACGGCGGGTTTGTCAAAATCACCACCGGGCGCTACTACATACCCAGCGGACGCCTCATACAGGCTATAGACTATAGCCACCGCAACCCCGACGGCACAGTGGCGCGCATACCCGACAGCCTTACCAACGTGTACACTACCCGTGTGGGCCGCGAGGTGCGCGACGGCGGCGGAATCACCCCCGATATAAAAGTCGACCTGCCGCGCATGAACCGCCTGATATACAACATTTATGCCGACAACTGGGCGTTTGACTACGCCACGCGCTATGCCGCGCAGCATCCCGGCGGCATCGGTTCCGCCGACAGCTTCGAGGTGACCGACAGCCTCTTTGAGGATTTCAAGGCGTTTATCGACCCTGCGAAATTCCATTACGACCGCCTGTGCGAGTCGGGGCTGAAGGCACTGCGCGAGGCGGCCGACAGCGAAGGCTATATGACCGACTCCGTGGCCGCACAGTTCGCTGTGCTCGAGGGGATGCTCAAGCACGACCTGAACCACGACCTCGACCACAACGCAAAGGAAATTAAGGATATACTCGACGACGAAATTGCCTCGCGTTATTTTTCCGATGCAGACCTCGTGCGACGTTCACTCCCGTCGGACACGGTGCTCACCGTAGCGCGCAAGCTGCTGCACGACCCCGCTGCCTATCGCGAGCAGCTGCTGCCGCGAAACTCCATGCCCGAGAATAAGAAATGACACTTGCCGAGCTATCAGCACTATTCATGACCCCGCCGCGGGTCAAGGCACTGCGTGCGGCGCTGAAAGGCAAATCCACGCCCACGGCCTACGGGCTGGCCGGCTCGTCGGCGGCCGTGATGCTTGCCACCATGCCGGCGCATCAGGCGCCTGTGCTCGTGGTGGGCGACTCGCTCGACGATGCCGGATATCTGTATTTCGACCTCGTGCGTCTGTGCGGCGAGCAGGCTGTGGCCATGTTGCCGTCGGGCTACAAACGCGACATCAAGTATGGACAGCCCGACGAGCCCAGCCGAATATTGCGTGTTGAGGCGCTGCAGCGCATCGCGGCCGGCGAACTGCGTTTTGTGGTGAGCTATCCCGAGGCGCTCGCCGAGCGTGTGGCCTCGCAGGACGATATCAGCGAGCGCACCATGCGGCTTGCCCTGGGCGCCGGAGCCGACCTTGTGGCCACGCAGCGCTGGCTGCGCGAAAATGGTTTCCGTGAGGAGGATTATGTCTACGAACCCGGACAGTTTGCCGTGCGTGGCTCGATACTGGATATTTATCCCTACAACAACGAACTGCCTTACCGAATCGATTTCTTCGGCGACGAGATAGACAGCATACGCGAATTCAATGTAGAAACGCAATTGAGCGAGCGCAAACTTGAAACCGTGGCCGTAACGGGTGCGGTAGGCTGCGACCCCGCCGACGGCGCTTCAAACATATCGCTGCTCGAATTTTTGCCGGCAGACACTCTCATAGCCGTGCGCCGCCCCGACTATCTGCTTGAGCGCATACGCGCCGTAGCGGCCGAAACACCCGCCGAATCGGCTGTAATCGCAGAGGAGGGCGAAGCCGACTCGCTGCGCAACGTGATAGACCCGGACGCTTTCGCCGAGGCCTTCGCACGCTTTTCGCGCATAGACATATCAGCTGTGCCGGAGCTTCCGACAAGCGTCGCGGCGGCGATAGATTTCAAATGCTCTCCGCAGGGCATTTACCACAAAAATTTCGATTTGATAGCCGAGTCGTTCGGACGTCTTAGCGCCGACGGCTATAAAATATACATACTCAGCGACAATCCTCGTCAGCACGAGCGCCTGCGCTCGATATTCGCCGACCGTGGCGACAATGTGGATTTTGTGGCGGTGGACGGCACTCTGCATGAGGGTTTTGTGGACCACGTGACGCATGTGTGCGTGTTCACCGACCATCAGATTTTCGACCGCTTCCATAAATACACTCTGAAGAGCGACCGCGCGCGCAGCGGACGCATGGCGCTGTCGCTCAAGGAACTCGGGCAGATAGAGCCCGGCGACTTTATAGTGCATGTGGACCACGGCGTGGGCCGTTTTGCTGGACTGCTGCGCACTGATGTGGGCGGCCGCACGCAGGAGATGATCAAGCTCGTGTATGCCAACAACGACATCATTTTCGTAAGCATACACGCTCTGCACAAACTTGCTAAATACCGTGGCAAGGAAGGCGTCCCGCCCAAAGTGAACCGAATAGGCTCCGGCACGTGGAACCGCCTGAAGGAGCGCACAAAGAGCAAGCTGAAAGACATAGCGCGTGATTTGATACGCCTCTATGCCGAGCGCAAGGAGCAGCGCGGACACGCCTTCGCGCCCGACAGCTACCTGCAGCATGAGCTCGAGGCTTCGTTCATATACGAGGACACCCCGGACCAGCTTACGGCCACGCAGGCCGTGAAAGCCGACATGGAGAGCGACCGCCCCATGGACAGGCTCGTGTGCGGCGACGTGGGCTTCGGCAAGACGGAGATAGCGATACGCGCGGCGTTCAAAGCCGCCGTCGATGGCAAACAGACGGCTGTGCTCGTGCCCACCACCGTGCTCGCGTATCAGCATTTCCAGACGTTCGGCAAGCGACTTGCCGATTTTCCCGTGCGGGTGGACTACCTGTCGCGCGCGCGTTCGCCGAAAGAAACACGCGCCATACTCGACGACCTTGCCGCAGGGCGCATAGACATAATCATAGGCACGCACAAACTGATAGGCAAGACTGTGAAATTCCACGACCTCGGGCTTCTCGTAGTGGACGAAGAGCAGAAATTCGGCGTGGCGGTGAAGGAAAAGCTCAAGCAGCTTAAAACGAGCGTGGACACGCTCACCATGAGCGCTACGCCTATTCCGCGCACACTGCAGTTCTCGCTGATGGGCGCGCGCGACCTGTCGTCCATCACCACTCCTCCGGCCAACCGCCATCCGATACTCACGTCGGTCAATGCGCTCAGCGACGACATAGTGGCTGAAGCCATTAATTTCGAAATGGCGCGAAGCGGCCAGGTGTTCTTTATCAACAACCGCATAGAAGGGCTGTACGAACTTGAAAACATGATACGCCGCCTTGTGCCTGACGCACGCACCCTGGTGGCTCACGGCCAGATGCCGCCCGACAAGCTGGAAAAAGCCATAGCCGATTTTGTGGCTCACGATTACGACGTGCTGCTGGCCACCACCATCGTGGAGAGCGGTATAGACATGCCCAATGTCAACACTATCATTGTCAACAACGCCCATCAGTTCGGCCTGAGCGAACTTCACCAGCTCCGCGGCAGGGTGGGGCGCAGCTCGCGCAAGGCCTTCTGCTATCTGCTCGTGCCGCCCGGCAAGCCGCTTTCCGATGTGGCGCGGCGCAGGCTGCAGGCCATAGAGAGTTTTTCCGACCTCGGTTCGGGCATCCATATAGCCATGCAGGACCTCGACATACGCGGCGCGGGCAATCTGCTTGGCGCCGAGCAGAGCGGCTTCATAGCCGACCTCGGCTACGAAACGTACCAGAAAATCCTGAAAGAGGCTGTCACGGAGCTGCGCACCGAGGAGTTTGCCGACGCTGTAAAGGCCGATACATCCACCGAAGGAGGCGCGTCGGACGGTGCCGACGAATTTGTGGCCGACTGCACCGTGGAAACGGACCTTGAGCTGCTTCTGCCGGCATTATATGTGCCGCAGGAGAGCGAGCGTATCTCGCTGTACCGCGAACTCGACAGCATAGAGCGCGAACTCGACCTGAAGGCCTTCCGCGAGCGCCTTGAGGACCGCTTCGGACGCATACCGCCCGAAACCGCCGAGCTGCTGCGCATACCGCGACTGCGCCGCCTCGCGCGCCGCCTCGGCATCGAGAAGGTGGCGCTGAAGCAAGGGGCCATGTATCTGTATTTCGTGGGCGAAGCCAATGTGGCTTATTATCAGAGCCCGATGTTCGGACGGCTCATACACTATCTGCAGGCCAATCCCGCGCGTGTGCGCATACGCCAGAACGGCGCGCGCCGCAGTTTCGCAGTGGCCGATGTACCCACCGTAGAGCAGGCTGTAAGCATCTTGGAATCAGTGCTGGAACTTGCTCCGTTATAAACCGTAAAAAAAATATCAGTAGTGAAATTCGTATCCTGGAACGTCAACGGACTGCGGGCAGTCCTCGGCAAAGGCTTTAAAGATATATTGCATGGTTTCGACGCGGATGTGTTCTGCGTGCAGGAAACAAAGATGCAGCCCGAACAGATGGCCCACGACCTGGAAGGCGGCTACGAGCTGTACTGGAACAGCGCCGAGCGCCGCGGCTACAGCGGCACGGCCACTGCCACGCGCATAGCGCCCGAGGCGGTGGAACGCGGCACCTTCGACAATGAAGGACGCGTGCTCACGCTCGACCTCGGCGAGCTGTATCTCGTGAACGTGTACTCGCCGAACTCGCAGAGCGAACTCGCGCGTCTGCCGTACCGCCTGGAGTGGGAGGCGTCTTTTCGGGATTATCTGAAGCGTCTGGACGAGAAGAAGCCCGTGGTGGTGTGCGGCGACCTTAACGTGGCGCACAACGAAATCGACCTGGCCAATCCGGCGGCCAACCGCCATAATGCCGGCTTCTCGGACGAAGAGCGCGACGCCTTCGGCAGTCTGCTCGGCTGCGGATTCGTGGACACTTTCCGGCTGCTTCACCCCGACGACCGCGGCGCCTACTCCTGGTGGAGCTATCGCATGCGTGCGCGAGAACGGAACGTGGGCTGGCGCATCGACTATTTTCTCGTGAGCGAGCGTCTTGCCCCACGTGTGGTCAGTGCCGAGATTCATGCCGATATAGCCGGCAGCGACCACTGCCCGGTGTCGCTCGTGCTCGACTGACATATCCGATTCTTTCTGAGAAATTCAGATATGGAATGAGTATATTTCCGCACTTGTCCGTATTTGCTTTCAGAACAGATTAAAAGGATTGGATTTAGGTATTTAGGTGTGTTCATCCGCGAGGCCTTTGTGTTGTCGGCTCCGCGGATGATTTTTTTGCGTGCGTCTGGGCCGGCATGCAGCGTGCGGTTTTTTATCGCCTGCGATAGGTAATAGGCCGCACTTATCCGTATTCTTGTATGAAATTTATTACGAAAACGGATGAATATACTTTCTATAGCAGCCGCAGCTGCGGTATTGTCGCTGACATCGCCGGACGGAAGCCATCGCATAGAGATACGCCATAGCGGCGATTCTACTGCGCGGGTGAGCTACGATGTGGCCTTCCGCGGCCGGCCGGTTGTTTCGGACGGCACGATGGGTCTTAATCTCGACAACCGCTCCTGGGAAATGGCTCTCGCATTGGGAAAGCGTCGTCTGCCGCAGCATGAGCAGTGGATGCACGGCATGGTGGTGGACTCCGTCACGTATCAGAGCGCCGACACCACATGGCATCCTTTGTATGGCGAGCGCTCCACTGTCCGCGACAACTGGCGCGGAGGCACGGTGCACATGTCGCGTCATGACGGCAGCAACTACCGCCTCGACATACAGGCACGCGCCTACGACGAGGGCGTGGCTTTCCGCTATTTCTTCCCCGAGCATCCCGCGGCTGTGTTCCATAAGGTGACCGACGACCTCACCACCTACAGATTCCCCGAGGGCACTATGCTGTGGGCCGAGGAGTGGGCGCAGGCGCCGTTCATGCGCGTCGCTCCCGACTCGGTCACACACCCCGTGGAGCGGGCGCTCACGCTGGAATTTCCCGACGGCTACTGGGGCGCGCTGACAGATGCCGATACCGACGACTGGTGTCTGACGCGCTTCGACAGCCGCGGCGACAATACGCTCGGCTCGGTGATGTATTCGCCGGTCGATATTGTCACGTATTACGCTACGCCGTGGAAGGTGGTGATGGCTGCCGACACTCCCGGACAGCTGCTCGAGCACAACGATATAATATTGAACCTGAACCCGCCTTGCGAGGTGGACGATGCCTCCGCGTGGGTGCGGCCCGGCACCATAATGCGCGAAACCACCATCACTACCGAAGGTGCGCTGCGCACACTCGATTTCTGCGCCGAACACAACATCCCGTATATGCTTTTCGACTGGCTGTGGTATCTGCCCTGCACGAGCCACGACGGCGACGCCACCAAGGTGGTGGACAAGCTCGATATGCCGCGTGTGGTGGAATACGCACGCGAGCGCGGAATAGGCATATGGCTGTATGTCAACCAGCACGCTCTCATGAAGCAGCAGCGCGAGCTGCTCCCGCTCCTTAGCCGCTGGGGCATAGTGGGCATTAAAAGCGGCTTTGTGCAGTATGCCTCCCACCGCTGGGCCACGTGGCTCCACGACCTGGTGAGAGATGCCGCGCGCAATCACCTGCTCATGAACATACACGACGAATACCGCCCCTCGGGATTCTCGCGCACATATCCCAATCTGCTCACTCAGGAGGGCATACATGGCAATGAGGAGTGGCCCGACGCCACGCACAACGTGACGCTGCCGTTCACGCGCATGATAAACGGCGCGGCCGACTACACTATATGCTACTTCGACCCGCGCCTGCGCAACACGCACGCCCATCAGCTTGCGGCTTCCGTGGTGTTCTACTCGCCGCTGCAGACCATCCTGTGGTACGACAAGCCCGAGCGCTACCATGGCGAGCCCGAAATAGAGTGGTTCGAGCGCCTGCGCACTGTGTGGGACGACTCGCGGGTGCTGAGTGGAGCTCCGGGCGAGCACATAGTGATGGCCCGGAGCAGCGGCGCCGACTGGTGGCTCGGAGCAATGACCGGCAACGACGCGCGCACTCTGCCGCTGACGTTTGAGTTCCTGGAGCCGGGCGCGAAATATACGGCACGTATCTTCACCGACGACCCCTCTGTGGACACGGCCACGCATGTGCGTTGCACCACAAAGAAAATTAATTCGAAGACAAAAATGCAGCTTGAGCTTCTGCCGCGCGGAGGTGCTGCCATGATAATTACAAAAGACTGATTCTGAAAAAAACGCATAACGGTAAACATGAAACTGTTCAATAAAGTATTACTTCCTGCCATAGCCCTCTGCATCGGGGGCTGCTCGTCAGTAGCCAAGAGCTGGCCTGACGCTGAAAGTGATCTGTCCTATTGCCACGAGAAGGTGCGTGCGGCGCTCACCCATCTTCCCTCGGACACCACTGTGATGCCGCGCAACATACAGGGCGGTGAAAAGACATGGGCCTGCCGCCCCGTATCGGCCGAGGAATGGTGCAGCGGTTTTTGGCCGGGCGTGCTGTGGTACGACTATGAGTACAGCGGCGACCCCGCCATACGTGCAGCCGCCGAGGAGGCCACGCGTCGCCTGCAGCCTATTCTTGAGCAGCCGGTGTTTGACCACGACCTCGGTTTCCTGATATACTGCAGCTATGGCAATGCCTACCGCCTGACCGGCGACGATGCCTACCGTGTGGCCATAGTCAATGCTGCCGACTCGCTTGCCACGCTGTTCAATCCCGCCGTGGGCACCATACTGTCGTGGCCCCGTCACGTCAAGGACTTTGGCGGCCATAATACCATCATGGACACCATGATAAATCTCGAGATGCTGTTTTTTGCAGCCAAGAACGGCGGCAATCCCTATTGCTACGACATCGCTGTCAGCCATGCCGAAACCACCATGCGCCACCATTTCCGCCCCGACGGCAGCTGCTACCACGTGGCCGTGTACGACCCCGCCACCGGCGAATTCATGCGCGGCTGCACCCATCAGGGCTATGCCGACAGCTCCATGTGGGCGCGCGGTCAGGCATGGGCCATCTACGGCTACACGGTGGTGTATCGCGAAACGCACGACCCGCGTTTCCTTGACTTCGCCTGCAAGGTGGCCGACGTGTATCTCGACCGCCTGCCGGCCGACATGATTCCGATATGGGACTTCGACGACCCCCGCGGCCTTGAGGCGCCGCGCGATGCCTCTGCCGCAGCCGTGGTGGCCTCGGCTCTGCTCGAGCTTGAAGGCTATGCCGACAGCACGCGTGCCGCCCGCTACAGCACCGCCGCCCGCGAGATGCTGGCCAGCCTTGCGAGCGACGCCTATCGCAGCGGCGATACCAACGACTCGTTCCTGCTGCACTCCACCGGCCATCATCCGGCCGGAAGCGAAATCGATGCGTCGATTGTATATGCCGACTACTATTATATCGAGGCTCTGAACCGCCTGCGCTCAATCAACAATAAAAGCGATAAAGAACTGTTGGCAAGGCACTGATGCAAATTTGTGCTGTAAAACATTTTTACGCACTCGATATTATTTGCTAATTTTGCATACTTAAATGCGTTAGTGCCCATTGTTTAGAAGAATATGTCATATAGTGTTGTCGGTGTGCATATCCATGGTATGCGCACCGGCGCTGTTGTCGGCCGGCAGTCCGGCTTTTCGCAGCGTAAGCGACGGCTCGGGCCAGCTGCTCGACATGACTGTGGGCAGCATCCTTCGCGACTCCGCGGGCTATGTGTGGCTCGGCAACGGCCTTGGCGTCGACCGTTTCGACGGTGTGCGCCTGAGTCATTATCCCATAGCCGGCACCGATACGAAATACCGTAGGGTAAACGCTCTCGCCTCGATATCGTCGCGGCAGGAGATATATGCCGGCAACGGCGACGGACTTTGGGTGCTCGCTCCGAACGAAGACTCCTTCCGCAAGGTGTTTGCCGACAGCAGCGCTGCCGGCGGCGTGACGTCTGTAACATCGCTGATTGCGCTTGCTGACGGCTCTTTGGCCATCGGCTCGGCGGCGGGTCTGTTCAGATATGCCCCCGGCGCGGCTGCCGCGGAGCGATTCCCGCTTGTAGACTCAAGGCGTTCCGCGCCCTCAAACCGCATCAACGCCATGGCTTTGGCCGGCGACACTCTGTTTTTGGCCACCGACGCCGGTATTATAGTGCTGAACGACAGCGTGCCCGTGCTTTACGGTTTTGATGTGCCACTCACGAGTGTGGCGGCAGGTCCAGAACGCGTTTATCTCGGCACGGCCGACCGCGGCGCCTATACGTTCGACCGCCGTACGGGCGCCATGAAGCCCTTCGCTGCTCTCGGCAGCAATGTGGTGACGGATGTGGCCGTTGACGGCCGTCGTCTGTTTATCGCCACCGACGGCATGGGCGTGATAGAGGCCGACGTGAGAAACGATTCGGTGGTGAGCCGCTACACCCACCAGCCGGGGCGCGCAGGCAGCCTTGGCAGCAACGCCATATATGATGTGTATGTCGACGCCGACGGTCTGCTGTGGGTGGGTTATTACCAGCTCGGAGCTTCCTATACGCCATATTCCGCCGACATATTTTCCACCTATTCGGCCGGCCCGTATTCCACCGGCGGCCGTGCGGTGCGTGTGGTGCTCAAGCACGCGCCATATACGCTCATAGGCACGCGCGACGGCGTGGTGATTGTCGACGATTCCACTACGCCTCCGCGCGTGAGCCATTATGAGGTGCCGCAGTTGCGCAGCAACATGGTGATATCGGCGGCGTGGTATCGCGGCCGATTTCTCGTGGGTACCTATGGCGGCGGCTTGCAGGTGATTTATCCGTCCGACGACCGCGTGACCGACGTAATCTCCCTGGAGGATTATCCCTTCCGCCGCGGCCATGTGTTCTGCATCACGGTGCACCCCGACGGCTCGGTGTGGGTGGGCACGTCGGCCGGCCTTTACCGCTATAGCAGCAGCGGAGCGAATTATTATCGCTGGACGTCGGGCAACAGTCAGTTACCGTCGGGCAATATATATGCCATATTCTTTGACTCTAAAGGCAACGGCTGGATATGCACCGAAAACGGTCTTGCCGTCTACGACCCCACCTCGGACGCTATCCGTGGCACCGGCTTCCCGAAAGGATTCTTCAACGACCGCAAGTTCAAGGATGTGTACGAGGATTCGCGCGGGGTGCTATATTTCCTGCCCGAGCACGGCGATGTATGCACCACCGATATTGAAATGACATCGTTCGGGCCGCTTGCGCCGCCTGTTGGCGGCGAACTTGAGCCCAGGGCGCTGATAGAAGATCCCGACGGCTGCCTGTGGCTCGCCACATCCAACGGCATATTCAGCAGTCCGCGAGGCGATATAGACTGGACAGAGTACGGAAGCACCGATGGCGTGACATCGCCGCTGTTTATCAACTGCACGCCAGTGTCGGACGCCGACGGGCGTCTGTGGTTCGGCAACTCCAACGGGTTACTGACCGTGCGTCCGGCCGAAGTGCACGCGCGCAGCAAGAGCAGCGGCTTTCCCTTGCGCCCGGCCGAGGTGCTGGTGAATGGCGCGCCGCTGACTCAGGCACACATCAGCTCCGACTCGGCACGGCACTACAGAGTGGATGTGCCTTGCCACGCCGCGAGCGTGATATTGCGCCTTTCGCCGCTTAACTATTCCGACCCCGGCAACCTCCACTACCAGTACAATCTCGACGGCGAGAACGAGTGGCACGACCTTGACCGCACGTTCGACTTGCCTTTCTACAGCCTGTCCGGCGGCACGCACCATCTGCTTCTGCGGCAGGCAGGCCGTGCCGATACGCTTACGGAGATAGAAATACATGTGCCGTATCCGTCGTGGCTGTGGATATGCCTCGGGGCCACGCTCGTGGCGGTGTTCTCTCTCGCTGTGGCCTATGGGGTGCATGTGCGCCGGATGCGCGCAGAGCATCCGGCGCACATGAGCCCGCCGCTGCCGGCGGAGCCCGCCGTCAGCGGCAGCGAGTCTGACGAAGCCGCGGCTGCTCAGCGCAAATACAAGACCTATACCATGCGCGAGGAAGAAGGGCGCGACATCGCCGCCCGCCTCGACCGTGTGATGACCGAGTCCAGACCCTACGCAAATCCCGATTTGCGCCTGGCCGAGCTGGCCGATATGATAGGTGTTTCGGGCCACAGGCTGTCGTTCTATTTCAGCCAGTATCTGCACCAGTCGTTCTACGACTATGTGAACCGCCGCCGCGTCGACGAGTTCAAGCGCCTCGCCGCGCAGCCCGACGCGTCGCGATTCACTCTTTCGGCCCTCTCCGCCAAGGCCGGTTTCAGTTCCCGCACCAGTTTCTTCCGCTATTTCAAAAAGGCAGAGGGCATCACCCCCGCCGAGTATATAGAGCGGCTTAAAAACTGATGCCGTTCCGCAGATTGGCACTTTCGAGTTTCAAGAAATTGAGTGGAACGCGAGTTTCAATAAATTAAGTTACGTATTGTCAACGTTTTAAAATTTTAATATACCATTAAATTGATGTGTATGCAATTGGTGGCGGAAATGTTGCACGGCTTTTGTGACTGCAATAACTTTGCATCAGAAACAAAAACCGTTACCAATGAAAAACGACCACCAAATCATCACAGACGCTTACCTGCAGTTGCGCCCGCGCGTGGTTCGCTACATCAGCTTAAGAGTGAACGACGCCGACGACGCCGACGATCTCGCACAGGACGTGTTCCTGAAACTTCTCGAACACTCGTCGGAAGGCGGTTTTCTGCCGGGACAGTTGCGCTATCTTGTCTTTACAGTGGCACGCAATGTCGTGAACGACTATCTTCGTCATCACTATGTGCGTCGCGAGGCCGACCGTTACATGATGGACTATCTTCCCAAGGCCGACTCGTCGACAGAATCGTCCGTTATCGCAGCCGATCTGGCCGAGCAGGAGGCCCGCTGCATAGCATCTCTTTCCGCCAAGCGCCGCATGGTGTTTGAGCTTCGCCGTTTCGAGGGCCTCAGCGCCGCCGAGATAGCGTCGCGGCTCGGCCTGTCGCCCCGCACCGTCGAAAACCACATTTTCACGGCCACGGGCATAGTGCGCCGGCACATGCGCGCCTGCATCTGATGCCCTATATATAAGGATATAAGATATAATGTGAAACCTAACCATAAATCAACCATTATCGCATGAATGACAAAACGAAAGGCACAGCCAAATGTGCTGCGCTGACGGCTATGGCAATATCTGCCATAATCGCGGCGGCACCCGTGGCAGCCAATGCGGCTCCGGCACCCGTTCCGGCAGCCGAATCTGTCGTGAAAAGCGTTACGGGTACGGTGCTCGACTCCACAGGCGAGCCCCTTATCGGCGCTTCGGTAGTAGTAAAAGGCGGCAACCAGTCTGCCGTAACAGACATCGACGGCAATTTCAGCATCAAGAATCTGAAAGGCAACACCCTCGTGGTGAGCTACGTCGGTATGAAAACTCAGGAAGTGCGCGTGGACCGCGACCATCTCAACATCACCCTTCAGGAAAATTCCGAAGTGCTGAGCGAAGTTGTGGTGGTGGGCTACGGCACGCAGAAGAAAGCGACACTCACCGGCTCCGTAGCCGTGGTCGACGAGAAATCGCTTGAAAACAAAGGCACGCTGAGCAGCCCCGTGCAGGCGCTGCAGGGTCAGGTGCCCGGTGTGATTATCACCCGCCAGAGCTCGGCGCCCGGCGACGAAAGCTGGGGTATGAGCCTGCGTGGTGCGTTCTCTAAAAACAACAGCGAGCCTCTCGTAATCATAGACGGCGTGGAGTACGACAGCGTTAACGAACTCCGCCTGCTCAACCCCTCCGACATCGAGAGCATGAACTTCCTTAAGGACGCCGCTGCCTCCATCTACGGTTCGAAGGCTGCCGGCGGTGTTGTGCTCGTCACCACCAAGAAAGCCAAGGAAGGCAAGGTGAAGGTGGACTACAGCGGCAGCTACACCTACAAGACCATCGGTCTGCAGAACCAGGGCATGAGCCTGCTCGAATGGGCCGACGGCATACTCGAGAGCCGCGGCAACGACGGCTACAACATGAACGACACCTGGATGCGCTACGCCACACTTGCAAAAATGTACACCAACCAGTGGATTGCCGGCAACCCTCTCGGCATGGCCAACGTGACGGAGATGATGTTCTTCGACACCGACTGGCAGGACGTGATGTGGGGCAACTCCTGGAGCACGCAGCATGAGCTCAGCGTGAGCGGCGGCAACGAAAAGAACCTCTTCCGCTTCTCGCTCGGCTACATGTACGACGACTCCAACCTCAAGTGGGGCAACAACCACAACCAGCGTATCAACCTGCGCCTCAACAACACCTTCCAGATCATGAAGGGCATGACGCTGCAGAGCGTGA
>CAMWTJ010000033.1 GCA_947177185.1 uncultured Porphyromonadaceae bacterium | reverse complement strand
TCTACTGTACTTCAATTAGGCAGCGAGAGCGTAGTTGTTTTCGCCATTTGAAATTGCTGATGTCCCTGATTAAAGAGCGTAGCCATCATTGCTCTGCACGCTTACACACCACCTCTACACGCTGTCAAAACCGGTCATCCCCTTTTTATCAGCAGGCAGCACTGATGCGCTTGCTTTAAGGTGCAAATTTAGCATTTTGTGCCGACCTCGCCAAATTTTTTATGGCTTTTTATGATGCTTCAAGCATTTTGCCGTTAAAAAAACTTAATATAGCGGCTTTTTCAGCGATATTCTGTAATTTAGCAAAAAAACTGAATCATATATACATGGACAAGCATCTCGAGCTAAACAAAAACGCTATTGTGGCGGCTCTCGGCAAGCCTGCAAGAGAATTCACCAAGGACGATATCATCCGCTATATCCGCGACAACGGCATTGAAATGGTGGACTTTATGTATCCGGCCGGCGACGGACGCCTGAAGACGCTTAATTTTGTAATCAACGACCTCGACTATCTTGAAACCATATTGTCGCTCGGCGAGCGCGTGGACGGCTCGTCGCTGTTTCCGTTCATCAGCGCCGGCAGCAGCGACCTGTATGTGCTCCCGCGCTTCCGCACGGCGTTTGTCGACCCGTTTGCAGCGCTTCCCACCGTCACCATGCTTTGCTCGTTCTTCGACAAAGACGGACAGCCGCTCGAAAGCTCGCCTGAGCACACTCTCCACAAGGCGTGCGCCGAGTTTGAGCGCTCCACCGGCATGCGTTTCGAAGCCATGGGCGAGTTGGAGTATTATGTAATATCGCCCGAGTCGCCTCTTTTTCCGGCCACAGACCAGAAAGGCTACCACGAAAGCGGCCCGTTTGCCAAATACAACAATTTCCGCACGCTGTGCATGAGCTATATAGCCCGCACCGGGGGACGCATCAAGTACGGCCACAGCGAGGTCGGAAATTTCACACTCAACGGTTTCAACTACGAGCAGAACGAAATCGAGTTCCTGCCTGTGGATGCCGAAGAGGCCGCCGACCAGCTCGTGCTGGCCAAATGGGTGATACGCAACCTGGCTGCACGCGAAGGCTACGACGTAACATTCGCCCCGAAAATCACCACCGGCAAAGCCGGTTCAGGCCTGCACATACACATGCGCATCACACGCGACGGGCAGAACATGGTGCTCGACGCCGAGCGCAACCTCAGTGCGACCGCGCGCAAGGCTATCGCAGGCATCATGAAGCTCGCTCCCGCGCTCACCGCTTTCGGCAACACCAATCCTACGAGCTATTTCCGCCTCGTGCCGCATCAGGAAGCGCCCACCAACGTGTGCTGGGGCGACCGCAACCGTTCGGTGCTGGTGCGCGTGCCCCTCGGCTGGACTGCCGGTGCCGACATGTGCGCCACGGCCAACCCCGGCTCCAATGCCGGCGCGGTGGATGCCACGCAGAAGCAGACGTTTGAGATACGCAGCGCCGACGGCTCGGCCAATGTCTACGAACTGCTCGCCGCGCTCGCCGTTGCAGCCCGATACGGTTTTGAACTCGACGACGCGCTGCAGATTGCCGACGCCACATATGTCGACGTAAACATCCACAGCGCCGAAAACGCATCCAGACTCGCCGCCCTCGACAGCCTGCCCGTGGACTGCGCACAAAGTGCCGACTGCCTGGAGAGCGTGCGCGGAATATTCGAACGCGCCGGCGTATTCTCGCCGGGCATGATCGACGGCATCCTTGCGCGCCTGCGCAGCTACGATCCCGCCGAAGCCCACGCAGCGCTGGCCGACGACGCCCTGATGCAGAAGCTCGTCACACGCTATTTCCACTGCGGATAAACCCGCCTAAAACTCTACAGAACAGGTGACGAAGGCAGAATTCAAGAACAGCACATGGTGGATATACGCCGCGGTAGCGCTGGCGGCGCTCCCGGTGTTGCTTTTCCGCGATTTCACGCCCGACAACGAGCTGCGCTACCTCAGCATTGCCGACGAAGCGCTGCGCGACGGCGCGATGTTCTGCTTCACCAACCACGGCGCGGCCTATGCCGACAAGCCCCCGCTGTACCTGTGGGCTGTGATGGCGGGAAAAGCCGCCTTTGGCGGCCACCACATGTGGTTTCTCGCGCTGTTTTCGCTCGTGCCCATGCTGCTCGTCGGGCGTATAATGGACCGCTGGGCCGCACGACACATGCCCCTGCGGCAGCGCCGGACCGCGCTGCTCATGCTCTTCACGTGCGGCTATTTCCCTGCGCTCGGCCTCACGCTGCGCATGGACATGCTGATGACACTGTGGATAGTGCTTGCGCTGCGTCAGGTGTGGCGCATGGCGTCGGACTCCGGCGCGGTCACACGCAGCCGCTGCGCGATGCTCGGCCTGTACACGTTCCTGGCTCTTTTCACGAAAGGTCCGCTGGGAGTGATAATCCCCCTGCTCGGCTCGGCGGCATGGCTGCTGTGGACAGGACGCGGACGGCTGTGGCTGCGCTGCTGGTCGTGGCCGGCCTGGGCCGTGCTGCTCGGAGGCTGTGCCCTTTGGTTCGGCTGCGTGTGGCACGAAGGCGGACAGGCCTATCTCGACAACCTGCTTTTCCATCAGACCATCGACCGCGCCCGCGACGCCTTCCACCACAAACGCCCCTTCTACTATTACGCCATAGCCATATGGTATGTAATGGCACCATGGTCGCTGCTTCTGCTCTACAGGGCATGCACCCTGCGCGGACGCATCGCGCAGGGTCCCTACCGCAAGCTCATGCTTGCCGTGCCGGCCGTCACTTTCGCAGTACTGTCGTGCATAAGCAGCAAACTGCAGGTATATCTTCTGCCCGCCATACCCTTTGCCGTATATCTGTGCGCGTCGTGGCCCTGCGGCCCGCGCCTTGAGCGCGCGGTGCGTGTGTTTGCCGCCGCCGTAGGCATACTTGTGTTCGCAGCCGGCTGCGCTCTGCCGTGGCTGAATCCCGCGTTCGGCTATGGCGACGCCTGCCGCCGCGCGGCCGCCTTAAAGCCCACAATGGTGATTGTGGATTCGGCAGTGCGCCGCGGCGAAAACATCGATGCATATTTCTCATGTCCCGTGACGGTGGCCGATTCGCACGCCCCGGAGTTCTCGCTGCCGGCAGGCGCGGTGCTCATATCGCCGGGCAGCGACCGTCACAACCGCATTTCCATATCTTATGAACCAAACCGCTGACTACGATTTCACGATAATAGTTCCCGTATACAACGAAGAAGACAACGCCGCGGCCCTCGAGCAGCGCCTGTCGGCATTTCTGCCGCAGTGCTCGCGCCGTGCCTGCATCCTCTTTGTAGACGACGGTTCGCGCGACCGCTCACGCGAACTCATAGCCGGGATTTGCTCCAGGCACCCCGACATGTTTTACATCTCCTTCGCCTCCAACTGCGGCCTCTCCGCCGCCATCAAAGCCGGTTTCGACGCCGCACGCTCGCCGCTGGTGGGCTACATCGACGCCGACCTGCAGACAGCGCCGGAAGACTTCAACCTGCTGCTTCCGCATGCCGTGGACCACGAACTGGTGATGGGCATACGCGCAGCGCGCAAAGATTCCGCCTTCAAGCGCCTGCAGAGCAAAATAGCCAACGGCTTCCGGCGAATGATGACCGGCGACGACGCGCTCGACACAGGCTGCCCCCTTAAAGTACTGCACACCGACGTAGCCCGCCGTGTGCCCATGTTCACGGGCATGCACCGCTTCCTTCCGGCACTTGTGGGCCTGCAGAACGGGCGAGTAAAACAGGTGCCCGTGCGCCATTTCCCGCGTGTGGCCGGAACGTCGAAATTCAGCCTATCCAACCGCCTCGTCGGCCCCATGATGGACTGCTTCGCCTTCAGATGGATGCGCCCGCGCTGGTACAACTACCGAATCGGCAGCACCAACCTCGACTGACCTCCCCGAGCCATGCTGAACTCACTTGCCATCACATCCGTCGGACTGCTCGCCCAGGCCTGCTTTTCCGCCCGCACCATCATACAGTGGATTGCGAGCGAACGCGCCCGCCGCGTGCTCTCGCCGACACTGTTCTGGGTGTTCAGCACCGCCGGAGCTCTGCTGCTCGCCCTTTACGGCTTTTTGCGGCAGGATTTCGCTGTGGTGCTGGGGCAAGTGGTGAGCTACTACATATATCTTTGGAACCTGCGCATAAAGCGTGTGCCGGTGCCGCGCCTCGGGATGTTGCTGCTGATGCTGCTGCCCGCCGCGGCCGTTGTCTGGACAGGCTGCCATTTCGAAGAGTTCATATCCGACTTTTTCGAGCGGCCCGACCTTCCGCTGTGGCTCCTTGCGTTCGGCACAGTCGGGCAGCTGCTCTTCACGCTCCGCTTCATATATCAGTGGTGGTACTCCCGCCGCATCAACGAGAGCGAGCTGCCGCCATTGTTCTGGTGGCTTAGCATAGTCGCCTCCTTCATCGTATTTGCCTATGGCGTGATGCGCCTCGACATAGTGCTGATGCTCGGACAGGGCTTCGGTCTTGTGGTCTATGGCCGCAACCTTTGGCTCGGACGGCAGACCGCGACGGAATAGGCCGCCCCACCCCGACCGTATTTTTGTTTCATTTTGCTTCTATATTGGCTGTTTTAGTTAAAAATTTGCCAATATTGATTATTTTTGCTATTTTTGCCACGTATTTGTGCCTGTTTCCATACAAATCGACACACACCCAATTACGTATAAACCAATCAAATAACACATACACATTATGAAGCAATCATTGATTATGGGGTTCGTCGGCGCCGCCGCCATTCTGGCCGGCTGCAACGACGGCAATCTCCCCTCCGGCTGGCTTGCCGGAACGGGCGGGATAACCCCCACAGTGAGTGTCGACGCTTCAGTAGCCACCGGCTCGCGCGCACTCCGCGCACCCATGGTTATCGAGGCTGCCGACTTGAGCTTGCGACTTACAGCTGCTGACGGCAGCCTCGACCGCACCTGGGCCAAAGTGGCCGATTTCGATGCGGAAGAAGAATTCGCAGTCGGCGACTACACCTTTGAAGCATTTTACGGACAGCCCGCCGACGAAGGTTTCGACAAACCTTACTACAGCGGCACCACCACCCTGTCTGTGCGCGAAAACCAAAGCACACCCGTAAGCGTGACGGCAAAGCTCGCCAACTCTATGGTGAGCGTGGACTACACCGACGCGTTCAAAAACTATATGACCGACTGGAGCGCGACAGCCACGAGCGACGCCGGTACAGCCACCATAGAGTTTCTCCGCGACGAAACACGCGCCGCGTACATCACCCCCGGCACAGTGGTGCTGAAAGTGAACGTCACAAAACCCAACGGCTCGAGCGCCACACTTCAGGCCGCGAGCTTCGCCGCAGTAGCACGCCACCACTACAATGTGACAGTCGACATCAGCAACGGAGCCGGCGACGCCATACTTAAAATCGAAATCGACGACAGCATCGACGAAACCGTCACGGTGGAATTCGACCTCGACGACATAGAAACAGCACCCGCCCCCACCGTCACCCCGGTAGGATTCGCCTCCGGCGATGTCCTCCAGCACGTGGAAGGCGCGACAGCCGAGAACCCGCTGAAAATAAACTTCACAGCCAAAGGCGGCATAGCCTCGCTGAAAATGACCACCGAAAGCGCCTCGCTGCGCGGACGCGGATGGCCGGCCGAAATAGACCTTGTGGCAGCCGACGCAGCCACACAGGCCACACTCGGAAGCCTCGGACTCGGCACGCTCGGCGTGTACCGCAATCCCGACAAGATGGCCGTGATCGACCTCACCGACGTGCTGCAGAGCCTCACGGTGACAGCGAGCGGAGCCACCGAAAACACGTTCAGCTTCACCATAACCGACCGCCTCACGCGCACGTCGGAGCCCGTGACACTCTCCGTGAGCGTGGCGCGGCTCGTGCTTGCCATCACCGGCAGCGGCCCCATGGTGTACGGTGCCGACAACATCGACCTCACCGTAAGCTACAACGGCGGCAGCAACCTCGCCGACAAGGTGACCTTCCAGGTCAAAAACGACCGCGGCACCTGGACCGACATCAAGACCAACAGCGTAAGCGAAGCCGGAGAAGACAGCTACACCGTCAACGTATCCATTCCCCGCGCTGAAGCCGACGCCACATTCCGCGCCGTGGCGGCCGGCGGCATAGAGTCCGCACCGTTCACTGTGGCCGTGAAAGAGCCCAACGTGGCGCTTGAGGCCACCGAAGCCAACACATTTGCCAAATACGCACTCGTGAAAGCCACAGGCGAAACCGACGCCGACATGCAGTTTGAATACTCCTCCGACGAGGGTGCCTCCTTCGCCAAGGCAAGCGCCACGGCCGAAGCCGACGGATATTTCCGCGTATCGGGACTGCCTGACGGCAAAGCGCTTCTGCTGCGCGTCAACGACGCCGCGCACACCTCGCGCACCATAGCCCTCACCACCGAAAAGGCCACTCAGCTGCCCGACAGCGGCATGGACGCCTGGGACCACGAGAAAAAAGGCGACTATCAGTATCTCTGGAGCGCGCCTTCGGGCTCCTGGGGCACCCTCAACGCCCTTACGACATCGCAGAACGGAAGCGGAAGCGGCAACGGACTTAACACCGGCGGCTGCTCCTACAAAGCCACATCCGGCACCATTCCTGCCAACGGAAGAAGCACACAGTCCACAGCCGGCGGCGGCGCGATAGGCACCACCAAGCATTTCGACGGCCACACCGACGGAGACGCATCGCTGCACTCCGACAAACAATACGCCGGAGCCAACGCCGCCCTCATCCGCACCGTAGGCTGGGGCAAAGGCAACACCGCCAAGGCTTCCGGCAGCGGCTTTGGCACATGTCAGAACACCACCGTGGGAGAACTCTACCTGGGCAGTTTCGACGGCTCTGCACCCGCCTACGGCATTGAATTCGCATCCCGCCCGTCGGCCTTGAAATTCTATTATCATTACGACGTGGTCACTGCCGGCAACGGCGATTTCGGAACCGCCGAAATCACCGTCTACGACAGCGAAGGCAATATCATCGACTCAGCCGACTGCCAGCTGGCCGAGCAGAGTTCGTATTCGGAAATCACGCTGCCGCTGTCCTACAACAACTCGCCTAAAGCAGCCCGAATCAGTGTGATATTCAAATCGTCCGGCAACAGTGCTGCACTGAACAAAGACACCAAATTCTGGCGCTGTCCCGGAGCCAAAAACACCTCCGGCGGCGAATATGTAGGTTCCGAACTCTACATCGACAGCATCGAACTCGTTTACTAACCCCAACCATAAATTTCTGACAACATAGTTATGAAACACCATATACTGTCTGTCGCAGCAGCTGCCGCCATGGCCCTCGGCCTTGGCTCCTGCCACGACGACTGCCAGATAAAAGAAGCTGAAGCCACGGGCTCCCTGTCGTTCGCCTCAATGAGCGTCGATGTGTCCGTAGCCGAAAACGTGATGCGTACAGTGCCCGCCCTTCACAAGGCGCCGGCGCGCAGCACAGTGGATGTGTCGGATTTCCTCGTCACCATCAAAAAAGCCGACGGCGAAACTACGCATCAGTGGAAATACGCCTCCATGCCCGAAATCATGACTCTCGAGGTCGGCACCGGCTACACCGTAGAGGTCAAGAGCCATGAGGTGCAGAAAGCCGAGTGGGCCCGCCCCTACTATCTCGGCACCAAGACCTTCGACATCACCGACAGCGAAGTGACCGAAATAGGCACCGTAGTGTGCCGCCTGGCCAACATCAAGGTGACAATCAAATTCGCCGACGAGCTGCTGGCGCAACTCGGCGCCGACGCTGTGGTCAACGTGCTCGCCAACGACGAGGGCTCCCTCGATTTCACTCCTTCCGAAACCCGCAGCGGCTATTTCGCTGCCATAGACGGCAGCTCCACTCTAGTTGCCACATTCACCGGCACCGTGGGCGGACATCCCGAGCGCATACAGCGCACACTGACCGATGTGGCCGCCGGACAGCACCGCATCATCACCTTCAAGCTCAAACCCAACAATCAGGAGCCCGACCCCGAAACCGGCACCATAAACCCCGACGGCATAGGCGTGGACCTCGAGGTGGAAAGCGAAGACCTGAACGGCGATGTCACCATCGACGAAGACGTAATAGTGTCCGGCGACAGACCCGACAAGGAAGGCGACGGCCAGGAGGAACCGCCCACACCTCCCACCCCGCCGGCCGGCGACGAAATATCGTTTGACAGCGAATACCTCGACCTCGAAGGCGTCAACAAAGCATCCGAGTTCGGCGACGGACTTAAGCCTGCCGTAGTGCTTATCAAGAGCAAGAACCCCATCGAGAATCTGAAAATCGCCATCGATTCCGAATCCCTCACCGAAGACCTGCTCACCGACGTGGGCCTGGCGAAAGAGTTTGACCTCGCCAATCCGGGACAGTTCGCCGAAGGGCTTACCGGCCTCGGCCTGCCCAACGGCGCGGACGTCAAAGGCAAGACCGAAGTGACGTTCGACATCACCGGCTTCATGACCCTCCTCTGCATCTATCCCGACGCCATAAGCAAGTTCATCATAACGCTGACCGACAACACCGGCGCCAGCGCAGAACAGTCCATCACCTTCACTACCCACAATTAAAGTATGAAAACAAAGTTCACATATCTGGCAGCCGCAGCAATGGCACTCACAGCCGCCACAGCCTGCGACGACGCCTGGAACTACGACGACCGCGGCGGTGAAGGCACTGTGAGCTTCACCACCACCGTGCGCAGCGACGTCAAGGTGGCCTCCCGCGCCGTCAAGTCGCAGCAGGATTTGTTCGACGGACCTATCCTCTGGATTTCCAACGACAAAGGAGTGGTGCGCAAGTACGACGCCGGCGACCGCATCCCGGCCTCCATACCCCTCGTGGCCGGACGTTACTCGGCCGAAGCGTGGACCGGCGACAGTGTGGCTGCGTCGTTCGACGCCCGCTGGTTTCACGGACTCACGGAGTTCTACGTCGAAGGCGGCAAAAGCACCAATGTCGACCTCGTGTGCAAGATAGCCAATGTAGTGGTATCCGTGCAGTACGACGACAATGTGGCCGAAGTGCTCTCCGACTACTCCATGACCGTAGGACACTCCGGCGGCACCATCACCTTCGAGGGCAACGACACCCGCAAAGGCTATTTCATGATGAACAGCCGCGCGAAAGACCTCACCTACACTATCAACGGCACTCTGGCCGACGGCAGCGAATACTCTCGCACCGAAACCCTCGTGGCTCCCAAAAGCGCCACCGAGTATGTGCTGCACGTGAAATACAACCCCAACGACCAAAGCGTGGGCGGCGGCTATTTCACAATCGAGATAGACGAGTCCGAAGTGGTAGTGGAGGACGAAATCGTAATATCGATGGCGCCCGTGATCAAAGGCATAGGATTCAACCTTGCCGAGCCGGTTGTCAAGGAAGCCGGCACTGTGGGACGCCGCTCCGTCTACATCTCCGCTTCCGCCGACCTCAAGTCGGTGATACTCGAAAGCGAGTATCTCAACTCACTCGTGGGCATGGGAGGCGGCGATTTCGACCTCATGGGCATGACCGACGATGTGCGCCTCGCACTGGCCGACAACGGTGTGAATTTCGTGTACAGCTACAACGAGGCCGACGACATCAGCAACATCAAGCTCAACTTCGAGCCTGAGCTGACCGACGCCCTCACCGACGGCAGCTACACGTTCAGCCTGACCGCTACCGACGCCAACAACAAGACCACAAGCGCCGTGCTCGACATTCAGATAAACGACCAGCCCGTGCACACCGTTGAGGTTGCGCTGGCCGACATCTGGGCCAAATCCGTGACGCTGTACGGCACGCAGACCCAGGACGGCGCCACCAACGTGATGTTCAACTACCGCGCACGCGGCACACAGGCATGGACGCAGGCAGCCCCCACAGCGTCGGAAAGCCGCACCACCACCTACAAGCTGGAGCTCGACGGCCTTGAACCCGCCACTGCCTACGAGTACACACTCAGCTGCACCGACGCCGACGGCAACGAATTTATCAGCGACGACATCAAGACATTCACCACCGCCGCCGCTCCTCAGCTGCCCAATGCCGGATTTGAAGAATGGAACACCGGCTCCAAGGCATATCTGATATGCAACAGCGAGAACGAGATGTTCTGGGACAGCGGCAACCACGGTTCGGCCACAATGAACAAGAACGTGACCGTGCCTGCCACCGATGTGAAGCACAGCGGCGAACGCTCCGTCAAGCTGCAGTCGCAGTTCGTAGGCGTAGGCACTATAGGAGCCTTCGCTGCCGGCAACATCTTCGTGGGCAAGTTCCTCGGCACCGACGGCACCGACGGCATACTCGGCTGGGGACGCGAATTCACCGCACGCCCCAAGGCTCTCAAAGGTTATGTGAAATATGTGCCCGCGACCATCGACAACAACAAAAAGGCGCCGGACGATATCAAAGCCCAGTATCCCATCGGCGACATGGACCGCGGCATCGTGTACATAGCCCTGCTCGACGGCTCGAAAGCCCAGAGCACCAATGACTACCCGCAGTGGCCGGTAGTGGTCAAGACGAAGAGCAGCAGCCGCCATCTGTTTGACAAAGACAGCTCCGACGTCATAGCCTACGGCGAGCTCGAACTGACCGAGGCCACTGCCGGCGACGGCATGATAGAGTTCACCATACCTCTGGACTATCGCCGCACCGACCTGATACCCTCCAGCATCGTAGTCACGGCATCGGCATCCAAAGGCGGCGACTATTTCTGCGGAGGTCCTTCCGTGATGTATCTCGACGACTTCGAACTGGTCTACTGACCTGTTCCACAACCGCAACAAACCACTGACAAGCGCCTGCCCCCATCGCGGAGCAGGCGCTTGTTTCGCATATGCGGGCACATAGAAAAAAGCGCCCGCCCCACACATCGGGGGCAGGCGCTTTTGAGTTACGGGCCGGCCTTATCAGGCGAGGCTCACTATGTATTCTTTTTCGTCGGCAGGGTCGGGAGCAATGGTCACTTTGCCTTCGCGGGCCAGCCATCCGAGTGCGGCAAACACTTCTTTGTCCTTCAGCTTCGTCATTTTTTTGAGCTGCTTGATGCCGAGCGCGTCAGCTGTGTTAAGTGCGGTCCATACGGTGCCTGCGTTAGTTCCGATAGTTTCAGTGTTCATAGTCTTTTTGATTATTTTGTTAGACAAGTTATCGTATTGCTGAATCTTGGCATCTAATACGCTGCAAAAGTAAGCATTTTTCCATAGACTGCCAACACAAGTTATAACATTTTTTAAATAAATATGTTCGTTAAGACGCGTTAATAAACACAATGCATTGTATATCTGCAATTTAATTGGCACACGTAAGCCGCGGCACCATGCGCCACGAGCGGTATGGCTCGCCGAGAGCACGCACCGCACGGTGCCAATAGGCATCGCCATGGCCGCGAAACAGCTGCTCAGGGTCGAAATCAGCCTGTGCCATAGCCCATGTGCCGCAAGCCAGCTCTTGCTCGAGCTGCCCGCGCTCCCAGCCGCTGTAGCCTACAAAAAAGCGCACCGTTCCATCCACCTGATAGCCCGAATTCACATACTCCAGTATCGCGTCGAAATCGCCGCCCACATACAGCCCCGGCGCATACGCCCTGGCTCCGGGTATGATGCCGTCGCCGAGAGTGTGCATGAAAAACAGGCGGTCCGACGCCAGCGGGCCTCCTATGTACACCGGGCAGTCCACGCGCACATCCGCATCCTCGAGCAACTCCGACAGCATGGATGGCGAACGGTGGTTGAGCACCACGCCCATGGCCCCGCCGCCCTGCTCATAGTCGATAAGCGAAACCACGGCATGGCAGAAACAGTCTTCGTCGAGAAAAGGCTCGGCCACAAGCAGCGAACCTCCGTGCGGGCTGGACGCCACCGCAGCGGGTGCTGCAAAAAGTGCCGAGCAGATATCGTTCATTTGTCGTGACATAGAGAAGTGAGCTGAAAGTGTGAGTCTTTATAAAAATACAACAAGCAAGCGGCCGAAGGGTTGAGAAAAAATGAAACCAAAATGGCGATAATTGCCGCGAAATGCGTAAATTTGCAGATTGAAAGATAATCCAATAGCGTATGCAGAAAATCAGGAACATCGCAATCATCGCGCACGTCGACCACGGCAAGACCACTCTCGTCGACAAAATGTTGCTCGCCGGCCACCTCTTTCGTGAGAACCAGAACGCCGGAGAGCTGATACTCGACAACAACGACCTCGAGCGCGAACGCGGAATAACAATCCTCTCCAAAAACGTTTCCATAAACTACAAAGACTACAAAATCAACATCATAGACACGCCCGGACACGCCGATTTCGGAGGCGAGGTGGAGCGTGTGCTCAACATGGCCGACGGATGCCTGCTGCTGGTCGACGCCTTCGAAGGCCCCATGCCGCAGACACGTTTCGTGCTCCAAAAGGCCATACAGATAGGCCTGAAGCCGGTAGTGGTCGTGAACAAAGTCGACAAGCCCAACTGCCGTCCCGAGGAGGTGCAGGAAATGGTGTTCGACCTGATGTTCAGCCTCGACGCCACCGAAGAGCAGCTGAATTTCCCCACCCTGTTCGGTTCGGCCAAAAACGGCTGGATGAGCACATCGGCCGACGAACCCACCGACAACATACTGCCCCTGCTCGACGCCATAATCGAACATATCCCTGAGCCTAAAGTGCACGAAGGCGACGCGCAGATGCTCATTACCTCGCTCGATTTCTCCAACTACGTGGGCCGAATAGCCATCGGACGCGTGCACCGCGGCACCATACGCGAGGGCCAGGAAATAGCCCTGTGCAAGCGCGACGGCAGCGTGGTGAAGCAGCGCATCAAGGAACTGCACACATTCGAAGGCATGGGCCGCAAGCGCGTAGAGAGCGTAAGCAGCGGCGATATATGCGCCCTTGTAGGCATCGAAGGCTTTGAAATCGGCGACACCGTGGCCGACGCAGCCAATCCCGAAGCGCTTCCGCGTATAGCCATCGACGAGCCCACCATGTCGATGTCGTTCACCATCAACGACAGCCCGTTTTTCGGACGCGACGGCAAATTCGTGACCTCACGCCATGTGGGCGACCGCCTCACCCGCGAGCTCGACAGAAACCTGGCCCTGCGCGTGCGCAAGGCCGACCACGAGGACGTCTGGACAGTGTCCGGGCGCGGAGTGCTGCACCTGTCGGTGCTCATTGAAACCATGCGTCGCGAAGGCTACGAACTGCAGGTGGGCCAGCCGCAGGTGATCATAAAGGAAATAGACGGCGTCAAGTGCGAGCCCGTGGAGCTGCTCACTATAAACGTGACCGAGGAATACGCGTCGAAAATCATTGATATGGTGACACGCCGCAAAGGCGACATGGTGAGCATGACCGCACAGGGCGACCGCGTGCACATCGAGTTCCACATACCGTCGCGCGGCATCATCGGACTGCGCAACAACGTGCTCACAGCTTCGGCGGGCGAGGCCATCATGGCCCACCGCTTCCTGGAATATCAGCCCTGGAAAGGCGATATCGAACGCCGCACCAACGGCTCGCTCATAGCCATGGAGGCCGGCACCGCCTATGCCTACGCCATCGACAAGCTGCAAGACCGCGGACGCTTCTTCATCTTCCCGCAGGAAGAGGTGTACGCCGGACAGGTTGTGGGCGAGAACGCCAAGGACAACGACATCGTGGTCAATGTGACAAAATCCAAGAAGCTGACCAACATGCGCGCGAGCGGCGCCGACGACAAGGCACGCATCGTTCCGCCGGTGGTGTTCAGCCTTGAGGAAGCGCTCGAATACATCAAGGAAGACGAGTATGTGGAGGTGACACCGCACCACATCCGCCTGCGCAAGATAATACTTGACGAAATCGAACGCAAACGCGCCAACCGCTAAAGCGCCCGCGCGGCGGCAGCAGCCACACCAATAAGCAATCCATGTTCAGCCTCAACATCAACGGACGCCTCATAGAGTTCGACAAGCCGGCGGTAATGGGCATCATCAATGTCACGCCGGACTCGTTTCACTCCGCCTCGCGCGCACAGACCGCGCGCGAGGTGGCGGAAAAAGCGCTGCGCATGGTAGCCGACGGCGCCGGCATACTTGACATAGGCGCATGTTCCACACGCCCGGGCTCCTCGGCCCCGGACGCCGCTGAGGAGTGGGAGCGCCTCGACCGTGCGCTGCGCGCCGTGAGGGATGCCGTGGGGCCGGATGTGCCGGTAAGCGTGGACACATACCGCGCCGATGTGGCGCGCCGCGCCGTGGAAAGCGGGCGTGCCGACATCATAAACGACATAGGCGGCTGCACCCTCGACCCCGACATGGAGGACACCGTGGCCGCGCTGCGTGTGCCATACGTGCTCATGCACATGCGCGGCACCCCGGCCACGATGCAGCACATGTGCGACTACACCGACGTGACCGCCGGTGTGATTTCCGAACTGGCCCCCACCCTCGACAGGCTCACGCTCGCGGGGGTGGCAGATATAATCGTCGACCCCGGATTCGGCTTCGCAAAAACACTGGAGCAGAACTACAGTCTGCTGGCCGGACTTCCGGCTCTGGCAGAGGCGCTGCAGCGCCCGGTGCTGGCAGGAGTGTCGCGCAAGTCCATGGCCACCCGCCTGCTCGGCATCACGGCCGAAGAGGCGCTGCCGGCCACATCGGCGCTGCACATGGCCGCGCTCGAACGCGGAGCGGCCATACTGCGCGCCCACGACGTGGCCGAAGCCGTACAGACCGTAAAAATCCACCGGCAGCTCGCTGCCTCACAAGCCTGACCACCCATGCTCGATTTCGGAATAAAGGACATATTCGACATAGTAATCGTAGCCCTGCTGCTATACTACATCTACCGTCTGATGAGGGAGAGCGGAACGCTCAACATCTTCTACGGCGTGATGGCCTTTATCGTGGTATGGGTCATAGCCTCCGAAATCCTCGACATGCGCCTGACCGGCACCATTCTCGACAAGTTCATGAGCATCGGGCTGCTGATTCTTGTCATACTGTTTCAGGAGCAGATCAAGCGCTTCCTGGTGCAGCTCGGCAGCCACCGCGACTGGCGCTTTCTCCGAAAGCTCTTTCACCACGACGACGACGGCAACGGACGCGACGCCGGCGCCCACCGCAGAGTCATGTCGGTGGTGTCGGCATGCATGAGCATGAGCAAGAGCAAGACCGGCGCGCTCATAGTGGTGCAGGCGTCGATGCCGCTCGATGCCTACGCAAAGACCGGCGACATACTCGACGCGCGCATCAACACGCGTCTGATTGAAAACATATTTTTCAAAAACTCGCCGCTGCACGACGGCGCCATGATCATAGCCAACCACCGCATCGAAGCCGCCGGATGCATCCTGCCCGTGAGCCACGACAGCGACGTGCCCCGCTCGCTGGGTCTGCGCCACCGCTCGGCCCTCGGCATAGCACAGGCCACCGACGCAATAGCCATAGTGGTGAGCGAAGAAACAGGCTACATTTCGGTAGCACACCGCGGAAAACTCGAAACCAGGCTTAGCTCCACAGAGCTTGAAAAACGCCTCACCGGGCTTGCGGAAGCCGACTCGGCGGAATCTGTCTGACCGCCGCGGCCGCGACGCCCACCCCACACCGACTCATTCATATTATATCATACTTTATCACATAAACCTTTCTTTTCGACATGAAACACCGACTGATCTCGGCATGCATCGGCGCGCTCGCAGCCTCGACACAGGCGCTTTCCGCCGCCACAGATGCCCGATTTGCCGACTTTCCCGCCTACGACGGAGCCGACCTCGAACTATGTGTCGACGGCCGCGGCACTCATTTCACTCTATGGTCGCCCGAAGCACAGGCCGCGCAGGTGCTGCTCTACAGCTCAGGCCGAAACAGCACCCCTGAGGACACCCTGCAGATGAACCGCGCCGAACAAGGCACATGGCGCGCGAGCGTGCCGCGACAGCTCTACGGCAAATACTACACGTTCCGAATACGGCACAACGGCAACTGGCTCGACGAAACACCCGGAGTATGGGCCAAAGCCGTAGGCACCAACGGAAAACGCGCAGCCATAATAGACCTCGCCACCACCGACCCGGAAGGATGGGCCGACGACCGCGGACCTGCATTGAAAAGCATTACCGACGCCGTGATCTACGAAATGCACCACCGCGACATGAGCATGCACCCCTCCAGCGGAATCGTGAACAAAGGCAAATTTCTCGCGCTCACTGAAGCCGGCACCACGACGGCCGAAGGCGAGCGCACAGGCATAGACCACCTGAAAGAACTCGGAGTGACGCACGTGCACATACTCCCGAGCTACGACTACAACAGCGTGGATGAAGCCAACCTGGCCGCCAACAACTACAACTGGGGCTACGACCCGCAGAACTACAACACGCCCGAGGGCTCCTACAGCACCAATCCCGCCGACCCCGCCGCGCGCATCCGCGAAATGAAGCAGATGATACAGGCGCTGCACGACGCCGGCATAGGCGTCGTGATGGATGTGGTGTACAATCACACCGCCGAAAACGACGGGTCGAATTTCTCTCTCACCGCACCCGGCTACTACTACCGCCACCGTGCCGACAACAGCTACAGCGACGCCAGCGGATGCGGCAACGAAACAGCATCGGAACGCGCACAGATGAGCGACTACATAGTGCGCTCGGTGTGCTATTGGGCCCGCGAGTTCCACATCGACGGCTTCCGCTTCGACCTTATGGCCATACACGACACCGACACCATGAACCGCGTGGCGGCGGCCCTCAAGGAAATAAACCCCTCGATATTTGTGTATGGCGAGGGCTGGACCGCCGGCGACTCCCCGCTGCCTGCCGCTCAGCGCGCTCTTAAGGAAAATGTGTCGAAAATGCAGGGCATCGCCGTATTCTCCGACGACATCCGCGATGCCGTGAAGGGACACTACAGCGATGCGTCAGACCGCGGTTTCGCCACCGGCAAGCCCGGAAATGAAGAAACCGTGAAGATAGGCATCGTAGGCTCCACGGCGCATCCGCAGGTGGACTATGCGAAGGGCAACAACTCCAAATTCGCATACGCGACATCGCCGACGCAGATTATCAACTATGTGTCGTGCCACGACGACCTCATGCTCACCGACAAGCTCGCTGCGTCGATGCCCGGAAGCACAGCTGAGGAGCGCATGCGCGCCGCACGCCTGGCGCAGACCATAGTGTTCACCTCGCAGGGCACGCCGTTCGTGTGGTGCGGCGAGGAGATATTCCGCGACAAAAAGGGCGTGCACAACTCGTACAAGTCGCCCGACAGCATCAACGCCATAGACTGGAGCCTCAAGCATGCCAACCGCAGCCAGTTTGACTACTACCGCGAGCTTATCGCACTGCGCAAGGCGCACCCTGCGTTCAGGATGACGGATGCGGCCGATGTGGCACGCAACATCGTGTTCGACAAAACGACACGTCCCAACCTCATAAGCTATTCCATCAAAAACCACGCCAACGGCGACGAATGGAACGAAATAAAGCTGGTGTTCAACGGCTCCGACGAGCCTGCCGAGGTGAAAGTGCCGCGCGGCGAGTGGAAAGTGATAGCCGCCGACGGGCGCATCGCCGCCGACGGCATGGGCACATCGCGCGGCGGACGCCTCACGGTGGCTCCCGTGTCGGCGCTTATACTCGCCCGCTGACACGCACAGCGTGCAGCATAAAAGCCCGGGGCCGCACCCTCTCTGACAGGAGTGCGGCCCCGGGTGTTTTGTGGCGGCTGCGCTACAGGCTGATTTTTGTAAGAAGTATCTTGCAGCACTCTTCCGCGTACACCTCGTGAAGGGTGTCGGGAGCCAGGAGCATGGCCTGCCCGGTTTCTACGGTGTGGGCGTGGCCTCCGATATTTATCACGGCCTTGCCCTCGAGCACCTGTATCAGCACATCGGCCGTGACCGAGTGCCGGGCTATGAGGGTGCCTTCGTCCAAAACCAGCAGAGTGACAGTGCCGGCTCCTTCGGATATTACGTCCTTGCTTATTATCTTGCCCGTTTCGTAGTCGATTTTATGAACGAGTTTCAGCGCATCGTCTTTTCTGATTTCGGTATTCATGTTCGTATCTGTTTTTATATTACATATGCTATAACGAATACCGGCGCCTTAAGTTCTACCGGCGAAGGCGTGTGGCCCGCAGAAAGAATGTTAAAAACAGCGCTCCCGCCAGGAAAAGACTCACCGAGAAACTCAAGAGGATGCCATACAGCCCCATGCCGGCCGGGAAACCGAGCAAATAGGTGGCCGGAATTCCGGCGACTACGTAGCTGAAGAAAGCTATCCACAGCATGGGCATCACATGCGATGTACCCCTGAGCGCATTTGCAAACGTTATCTGTGTGGCATCGCCGAGCTGATACAGCACCAACGGAAATATCAGCGCGGCAGCAGCAGCCAGCACCACGGCATCGTCCGTGAACAGGCCGAGAATACTGCGACCGCAAGTGGCGAACACGACCGACGAGCACACCATCAGCGCAAGCATGATATGGTAGCCCTGCCAGGCCGCGCGACGCATCTGCCTCGTGTCGCCGGAGCCCGCCACGTTTGACACCACCACGGAAATGGCGGCCCCCACGCTGTAGTAGACACAAAAACCGAGTGTGCCCGTTATTACTATAATCTGGAAAGCCGCAAGGGGTATGGCTCCGAGCCAGCCCGACATGATGGCCGCTACCGAAAACGAACCACTCTCAAACGTCATTTGCATGCTCACGGGCAGACTCGTGCGCCACACGCGCACAAGCATGGCCTTGCTGATAGCAGCACCGCGAAATCCGGCTCGCGACTGCGAGGCGCGCCGGCTGAAGGCAAACACGCAGCACAACGCCACTGCCGTAAGCACACGCGATGCGAGCGTGCTCAGCCCTGCCCCGGTGAGGCCGAGTTCGGGCGCCCCGAAATGTCCGAAAATCAAGAGATAGTTGCCTATGATATTCAGCACATTGCCCAGCAGTATTATCCACATGGGCGTGCTCGTGTCGGTGGTGCCGTAGCTCCACTGGGCAAACACATTGAAAACAGCCACAGGCAAAAGAGCGGCAAGAGCTGTCAGATAATACGGACGTATGAGCGGCATCAGCTCGGAAGGCTGTCCGAGGCGGTGGAGATGAAAATACAACACTCCGAGCGCGCCCGTCAGCACCGCCGCGTAGACGATGTTGAGGAACAGCCCGTTGCGCATCAGAGCGCCAATATCGGAGTGCCGTCCCTGCCCGTACAGGGCGCCTACAAGCGGCGTAAGGCCGTAGGTGAAGCCCAGGCAGCAGAAGATTACGACGTTGAACACGCCGTTGACAAACGAAGCGGATGCGAGAGCCTCCGTGGAGTAGCGCCCGACCATTATATTGTCGGCAAACGCTGTCACTATCATACCAAGCTGGCCCACCAGAATAGGCAGGCCAAGCCGGACGATTTCCTTATAATAACTTGAGGGTATTCTTGTCGCTGACATTCAGCCGTGTAGCAGCTCAATCCCTGCTCGAGCCGAAGAAGCGGAGCAGATACAGGAACAGGTTGATGAAATCAAGATAAAGCGAGAGAGCTCCGAGCACAGCCAGACGTCCTACGCCGGCGGCAGGCATCTGCTCTGCCATGCGCTTGATCTGCTGCGTGTCCCATGCGGTGAGGCCGACAAATATCACCACGCCGGCGATGGAGATAATCCACTGCAGTGTGTCGCTATGCGCGAAGATATTGACCACCGAAGCTATGATAAGACCGATGAGGGCCATGAACAGAATACTGCCCACCTTGCTCAGGTCGCTCGACGTGAAATAGCCGTAAACGCTCATGGCGCCGAACGTGCCGGCCGTGATGAAGAAGGTCTTGGCTATGCTTGCGCCCGTATAGACAAGAAAAATCGGAGCAAGAGCCGCACCGTTGACCACGGCAAACAGATAAAACAGCAGCGTGGCCGTGAGTGTGCTGAGCTTGTTGATGCCGGCGCTTATGCCGAGCACAAGGCCTATTTCGGCAATGAGCAGTCCCCACATGGCCCAGCGGTTGCTGAAAATGAAGGTCAGGAAAGCCTCGCTGCCTGCACACCACATGCTGACAAAGGCAGTGACCACCAGCGCGAGCGTCATGTTTACGTACACGCGTTTCATGGTCGACGACACACGCACGCCGAAGTCGGCTGCGCTGAAACTGGGAGGATAAGAGTTGTAGTTCATATTGTTTTGTTCTGAATACGTTTTACTTAGATTATTTTGCTGCATCCGCACTGCATCACATGCGCTCCGGCACACTCATGCCGAGCAGGCCGGTGGCTGTGCGCACCACGCGCGACGTGGCTTCGCTCAGAGCCAGGCGGAGCGAACGCACCGCTTCGTTTTCCTCGCGCAGGATGCTGCAGTCGTGGTAGAACTGGTTGTATTGCTTCACCAGCTCATACACATAGTTGGCGATAAGCGCAGGCGAGAAATTGCGGCCGGCTTCCGCCACCACGGCGGGGAAATCGGCGATGCGCTGCACCAGCGCCACTTCCTTCTCGTTAGGAACAACGCCCGAGTAATCGCCTATGTTCATGCCGGCTTCCGCCGCACGGCGCAGCACGCTGCGTATGCGTGCATACGTGTATTGTACGAACGGCCCGGTGTTGCCGTTGAAATCGATGCTTTCCTCGGGGTTGAAAGTCATGTTTTTGCGCGGGTCTACCTTGAGCAGGAAATATTTCAGCGCGCCGAGGCCCACCATTTCGGCTATGGCGTCTATCTCGGCATCGGACAGGCCGTCGGTCTTGCCGAGCTCCGACGCCACGTGGCGGGCGTCGGCCACCATCGATGCCATCAGGTCGTCGGCATCCACTACGGTGCCCTCGCGGCTTTTCATCTTGCCGTTGGGAAGCTCTACCATGCCATAGGAGAAATGCACCAGGTCCTTGCCCCACTTGAAGCCGAGTTTATCAAGGATAAGCGACAGCACTTTAAAGTGATATTCCTGCTCGTTGCCCACCACGTAGACCATGCGGTCTATGGGATAGTCGGCATAACGTTGCGCGGCCGTGCCTATATCCTGCGTCATGTACACGCTGGTGCCGTCGCTGCGCAGCAGCAGCTTGTGGTCGAGGCCGTCGGCCGTGAGGTCGGCCCATACGGAACCGTCGTCGCGACGATACATTATGCCTTTTTCCAGGCCGTCGAGCACTTTTTCCTTGCCGTCGAGATAGGTGCGGCTTTCGTAGTAGATTTTGTCGAAATCCACGCCCATGCGCTTGTAGGTTTCGTCGAAACCGGCATAAACCCACGAGTTCATAGTGGCCCACAACTCGCGCACCTCGGGGTCGCCGGCCTCCCAGCGGCGCAGCATTTCGCGCGCCTCCTGCATGAGCGTCGAGGCCGCTTCGGCCTCTTCGTCGGTCATGCCTTTTGCTTTCAGCTCGGCGAGTTCCGCCTTGTAGTGCTTGTCGAACGCCACATAGCAATCGCCTATCAGATGGTCGCCCTTCTGGCCTTTCGATTCGGGAGTGGCGCCATCGGCCCACTTTTTCCATGCCAGCATCGACTTGCAGATGTGTATGCCGCGGTCGTTGACGATATTCGTCTTCACCACGCGGTTGCCGCAAGCCTCGAGGATGCGTGCCAGGCTATAGCCCAGCAGATTGTTGCGCACATGGCCCAGGTGCAGCGGCTTGTTGGTGTTGGGCGAAGAATACTCCACCATCACCAGCGGCGACTGCTCCGTGGCATGCGTAATGCCGTAGTCGGGAGTATCAAGCACCGATGCCAGCACGGAGTTCCAGAAAACAGGTGTTATCACTATGTTCAGGAAGCCTTTGACCACATTGAAACCGTCCACGGCGGGTTCATTGGCCACAAGCCATGCGCCGATTTCCTGACCTACCGCTTCGGGAGCTTTGCGAGCCGCTTTTACAAACGGAAACACCATCACTGTGAGGTTGCCCTCAAACTCCTTTCGGGTGGCCTGAGGCACAATCGTGTCGGGCGCCACATCGAGGCCGTAAAGCTCTGACACAGCACGGGCCACAGCCTGTTTTATGATATTTTCTACTGACATTTCTTTTTCTATTGAATATTTACATTGCAAAGGTACAAAAATTGTGCCACATGGCAATATCTAATAATACAGTATAAAATGCGACGGGGACACGGCTTTGCGACGTGTCCCCGCTATGCCGGCGCCCTGCGGCGTCACTGATACTTGTCGCCGAAATGGTTTTTAGCGTCGTTGACCATCTGCTTGATGCTCTGCTCCCTGCTCTTGGGACATATAAGCAGCACATCGCCGGCATCGGCCACGATATAGTCCTGGAGGTCATCCACAACCACCAGTTTCTCGCCGTTCACAGCAAAGATATTGCCGCGGCTGTTGTAGGCCAGCACATTGCAGCGTTGCGTCACATTGCCGTCTTTATTGCGCGGAGAGTTGTCGTAGAGCGCGCTCCATGTGCCGAGGTCGTTCCAGCCGAACGACACTGTTTCGACGTACACATTAGCGGCTTTCTCCATCACTGCATAGTCGATGCTTATGCCCACGCACGCAGGAAACTCACGCTCTATGAACGCAGGCTCCGCAGGCGTGCCATAGCAGCCGTTGCCCGAATCAAACTTTTCGGCTATCTCGGGAGCGTGCATGCGGAAAGCCCGCTTTATGGTTTCGGCCCTCCACATGAAGATGCCCGCGTTCCAGTAGAACTCACCGCTCTGCACAAACACTTTCGCGAGGTCGAGCTGCGGCTTCTCCGTGAAGGTTTTCACCTTGTTTATGTCGTTTTCCACGGGCTCACCCACCTGTATATAGCCATAGCCGGTTTCGGGGCGAACGGGTTTTATGCCAAGAGTCAGCAACGCGTCGTGGTTCTCGACAAAATCAAAACCGCGGCTCACACAGTCGACAAACATGGCCTCGCCGGTGATAAGATGGTCGCTTGGCGCCACTATCATGGACGCTTCGGGATCTTGCGCCGCAATACGCCATGCCGCCCACGCGATGCACGGAGCAGTGTTGCGCCGCGCCGGCTCGGCCAGCACCTGCGAGGGGGCAATGTCGGGCAGCTGCTCCTGCACAAGCCCCACATAGGCAGCATTTGTCAGCACCAGGATATTCTCCTTGGGCACCAGGGGGAGCACTCGGTCGTAGCTCATCTGCAGGAGCGTGCGCCCCGTGCCCATAAAATCGATAAACTGCTTCGGACGGTCGGCGCGGCTGTAAGGCCAGAATCGGCTACCGATGCCGCCGCACATTATCACACAATAACGATGGTTATTTTTCATGCTGTACTTATTCTGTGGATTTTGGTGCTAATATAGACAATATTTTTATATCCGACAAATCTTTCATTTTTTATTAAAAATATTTTTCCTAAACAAAACTCTGTTTACCAACACAATAACACCCCCGCGGCATTAATTGCCGATAATTTGTTGCAAATTTTTCTTCAAAAAGTTTTGGTAATTCAAAAAATGGTTGTACCTTTGCATCGCAAAAGCGGAAACGCCGGCGCAAAACCATGCGAAAATAGCTCAGTTGGTAGAGCACGACCTTGCCAAGGTCGGGGTCGCGGG
>CAMWTJ010000032.1 GCA_947177185.1 uncultured Porphyromonadaceae bacterium | reverse complement strand
TGAAGAACAGCCAGTTCGCCACCCCGCTGTTTGAATTCTCCGGCGCATGCTCGGGTTGCGGCGAAACTCCCTATGTGAAGCTCATCTCGCAGCTCTTCGGCGACCACGAAATGGTGGCCAACGCAACCGGCTGCTCGTCGATTTACTCCGGCTCCGTGCCCTCGACTCCCTACACCACCAATGCCGCCGGCCATGGTCCCGCATGGGCCAACTCGCTGTTCGAGGACTTCGCTGAATTCGGCCTCGGCATGAAGATAGCCACAGAAAAGATGCGCGCCCGCGTGGCCGACATCATGACCAACATGCAGAGCTGCGACTGCTGCACCGACGAAATCAAGGCTCTTGCAGCCAAATGGCTCTCGTCGCCCGACAGCGCAGGCGTGACCCGCGAAGTGGCCGACGCCATCGTGCCTCTGTGCGAGGCTTGCGGCTGCGACCTGTGCAAGGCTCTGCTCGAACTGAAAGGCTACCTCGTGGCACGCTCGCAGTGGATTATCGCCGGCGACGGTGCTGCCTACGACATCGGTTTCGGCGGTCTTGACCACGTGCTCGCTTCGGGCAAGAACGTGAACGTGCTGGTGGTCGACACCGAGGTGTACTCCAACACCGGCGGCCAGGCTTCCAAGGCCACACCTATCGGCGCTATCGCCAAATTCGCCGCTGCCGGCAAGCGTGTGCGCAAGAAAGACCTCGGCCTGATTGCCTCCACCTACGGCTATGTATATGTGGCTCAGATAGCAATGGGCGCCGACCAGGCACAGACCCTCAAGGCCATCCGCGAGGCTGAAGCCTACGACGGCCCGTCGCTGATCATCGCCTACGCTCCCTGTATCGCCCACGGCCTGAAAGCAGGCATGGGTCACTCGCAGGCTGAGGAAGAAAAGGCTGTGGCATGCGGCTACTGGCACCTCTGGCGCTACAACCCCGCCCTGGAAAGCGAAGGCAAGAACCCCTTCACTCTCGACAGCAAGACTCCCGACTGGGACAAGTTCGAGGACTTCCTCAAAGGCGAGGTGCGCTATGCTTCCGTGCAGAAGATGTATCCCGCCGAGGCGGCCGAACTCTTCGCCGCTGCCAAGGACAACGCTCTCTGGCGCTACAACAACTACTGCCGCCTTGCCCGCGAGCAGTGGGGTGTGGCAGGCGACGCTGCTCCCGCCGAGGTAAAATAAGCTCCTGCGAGCTCTGACCATACGGACTCCCCGCGGCCACACCGGCCTCGGGGAGTCTTTTTTTAACGTCGGTTTATGAATTGTTATTTTTAGGGTGTGTTTTTAACAAAAATGCTAAAAATATTGCATATATAATGCGAATTTCATATCTTTGAGCCCGCAAAATCACATTTTTGACCAAAAACTTTAATTTTTTAACAATTCCATATTAGTCTGAAAACCACATTTATCTCATGAAGCAGTTTAAAAAGGCCGCGGCGGCGTTTGCGCTCGCGGCGGCGTTGCTGACGAGTACGACAGATGTGTCGGCGGCCGAGGACACGCAGGCATACGGCATGCTCGCGTTCACAGCCGACCAGTATTCGCTCACCAACCATCTTGTGACATTCCCGCTGTATGGCGACGGCAATGCCGTGTACACATCGGCCATACCCTTCTATCAGACATCGACGGCAGGAGCCTATACCGACGACGGCGCCTATTACGTGGCGGCATCGCGGGTGAGCGGCTCGAAGGAGGTGCCCGACGCGCTCGTGCGCATGGACATCAATACCGGCACATATGCCACCGTGGGCAGCATCACCGGCTTTGACAATTTCGTCAACGACATGACCTACGACCACGCAGGCTCCACCATGTATGCGGTGGCAAAGGTGAACGACGCCTATTCGGCACTTTATACCATAGATCTCGGTTCGGGCAAAGGCACAAAAGTGGCCGACCTGGACCGTAAATTTTTTACTCTCGCCGCCGACTGGAGCGGGCGCCTTTACGCCATAAGCTTTAGCGGCGACCTGTGTCGCATCGACAAGACCGACGGCACGGTCACCGTAGTGGGCCACACGGGCTGCGCGCCGGCGAAATTCCAGAGCATGGAGTTCGACCATGGCACCAAAACGCTGTGGTGGGCGGCTACGGCCACCAGGCTGAGCGAAACCGGCATGGTGGAGATGGAGGAAACGTTCATGGCCACTGTGGATGTGACGACCGGCGTGGCTACGCGCGGCCGTGCGCTTGGCGACGACCAGGTGGTGGGTCTGTACATACCCTATGTAGTGGTGCCCGACGGCGCCCCCAACGCCGTGCAGAACCTGACTGTCACGCCCGCACCCGAAGGCCAGTACGCCGCTACGCTGAAATGGACCAACCCCACCCACACGTTCGGCGGCGAGCCCGTCAAGGCCTTTTCCAAAGTGGAGATACTCCGCGACGGTGTGGCCGTGGGCACGGCATCGGCTACGCAGCCGGGCGCCGAGTCGGAGTACACAGATGTGGCGGGCAGCTCGGGCGGCGCCGCACACACATGGACGGTGGTGGCCCACACGGCTGCAGGCGCCGGTGTGCCCGCATCGGTGAGCGCCTTTGTCGGCACCGACATCCCCGCGGCCGCCGAAGGCATAAACGTGGAGCGCCTGGGCACAAACTCGGCGCGCATCAGCTGGAAGCCCGTAACCCTCGGCGCCAACGGCGGATGGATTGACACCGGCTCGCTTACGTACAGCGTGAAGCGCCTGCCCGACAACACCCTCGTGGCCGAATCGCTGACCGCAACCGAGTGGACGGAAACCGGCGTGGAAACCTCCGGCAACTACAGCTATGAAATCACAGCCACCAATGCCACCGGCAGCTCCGCTCCCGCCGTATCGCCCTCCATCACCCTCGGTCCGAATCTCGGCTTCCCGTATTACGACGAATTCAGCGAAGAGGATTTTGCGAAATGGACCACCGTGGACGCCAACGACGACGGCAACGGATGGCAGTATTTCGCCATCTCGTGGGCAAAAGCAGCCGGAGCATACTTCATGGCCGCCAACAACGACGGCGACGACTGGCTGATAAGCCCCGCCTTCGATTTCGAGGCCGGTGCCACATATAAAATCACCATGAGCTGCATGGCCAACGGAAGCCACTCCGTGGAGATGCTTCTGCTCAAAGACTACGACCATATACAGCCCGTAAGCAATCTCGGCACGCTCGCATTTGAAAGAACGTGGGCCCTCGGTTCCAAAGAATTCGTGTTCAGCACCGGCGAGCATGGCGGCACGCTGAACCTGGCCATGCATCAGACCACAGCGTCGGGCAACTCTTATCTGATTATAGACAACATTCAGATAGAGAAACTCGTGGAACACAACCTCGCCGCCACCGAAATCACCGGCAACCCCACGCCTGTGACCGGCAACACGTATCCCTACGCAGTGGCCGTGACAAACCGCGGCACACTCGACCGCACGGGCTTCTCCGTGGAGCTGCTTGACGCCGCCGGCAAACGCGTGGCCGTGAAGGAAGTGACCGAAACCCTGGCTGCCGGAGCGTCGACTCTGGTATATGTGGAGTGCACCGTGACCGACGGCCTGACCTCGCTGCAGGGACACATCGTGGACCCCCTCGACGAAATCGCGTCCGACGACCATACGCCCGCGATTTCCATCACCGTGATGCCCGTGGGCACGCCCGAGGAGGTGACCGTAGGCGCCAAAAAGGGCATGAGCTCCTACAGCCCCTTCTATTTCAGCTCCAAATACAGCGTGAACCAGCAAGTGTATTCCGGCAATGAGATAGGCATAACGCGCGGCCGCATAACAGCCGTAAAATATGCCTACAAGACATCGTCGTACAGCGCAGCCCCCACCAATGCGGCCATAAAGGTGTATCTCTGCAACACCGACCGCACCAAGGCCGCCGGAGGGTGGATTCCGCTTGAGGAGCTTACACTGGTTTATGAAGGCGCGGTAGACATGGTGCGCGGCGAGGGTGTGCTCGACCTCGAGCTTACCAAGTCGTTCGACTACGAGGGCGGCAACCTGGCCGTGGTGACAATGCACTCGCTCGAAAACGCCACGCAGTCGTACTACTCCGGCGTGCAGTTCCCGTACTACGACAGCCCGCTGGCCGACAATGTGCCCCTTTACTATCAGAGCAGCTCGCCCTTCACCTATGGCGAGGTCACCGGCTCCGAATCCACCTACTACGGCAACAGTGTAGTGACATTTATGGTGCAGACCGGCGGTGCGATGCTGGGAGGTGTGGTCACCGACTCCGACTCCAATCCCGTGGAGGGCGCCACCGTAGAGCTTGAGCAGATACACGCTTCGGCGCTCACGGACGCGTCGGGTGCCTATCGTTTCGACTTCGTGCCCAACGGCGCTTACACCGTGTCGGTTTCCAAACTCGGCTACGAAAGCGTGACCAAAACTGAAATCGCCGTGAACGACGCCGATGTAGAGGTGAACGTTGCCATTAAACGTCTGCCGGAGTACAAGGTGGCCGGAGTTGCGGTCGACGCACTTGGCGAGCCCGTGGCCGGCGCGGCTGTGGCGCTTGAAGGCTATGTGCCGCTTCAGACTGTGGCCGATGCGGCCGGCCGTTTCGAGTTTGCAGCCGTGGTGGGCAAACCCTCGTCGGTGACCGTGACAAAAGACTGGCATGCACCCGCCACTGTGGCGTTCGAGCTTGATGCCGACACCGACCTCGGCACCATAACGCTCGGCTACGCCCACTATCCGGCCGGCAACGTGACCGCTACAGCAGGCGACGACAATACGCTCACCGTGAGCTGGACGGCGCCTGACGCCCGCCACACTGCACGTTTCGACTCCGGCGAGCCTGCGAGTCAGACCGGCATCACCAACAATGTGGGCACCGCCATACTGGGCACCGCCTTCCGCAAGCCTATGGTGGTGGACCGACTGCTGTGGCAGACCACATCGCAGGGCGGCCCGCACAAGACTGTCAACGTATATGTATATGAACTTGACGAACAGGGTCAGCCCACAGGCACGCTGCTCTACAGCGCGCGCAATGTGCCCAACACCGACGGAGAGTGGAGCGCCCACGAGCTGCCGTCGGCCATCGAGGCTCCCCGCGGCTGCCTTGTAGCCGTCAACTACCCGGGCTTCCTGGGACTCGCCATCGACAGCGGCGAGGGCAGCTGTCCCTTCGCGTCGGGCACATATTATTATTCCATCGATTTCGCATCCGGGGAGTTTGCCCCCTGCGAGGCTCTCGGCATCAGCGGCAATCTGTTCATACGCGCCGAAGGCTATGCCTTCCCGGCCGAGAACGAACCCGCCGCAGCCGTGGGCTCCGGGCGCGAAGCGCTTCCCGAGTGGTACGCCTACAAAGTGTGGCGCGGCGCCGGCTACAATCCTTCGGAGTGGACTCTTGTCAGCGATTCACCCGTGTCGGGCACTGAAATAGCCGATGCCGCCTGGGCTTCGCTGGCTCCGGGTGTGTACTCCTATGCCGTGGCCCCTGTATATCCCGACGGCACGGTTTCTGCCCCCGAGCAGTCATGCTATCTGCTGAAGAACGTGTATTCCACGCTGGCCATAGCCGCCGTGACCAATTCCCACAGCGCCGACGCATCGGGTGCGAAAGCAATCCTTTCCAATGCCGACGGCAGCCGTACCTACGGCGCCGAACTCGATGCCGATGGCCGCGCCACCATCGAAGGCGTGTGGAAGGACAACTACACGCTTACGCTCTCGCTGCCCGGATATGAAACACTGTCGGCCGCCATCGACATAACGAAGGACGACAACGTGTCCACGGGTGTGCTCGTTATGAGCGAGATTATCGCCGAGCCTGTCAACCTTAAAATCTATCCTGCGGGAGAGGCCTCCGGCGATGTTCTGCTCACATGGAACGAATCCGGCGAGGTGACCGACGATTTCGAAAGCTATGAGCCGTTTGCCGTGCCCGGCAGCAGCGAAATGCCCTGGACCTGCATCGACGGCGACGGCGCACGTACCTTCGCCGAGCTGGACTATGATTTCCCCGGCCGCACGAAGCCGATGTCGTTCATAGTGTTTGACCCGAAGAAAACCACACCCTCCATGTTCTCCGACCGTCAGGCATCGCACGCCTACAGCGGCGAGCAGAACCTGGCATGCTTCTCGTCGGTTTACGGCAACGACGACTATCTCATTTCGCCGCGACTGACCTATCACACCGATTTCAAATTCGGATTCATGGCCCGCGGCTATTCGCAGACCTATGTGGAAACCATCATGGTGGGATATTCCGAAACCACCGGCGAGCCTTCGTCTTTCGTATGGCTCGGCGACGAAATCAGTGTGCCCATGCAGCAGTGGAAACACTATGAGTTCGACATCCCGGCCAAAGCCCGCTATGTGGCTCTGCGCAGCACATCGTCGGACGGCTTCACACTCTTTGTCGACGATGTGACCATCAGTTCCGGCAACGGCTTCGACATGAACGTGGCCATAACCGGCCCCGAGGTGAAATACGAGGTATCGCTCGACGGCACGCCCGTGGCCACTGTCGACGCCGCAAGCTGCGTGCTGCCCGGTGCTGCCGACGGAGTGCACACAGCCACCGTCAAGGCTGTCTATGCCTCCGGCAGCTCTTCCGAGTCAAGCATCACCTTCGGCACCGACGGCATATCCGATGTGCAGGCCGACGGCGGCGTGGCCGTATGGCCCAACCCCGCGGTGGGCTTCACCAATGTGCGCGGCGAGTTCGACAGCGCCGTGCTGTACGACCTTTCCGGCCGCGCAGTGGCGCGTTTCGGCAACGAAAGCAGTCAGCTCGACCTGAGCCGCGTGCTGCCCGGCCTTTACGTGCTGGAAGTGCGCTCGGCATCCGTGCGCCACACTTTCAAGCTGGTGGTGAAATAAGCCCGGCCGCCTGCTGATACAGCAGTCCCCGCATCGGACACCCGGTGCGGGGACTTAACGTTATTGCGCGGTTGCGGGAGGGAGCGTGAGTTCAAGCACGCGTGCGGTCTGCGGGGGTGTGGAAGTGGTGCGTTCGCCGTCGCCCTGTCCGGCGCGCTGCACGTATATGTGAAGCGTCTGCTCCGAAGCCCACAGGCCGGAGTCTATGGCCGGTTCCCAGGCGTCGACGCTGTAGTCGGTCAGGTCGGCTATCTCCCACGGAGCGTTTTTAGAGCGCCGCAGCGCCGCGCTCACTCTGCTTCCGCGCTCGGCGTCGCGAAACAGGTAGACTACGGCTCCCGTGCGCGTATCGGCCACCACACGCGGCCTGGACACGGGTATCATTTTTGTGCCGCCGCCCTTGAGGCTGAAAGGCGTGGAGCGGTCAGTCACCACGCTTGTGCGCCAGCTGCGTCCGTCGTGCTCCACAAGGCGGTAGCGAGGCACGCTGTCGCTGCTGTCGCGCCAGTAGGCTGCTATCATGGGGTGTCCTTCGGCGTCGGCGCTCATGGAGCACTGGTTTATGAGCTCGCTGTTCTGCGGCACGGCGCATGCCACCTCGGCCGTGGCCATGGTGACGGGCAGCGCGTACGGGCTGCCGTCGGAGCGCTCCCACGTGACGCCGCCGTCGCGTGAGCGCGCATAGCATATGTCGTGGTTGGTTTCCACAAGCCACGATTCGCGCCACACCCACGAAAGGTGTATCGTTCCGGCGGCGTCGACGTGCATCTGCCAGTAGGCGCTGCGCTCGTTTTCGCCGTCGAGCAGCACATCGTGCACCCTGACCCACCTCTGCTCCGATGTGATGTAGCGGTTTATCACCATGTCGCCGCGCCCGCTCGCGCCGCTGCGGAACACGAAGAGCAGGTCGCCGTCGGGCAGCCGGTGAAACTCGGGGTAGGTGACGTTGTCTTCGCCCTGCAGGCCCGTCATCGGCAGCATCGCTCCCACGGCGGCCGGGGCCGCGGCTTCGGCGCGGCAGTAGTGTAGCGGGTGGCCGTGGTGGTCAAAAGCCATGTGCAGCGTGCCTTCTCCGTCCACGCCGATGCTTATCACATTGTGGGCGTCGTCGGGATGGCCCGAGTACGGGGTGGGGCAGATGCGCCACACGTCGGTGCCGAGGCGCCGCATGGCAAGCGTGACGCGGCCCTGTGGGTCGTAGTAGCAGGCATATTGCGTGGAGTCGTGGGTGGCAAGCGGATTGGCGCGGAATATGGCCGTGTTGACCGATGTGGCCGCATATGCCGGTCCGATTGCGCTCTCGTGCAGCTGCGGTTGCCATGCGCGTGCGGCTATGGCCGACACGGCCAGCAGGCTAAAAAAGGTCAGGCGTAGCATGTCCGTCGTGCCAGTGGTGGTCTTTCGGGAAGGGTTCTCCGCCCCACGCCTTGCATTGCGTCCAGGGTTGCGCCGCATCGCTCCAGAACGGATGCGCAGGCGGCAGGCCCAGCGGCAGAAACGCCAGCGACGTCATGTACAGCGAGCCGTTGTTGGTGTACCAGTCGGCCACCTCCGGCTGGCTCCCGGTGAAACCTATGGTAAGGTAGCCGCCTTCGTTGAAATTCCGGCGGCCGTCGAACATGCGGTGCATCACGGCCGTGAGCGCCGCGCGAGTCTGGCTTTGTCCCACACCTGCCGGCAGATGCCCGAGCCACGCCATCATGGCCAGCGGCTGCATGGCAGCCATGCGGTAGGGGATGGAGCGGCCCACCACGGGGAATGTGCCTTCCGGCGAGATGAGCCGTTCGAGCACGATGCTGAATTTCTGTGTGCGCCGCAATGCGCGTGCGTGGTAGTTGCGGTAGTGTATGCGCGTGTAGTGGCCTGAGTCAATCATGGCCTGAAGAGTTTCGAGATACATGGGGTGGAACACGTAGCTGCTGTAGTAGTCGAAAGCAAACTGCGGGCCGTCGGCGTACCAGCCGTCGCCGGTGTACCACTCTTCCACTTTGCGGATGGCCGAGTTCACGCGATACTGGTCGTAGGATGCTCCCGTCTTGGCCAGGAAACTTTCTATAACGGACGAAAACAGCACCCAGTTGGTGTAAGGCGGGTCTATTTCGCGCATGCCCTGAAAGGCCGCGATATAGCGCTGTTTGGTGATGCTGTCGAGCGGCATCCACAGCGCGTCGTAAGCGCGCAGGAACGATTCGGCCACGTATGCCGCGTCGACGAGCGCCTGCCCCTGGCCGCTCCAGAGCAGGCAGTCGGGGCTGGCGGGGTCTACGGCGTTGGCGTAGCTGCGCAGGGCCATGCTGCGCAGTTCCGAGCGCAGGCGTCCTTCCTGGCTGTCGTCGTCGGGCAGTGCCAGCCATGGCGCCACGCCGGCCATGAGGCGTCCGAAAGCCTCCATATAGGCCACCCGCCGGTCGCGTCCGTCCCACGACGGGCTCAACTCAAGCTGCATGTCGGCCTGCAGGCGTCCCTGCGCCATCTTGGAGAGCACAGGCCGCGCCATCTGCTCGAGCAGCGACAGCCAGTAGGCTCTGTCGGTGTTGGCAGGTGCCTCAAGCATGCGCACATACTCGCAGGCGGCGAGCAGGAAGGCCCCTGTGCCGAAATTCGATGTGGAGCGTGCGTCGACACACTGTCCGGGTATGGCTTTCTCGCCGATGGGCTGCACGTAGCCTATGGAGCCGTCGCGCTGCAGGGCAGTGTCGCGCAGATACCGCCATCCGGCAGCTGCTGCCTCGGCGTAGCGGTCGCCTTTCAGATAGCCGTGGTTCAGTCCCCACAGCAGCCCGTAGGTGAAAAACGCCGTGCCGCTTGTTTCAAAGCCCGGAGCATGGTCGGCGTCAAGCATCGACCGCGTCCAGTAGCCTCCCGGCTGCTGCGCCGCTACCACCGCGTCGGCCATGCGCCGGTATTTCCTTACAAAAAAGTCGCGGTGCGCATAGTTTTGCGGCAGGTCGGCCAGCACTTTGGCCAGGCCGGCGAATACCCATCCGCAGCCGCGCGCCCAGAAATCTTTCCGTCCGTTGTCGCTTTTATGGGCAGGGTACACGTATTTGGCGTCGCGGAAATACAGCCCCTCGTCCGCGTCATACATGATGCTGTCGCTGTAGCAGATGTATTCATACAGTTTCTCAAGATAGCGGCTGTCGCCGGTGATACCGTGCAGTTTTGTCATCACCGGCATCACCATGTAAAGGCCGTCGGCCCACCACCAATAGTCGTTGCGCGGGGTGCCGGTCTGATATTCCATCACTTCCCGTGCGCGCGCTATGCGGCGCTCGTCGGGCATTTCGCGGTAAAGGTCGGCATAGGTCTGAAAGCATATCTGCCAGTCGCCGAACAGCACATGGTCGTCCGTTTCGCCGTAGTCAAGCCTCCATGAGTGGCGGTCGTCGCTTTTGGCGCCTTTCCAGTCGTTGTGCGCGGCCCATCGCTCGGAGTATTCCCTCCATCGCGTGTTGCCGGTCAGGCGGTAGGCCTCCATATTGCCCGTGTGGTATGCAGCCTCGTCCCAGAACGCGCTTGCCTCGGGCGCATGTGCGGCCTGCCACGTGTCGTTTACGCGCTCTATGATCCGTCTTACCGCGGCGGCCTCTTTCGTGGCGTCCGCCGCATCTGCCGCGAGCCACGCCGTTGCGGCAAGCAGCCATGAGAATAGTCTGTATGCTTTCATGATATCGGTTTGTCTGCAAAGATACGTTTTTTGCCGCAAATATCATGCCCTTGCGGGACACTAATCCGAGCTGCTGCATATGGATATTGCGGTTCGGGGGATTTTCCGTATATTTGCAACTATGAAAGAACTGAAATGCCCTAATTGCCAACACGTGTTCTCGGTGGACGAGGATGCCTTCCGCTCCATAGCCGCGCAGGTGCGCAACGCCGCTTTCGACGAGGAACTCGCCCGCAGGGAAAAGGAACTGCAGAGCCGCATGCAGGCACAGCGTGAGGCCGAGCAGGCGCGGGCCAGGCAGCAGATGTCGGAAAGCCTCGCCCTCAAGGAGCTCGAGCTCGGAAAGCGCGATGCCGAGATACGCAATCTGCGCGAGCAGCTCGCCGGACAGGCCGAACTGGAGCGCCTCAAGGCCGAGCGGGAGCTCGCCGGCCGCGACCGTGCCATCGAGGCGCTCAAGGCCAAGGTGGAGCAGGCCGACGACAAGCTGCGCGTGGCGCTGCTCGAGGAGCAGAACCGCACCAACGAAGCGCTTCGCGAAAAGGATGCGCAGATAGCGTCGCTGCGGCATGCAGCTGACAACGAACGCGCCGAAACGGCCGTGCGCGAGGCGGCGCTACGCGAGCAGCATGCCCTGCAGCTGCGTCAGAAGCAGGAGATGATAGACTACTACAAGGAAATGAAGGCGCGCCTGAGCACCAAAATGATAGGCGAATCGCTCGAGGTGCACTGCAGCAACGAGTTCAACCGCGTGCGCGCCACGGCATACCCGTTTGCGTATTTCGAGAAGGACAACGACGCCGCGGGAGGCTCCAAGGGCGATTTCATTTTCCGCGACTATATAGACGGCACGGAGTATATCTCGATAATGTTTGAGATGAAAAACGAAGCCGACACCACCGCCACAAAGCACCGCAACGAAGACTTTTTCGCCAAGCTCGACCGCGACCGACGCGCCAAGAACTGCGAATACGCCGTGCTGGTGTCGCTGCTGGAGGCCGACAGCGAGCTCTACAACGAGGGCATCGTCGACGTGTCGTACCGATATCCGCGCATGTTTGTGGTGCGCCCGCAGTTCTTCATGCCGATTATAGCGCTGCTCTCGCAGGCCTCGCGCAAGAGCGTGACCTACCTGCAGAAACTCGAGGAGGCGCAGCGCCAGAGCGTGGATGTGACCAACTTCGAGGCCAAACTCAACGCTTTCCGCGAGGGATTCGGACGCAACTACGAGCAGGCCAGCAAGAAATTCAACGCCGCCATTGAGGAGATAGACAAGACCATACAGCACCTTATGAAGGTGAAAGAAGCGCTGATAGGTTCTGAAAACAATCTGCGCCTGGCCAACGACAAGACCCAGGGGCTGACCATACGGCGCCTCACACACGGCAATCCCACCATGAAGGCCAAATTTGAAAAGGCACGCCGCGAGGCCGACGGCGAAGACAGCAGCGATGAGTGACGCGCACGTGACATACGTCGACGTAGTAGTGCCCGTTCCGCTGAACGCGGCGTTCACCTATGCCGTGCCGCCCTTGCCCGAAGGCTCGCCGGCGGTGGTGCGCGGAAGCCGTGTGCTTGTGCCGTTCGGCCGACGCCATCTCTACACCGGCATAGTCGAGGATGTGCATACGCGTCGTCCCGATATGCCTGAGATAAAGGAGATTGTGGCCGTGCTCGACCCCTATCCCATAGTGCGGCGTCCGCAGCTTCAGCTGTGGCACTGGATTGCCGACTATTACCTCTGCGGCATAGGCGACGTGATGAAGGCCGCCCTCCCGGCTGGCCTGAAAGTCGAGAGCGAAACCGTGGTGGAGCACTCTCCCGATGCTCCGCCCGACGCCGTGGCCGGGCTGTCTGATGCCGACGCGGCAGTGTACGCGCTGCTGCGCGACAAGGGGCGGCTCTCGGCCGCCGACATATGCAAGGCCACGGGACGTGCCGCCGAAGGCGTGGTGGCGCGCCTTGTCGAGCGCGGGCTGCTCGTGGTGAGCGAGCGCCTTGTCGAGCGCTACAAAGCGCGCAGGCAGACTTTCGTGGCTCCGGCCATCCCCCGCGGCGACGCGGGTGCGCTCGTGGCCGCGCTCGCCGTTCTGAAGCGCTCGCCCAAGCAGGAAACGGCCTTTATGACCCTCCTTGAAATGAGCCGCTTCAACCGCGCCGCCGAGCCGCTGCAGCCGGTGGAGATAGGCGCGCTGACAGAACGCAGCGGCGTGCCGCGCTCCATAGTGCGCGAGCTTGAGAAAAAATCCCTTGTGGCCGTGACCGAGCGCGAGGTGGGGCGTTTCAGCCTCGATACCTCGCAGCCTGCGGCCGGCCTGCCCGTGCTGTCGGAGCCGCAGGCCGAGGCCCTGCGCGGCATACGCGACTCGTTCCGCGACCACGGCGTGGTGCTGCTGCACGGCGTCACGTCCAGCGGCAAGACCGAGATATACATGCACCTCATCGACGAGGCGCTGCGCCTCGGACGCCAGGCGCTCATGCTGGTGCCCGAGATAGCCCTTACCACGCAGCTCACGCGGCGTCTGCAGCGTGTGTTCGGGCGCAGTGTGGTCATATACCACTCCAAGTTCACCGACAACGAGCGTGTCGAAATCTGGCGCCGCCTGCTGTCTTCGTCAGAGCCGTGTGTGGTGATAGGAGCGCGTTCGGCGGTGTTTCTGCCCTTTGCATCGCTTGGCCTGGTTATAGTGGACGAAGAGCATGAGTCGAGCTACAAGCAGTACGACCCGGCGCCGCGCTACAACGGTCGCGACGTGGCCATTGTGCTCGCGGGCATGCACGGCGCCAAGACCCTGCTCGGCAGCGCTACGCCGGCCGTCGACACATACTACAAGGCCGCACGCAGCGGCAAGTACGGCTTCGTGCAGCTCACGCAACGCTATTCGGAGATGCAGCTGCCGGAGATACAGGTGGTGGACATGCGCCGCGAGCGCGAGCAGCGAGCCGTGGACGGCTCGCTGGCCCACACCACCATAGGTACGGCGCGACGCATGCTCGCCGAAGGGCGTCAGGTGATATTCTTCCACAACCGCCGCGGCTTTGCCCCGCGCGCCCGTTGCCGCCTGTGCGGCTATGTACCCAAATGCGACCACTGCGACGTGGCGCTCACCTACCACCGCCGCATCGACTCGCTGATGTGCCACTACTGCGGCGCCGTGTATCCCATGCCGGGCTACTGCCCGCAGTGCGGCGAGCCGGCCATGGAAATCGCCGGCTACGGCACCGAACGTGTGGAGGACGCGATAGCATCGGAATTCGAAGGCTTCCGCACGCTGCGCATGGATCTCGACACCACGCGCGCACGCGACAGCTACGACCGCATCATCGACACCTTCTCGCAGCACAAGGCCGACATACTGGTGGGCACGCAGATGGTCACCAAAGGCCTGGATTTCGGCGATGTGGGCATGGTGGCGGTGGTGAGTGCCGACAATGTGATATTCTACCCCGACTACCGCTCGGCCGAGCGCGCCTTCAACATGCTCGAGCAGGTGGCCGGACGCGCCGGACGCCGTGGCGCGCCCGGGCGAGTGCTGGTGCAGACCTACACGCCCGACCACCCTGTGCTGGGATTTGTGCGCGCGCACGACTATGCCGGATTCTTCGACCACGAGATTGCCGAGCGACGGGCGTTCAACTACCCGCCGTTCACGCGCATGATTTACGTTGTGCTGCGCCATCGCGACGAGCGCGTGCTCGACGGGCAGGCGCGTGTCTACGCCGAGCAGCTGCGTCAGTTGTTCGGCAACCGCGTGTCGGGTCCAGAGCCTCCGGGCGTGGCGCGCGTGCAGAACCTCTACATACGCCGCATCATGCTGCGCGTGGAGGTAGAGGCCTATATGCCCCGCGTCAAGGAAGCGCTGCGCGAGCTCAACGCGCGGCTCAGCGCAGCCGGCGCCTTACGCGGCACAGTGCTGCACTACGACGTCGATCCTGCCTGAGGCGCCGCGCGCGTTTGCCGGTATCGCGAAAATTGGCTATATTTGCGCTACCAAACATGGAAACCTTGATTTCTCAATACCTTACAATACATTTTTTTCATACAGTAAAGATTATGCATACTTCTATCATCCGATTTCTTCTGCCGGCGCTCGCTCTGTCGGCATGCACGGCAGCGCCCGACGGCAGGCTGCTGTCGCCCGACGGCGACCTTGCCGTGGCTTTCTCCACCGACGCCGCCGGCGTGCCTGTCTACAGCCTCGTCAGCGGCTCCGACACCATAGTGCGTCCCTCGACTCTCGGCTTCCGCCTGCTCGGCGACAACCCCGACCTGGCCTCGGGCTTTGCCGTGGACGGCATCGAACACAGCGCGCACGACGGCAAATGGGCGCCCGTGTGGGGCGAGAACGACTCCATAGCCGATGTCTACAACGCCATGACCGTGCACCTCACACAGAAGGCCACAGGCATGAAGATGGACATTGAGTTCCGCGCCTACGACGACGGCATCGGTTTCCGCTACGTGTTCCCGGCCCAAGCCGGCACCGACTCGCTGCGCATAGCCGAGGAGCTCTCGCAGTTCGCCATGGCCGGCGACCACACTGCGTGGTGGATACCCGGCGACTACGACACGCAGGAATACGAATACAACATAACGCCCCTGAGCGGCATACGCGCCAAAAACAGCAACGACCAGCCCGGCAACGTGTCGGCCACAGGATTCTCGCCCACGGGCGTGCAGACGTCGCTGCTCATGCGCAACGACTCGGGCGTGTACATCAACATACACGAGGCCGCGCTCGTCGACTATCCCGCCATGCACCTCGACCTGAACGACACCACCATGATGTTCACCTCGCACCTCACGCCGGGCATACCCGAGGCCAAAGCCACCGTGGCTCTGCCTTTCGCCACTCCCTGGCGCGTGGTGATGGTGGGCTCGGCTACCGACATCCTCGCCACAAACATTATCTACAATCTCAACGAGCCCTGCGCGCTTGAGGATGTGAGCTGGATTCACCCCACCAAATACATGGGCGTATGGTGGGAAATGATCACCGGCAAGAGCCAGTGGAGCTACACCAACGCCGAGGATTTCGACCTCGCCACGTTCGACTATTCCAAGGCGCGCCCCCACGGCAAGCATGGCGCCAACAACGCCAATGTGCGCCGCTACATCGATTTCGCCGCCGACAACGGCTTCGACCAGCTGCTCATCGAAGGGTGGAACATAGGCTGGGAGGACTGGTTCGGCAAGGAGAAGGACTATGTGTTCGACTTCGTCACGCCTTACCCCGATTTCGACCTCAAGGCCCTCAACGACTATGCGCGCAGCCGCGGCATCAAGCTCATGATGCACCATGAAACCAGCGGCTCGCCCGCCAACTATGAGGCGCACATGGACACCGCCTATGCCCTCATGAACGAATACGGCTACGACGCTGTCAAGAGCGGCTACGTGGGCAACATCCTGCCCAAAGGCGACACTCACTACAGCCAGCGCATGGTGCGCCACTACCTCGACGCCGTGCGCCGCGCCGCCGACCACCACATCATGGTCAACGCCCACGAGGCCGTGCGACCCACAGGCCTGGCACGCACCTATCCCAACCTCGTAGGCAACGAGAGCGCCATGGGCACCGAATACCAAAACATGAGCACTCAGCATGTGACCATACTGCCCTTCACGCGCCTCAAGGGCGGACCGATGGACTTCACGCCCGGCATCTTCCGCATGGACCTGGGCAGCTTCGCTCCCGGCAACAAGGAGCACAAGCGCGCCACCGTGGCCAACCAGCTCGCCCTGTACGTGACCATGTACTCGCCCCTGCAGATGGCTGCCGACCTCCCCGAGCACTATGCCGAAAAGCCCGACGCCTTCGCCTTCATCCGCGAAGTGCCCGTGGACTGGAGCGAGAGCCGCTATCTCGACGCCGTGCCCGGCGAATACATCATTGCCGCACGCCGCGCCAAAGGCGGTGACGCGTGGTACGTGGGCGGTGTCAACGCCGAAACTCCCCGCACAGCGTCCGTGGCTCTTGATTTCCTCACCCCCGGCCGCACCTACGAGGCCACACTCTATGCCGACACTCCCGAGGCCGACGGCCACACCAACCCCGAGGTCTACGACATCACGCGCCGCACGGTCACATCCGACACCGTGCTGTCCATACCCATGGCGCGCGGCGGCGGCTTCGCCATTTCGGTGCGCCCGGTCGACGCCAACAACTGAACACCATCTCTAAACTAAACATACCACCATGGAATTAAAAGAAAAAGTACACGCCGCGTTTGAGCAGCGTTTCGGAACCGACGGCGCCTTCTATGCCTCCGCCGGACGCATCAACCTTATCGGCGAGCACACCGACTACAACGGAGGCTTCGTCTTCCCCGGCGCCATCGACAAGGTGATACTTGCCGAAATCAAACCCAACGGCACCGACACAGTGCGCCTCGTGAGCGTGGATTTTGACAACGCCTACTGCGAGTTCGGCCTGCGTGAGGAAGACGCTCCCGCACCGTCGTGGGCGCGCTACGTGTTCGGCGTGTGCCGCGAGATACTCAAGCGCGGCGGCCACGTGCACGGCTTCGACGCCGCTTTCGCCGGCAATGTGCCCAACGGCGCCGGCCTGAGTTCGTCGGCAGCGCTCGAGTCCTGCTTCGCCTTTGCGCTGAACGACCTGTTCAACGACAACAATATCGACAAGTTCGAGCTCGCCAAGATAGGCCAGAGCACCGAGCACAACTATTGCGGCGTCAACTGCGGCATCATGGACCAGTTTGCCAGCGTGTTCGGCAAGAAAGGCCATCTGATGCGCCTCGACTGCCGCTCGCTCGAGCACGAGTATTTCCCCTTCAACCCGCAGGGCTACAGCCTCGTGCTCGTGGACTCGCGCGTGAAGCATGAGCTCGCCGACTCGCCCTACAACAAGCGCCGCGCATCCTGCGAGCGCGTGGCCGCGCGCCTCGGCCTCGAAACCCTCCGCGACGCCACGCAGGAGGCTCTTAATGCCATCAAGGGCGAAATCACGGCCGAGGACTATCTGCGCGCCAAGTTCGTCATTGAGGAGAAGGAGCGCGTGCTCGCCGTGTGCGACGCGCTCGTGGCCGGTGACTACGACACCGTAGGACGCAAGATGTACGAAACCCACGCCGGACTCTCCAAGGACTATGAGGTGAGCTGCGAAGAGCTCGATTTCCTCAACGATGTGGCCCGCGAGTGCGGCGTCACGGGCTCGCGCATCATGGGCGGCGGCTTCGGCGGCTGCACCATCAACCTCGTCAAGGACGAGCTCCGCGACCAGTTCGTCAAGACCGCCATCGCCCGCTTTGCCGAGCGCTACGGCCATGAGCCCAAAATCTACGACGTGGTGATTAGCGACGGCGCCCGCGCTCTCTGACGCTGCCGCAGCAGCCAGCAAAAGCACACCCCTCGCGGCCGATCGGGCCGCGAGGGGTGTCTGTATATGCGCGTATGCCGCGGGAGCTTATTTCACCTCCCAGGTGCTGCCGGCGAGTATCATGTCGCGCAGCGACGCGTGCCCTTTGTGGCTGCGCACGTGCGCTATCTGCTCCTCGAGCGTGTCGGTGTAGGTGGGGGCGTCCACGTCGCGTATCACGCCGATGGCCAGCGGCAGCTCGCGGCCGTCCATCATGGCCAGCTGCTGGTGCAGGAAGTTCGACGGCGTGTGGGCGTCGTGCACCAGCACATCGTCCATCGTGTAGCCGTCCTCGCCTATGGTCACGGCTTTGAGCAGGAAGCCGTCCTGCACCAGGCCGCGCTCATTGTTGGCGCCGAACAGCATCTTCTCGCCGTGGCGCAGGTGTATGGTGCGCTCGGCGCGGTTGGCGCGGTCGGTGATTTCGCTGTGTATGCCGTTGTTGAATATCACGCAGTTCTGCAGTATCTCCACCACCGACGTGCCCTTGTGGCGCGCGGCGGCCACGAGCACCTCCTGCGACGTGGCCAGTTCCACGTCGATACTGCGGCCGAAGAAATTGCCGCGGGCGCCGAAGGCGAGCTCGGCGGGGATGAAGGGGTCCTCGACCGTGCCGTAGGGCGACGATTTCGACACAAAGCCGCGCGGGCTCGTGGGCGAGTACTGCCCCTTGGTGAGGCCGTAGATTTTATTGTTGAACAGCAGTATGTTGATGTCGATGTTTCGGCGCACGGCGTGTATGAAATGGTTGCCGCCGATGGCCAGGCCGTCGCCGTCGCCCGAAATCTGCCATACGGTCATTTCCGGGTTGGCTATCTTGAAGCCCGTGGCTATGGCCGCCGCACGGCCGTGGATGGTGTGGAAGCCGTACGTGTTCATGTAGTAGGGCAGGCGCGAGCTGCATCCGATGCCGGAGATTACGGCCGTGCGGTGCGGGGCCACACCAAGCGTGGCCATGGCCTTGTGGAGAGTGTTGAGTATGGCGTGGTCGCCGCATCCGGGGCACCAGCGCACGCTTTGGCCGTTCTTATAGTCGGCCGCTGTATATGATTGGCACATCTGATGAATGGGGTGGAGTGTGTTTGTGGTTGGGTGATGTTGTGGCTCAGGCTTCGCGGGCTATGGCGGTCATGCGCTCCACGAGCTCGCCCACCAGGAAGGGCTGTCCCTGCACTTTGTTTATGCGGCGTATGTCGACGTCCGGGAAGTGGCACTGCAGCCAGTCGGCCATCATGCCCGAGTTCAGCTCGGCCACCACCACGCGCTTGTAGCGGCGCAGCACCTCGGCGGTGTTGGCCGGCAGCGGGTTGATGTAGCGGAAGTGGGCGAACGCCGTGGGCTGTCCGGCGGCGCACAGCTCGTCGGCGGCCGAGTGCAGGTGGCCGCATGTGCCGCCCCAGCCCACGAGCAGTGTGTCGGCCTCGGTGTCGCACATCACCTCGAGCGGCGGGATGTCGGCGGCCACGCGGGCTATTTTCTCGCGTCGCGTTTCCACCATCTTTTCGTGGTTGGCGGCGTCGGTCGATATGGCTCCCGAGTTGTAGTCCTTCTCCAGGCCGCCTATGCGGTGGGCGAGGCCTTCGGTACCCGGCACCGCCCAGTAGCGGGCCAGCGTGGCCTCGTCGCGGCAGAAAGGCTGCCATGTGCCGCTCTCGCGCAGTGCGTCGGGCACGCGCGGCGCCCGTATGGCGGGATATTCGTCGGGCTCGGGCACGCGCCAAGCCGAGGCGCCGTTGCCTATGAACGCGTCAGTGAGCAGTATCACGGGCGTCATGTGCTCCACTGCCAGGCGGCATGCCTCGAAAGCCATGTCGAAGCAGTCGGTGGGAGTGGAGGCGGCCAGCACCACCAGCGGGCTCTCGCCGTTGCGGCCGTAGAGCGCCTGCATGAGGTCGGTCTGCTCGGTCTTGGTGGGCAGACCCGTCGAGGGGCCGCCGCGTTGCACGTCGATCACCACCAGCGGCAGTTCGGCCATCACGGCCAGGCCTATGCCCTCGCTCTTGAGCGCGAGGCCGGGGCCCGAGGTGCTGGTCACGGCCAGGTTGCCGGCGAAGGCGGCGCCAATGGCCGAGCACACGCCGGCTATCTCGTCCTCCATCTGCACGGCTTTCACGCCCAGGTCTTTGCGCTTGGCCAGCTCATGGAGTATGTCGGTGGCGGGAGTGATGGGGTAGGAGCCCAGAAACAGCGGCAGACCGCTCTTTTCCGAAGCCATGATCAGACCCCACGCCGTGGCGGTGTTGCCGTTGATGTCGGTGTACACGCCGGGGCGCGTGCTCTCGCTTTCTATGCGGTAGGTGGACACGGAGGCGTGCACGTTGTGACCATAGTCGAAACCGGCCTGGAGCACCCGCCTGTTGGCCTCAAATATGGCCGGCTTGCGGGCGAATTTGCTGCCCAGGTGGGCTATGGCTTCGTCCAGCGGACGGTCAAACAGCCAGCACACGAGTCCGAGGGCGAATATGTTGCGGCACTTGAGCACGCTCTTGTTGTCGAGGCCCGTGTCGGCCAGCGCGTCGCGTGTCATTTGCGTCACGGGCACCTGCAGCACGCAGTTGCTGTCAATGCCGAGCTCCGCAAACGCGTCGTCGGTGGCGAAAAGCGCTTTGCGCAGGTCGGCCTCGCGGAACGAGTCTATGTCTACTATCACCGTGCCGCCGCGGCGCAGAAAGCGTATGTTCTGCTTCAGTGCCGCAGGGTTCATGGCCACGAGCACATCGCACTCGTCGCCCGGTGTGTGCACGTCGCGGCCCACACACACCTGGAAGCCGCTCACGCCGCTCAGCGAGCCTTGCGGGGCGCGGATTTCGGCGGGATAGTCGGGAAATGTCGACACCCTGCAGCCGAGGGCAGCCGATACGTTGGTGAAGATATTGCCGGCAAGCTGCATGCCGTCGCCGGAGTCGCCCGAGAAGCGGACCACTACCTTATCGAGCGTTTTTACCAGATGTTTTTCAGACATGGATTCAGATTGGTTCGATTAACGCGGCAAATCTACAAAAAAACCACGACACCCGCAAATATTTACGCCCCGACCCACTTCCCCGCCTGTACACGTCCTGCGGGGTGGCGTGAGGCGGACGGCGGCGTGAGGCGTGGGGACGTCCGACAGGACGTCGATTTCTCGTAACCGTGTACATACGTCGGCCGTCAGGACGGCGGATGTGCACGGATGTGTCCTGAGTTGGTGCGGGTGTCCGCAGGACACCGATTTGTTGTGGAGCCTATGTCCTGTCGCCCTGTCGCCATAAGAAATCGGTGTCCTGTCGGACACCATCGCAGAGGGGACGCCTGTCCGTGCACATCTCGCGCTCGCCCTGCGGGCTCCCGCTCGATGTACACGGTTATGAGAGATCGGTGTCCTACGGACACCCTCTCTGCCTCTCGGCGTCGGCGTCCTCTCGGACGCTGCCCCCTCTGCTCTCTGCGCCTCTCGACGCAGGCGCTGCAGCGCCCCACCTGCCTCGGCCTCTGCGCGTCCTATCTGCTCTGCGATGCCGCCTCTGCACATCTGCGCCTCGGCTCTCTGCGCTGCCACGTCCTCTGCCGCATATCGGGGCTGCGCGGCAGGGCAGATGTGGTAGCCCTGTCGCACATGCTGTCGTGGAGTGTCGGCGCACCCAGCTGCTGTCTGCTCCCGCGGGGTGCTACGCCTCTGTGTGCTGCGCGTGGTGATGCCTCTCCTATGCTCGGGTGCTTCCCGCCTGCGCATGTCCTGCGGGGTGGCGTGAGGCGGACGGCGGCGTGAGGCGTGGGGACGTCCGACAGGACGTCGATTTCTCGTAACCGTGTACATACGTCGGCCGTCAGGACGGCGGATGTGCACGGATGTGTCCTGAGTTGGTGCGGGTGTCCGCAGGACACCGATTTGTTGTGGAGCCTATGTCCTGTCGCCCTGTCGCCATAAGAAATCGGTGTCCTGTCGGACACCATCGCAGAGGGGACGCCTGTCCGTGCACATCTCGCGCTCGCCCTGCGGGCTCCCGCTCGATGTACACGGTTATGAGAGATCGGTGTCCTGCGGACACCCTCTCCGCCTCTCGGCGTCGGCGTCCTCACGGGCGCTGCCTCCCCTCTGCTCTCTGTGCCTCTCGGCGCAGGCGTCCTCTTGGTCGTGCCACCTCAGAACTCTGTGCCTCTCGGCCTCTGCGCGTCCTATCTGCTCTGCGATGCCGCACCCATCTGCACCTCTGCGCCTCTGCTCTACTGCGCCTCTCGTCGGCGTCGTGTCGGACGCGGCTCCCTCAGCGCGGCTGCGCCCTCCGCCTCTGCTCTCTGCGCGGCTGCGCCCTCTGCCGCCACTCGGGGCTGCGCGGCAGGGCATGCGCGCTGCGTCTATCGCACATGCTGTCGTGGGGTGTCGGCGGGCCTGGTGGCTGTCGCCTCCTGCGTGGCGCTACGGCTCTACTGCGCTGTCTGCGTCTGTCCCGCCGAGGGCGAGGGCGAGGGCGAGGGCGAGGGCGAGGGCGAGGGCGGCCTGAGGCGGGGGGACGTCCGATAGGACGTCGATTTTTTCGTAACCGTGTACATACGGCGGCCGTCAGGACGGCGGATGTGCACGGATGTGTCCTGAGTGGGCGAGGTGTCCGTAGGACACCGATTTGTTGTGGAGCCTGTGTTCTGTCGCCCTGTCGCCATAAGAAATCGGTGTCCTGCGGACACCCTCGTGTGTGGGACGTCTATCCGTGCACATCTCGCGCGCCCGCCCTGTCGGGCTCCCCGCTCGATGTACACGGTTATGAGAGATCGGTGTCCTGCGGACACCCCCTCTGCCTCTCGGCGTCGGCGTCCTCTCGGACGTGCCCCCTCTGCTCTCTGTGCCTCTCGGCCTCTGCGCGTCCTATCTGCTCTGCGATGCCGCTCTCCTATGCCCGGGTGCTCGCCGACGGCAGGGCACGACCGTGGCGAGGGCGGGGTGTGGCGTGAGGCGTGGGGACGTCCGGCAGGACGTCGATTTCTTCGTAACCGTGTACATACGGCGGCCGTCAGGACGGCGGATGTGCACGGATAGTCATCGCACCCGCGCGGGTGTCCGCAGGACACCGATTTCTTGTGGCGACGGGGCCAGGGCGGCGGCGGGGATACAGCACGACGCCGTACATTCACATGCACGGCGTCGCTTTCAATAAACAATATACACTTGCCCTTTCGGGCAGGTTTGGAGTGTCAGGAGCTTACTTCACGAGCTCCTTGGTGGCGGTGGCGCCGCGGCGCACGATGTAGACCTGACCGGCCTGGGGCTCGGCCACGCGGATGCCCTGGAGGGTGTAGTACTCGGCGGCCTCGGCAGCGTCGACGGTCACGTTCTCGATGCCGGTGGTGGTGCCGATGGTTACGGCGTCGGCAGTGTGGTCGGCGGTTTCAGCGTCGTTGAGGTGCACGGCCAGGCTCAGGGTGTGCTTGGCAGCCTTGTCCTCTTCGATGGTGGCGGTGTAGGTGCCGGCGAGGTCGTGGGTGGCGCCTACGGCGGGATGCTCGAAGGAGGCGTTGGCGCCGGTGGCTACGCGTGCGGGTGCGGCTTCGGGAGTGCCTTCAGCGCGCGGTGCGGGAGTGCCCTCGGGGGTGATTTCGATGGGTTGGCCACCGTCGACGCTGAGCATGAGCTTGTAGGTGTCGGTGTCCTTGTGGTTCTTAATGTGGATGGTGTAGTCCACCACGATGGCCTTGCTCTTGCCGGTGAGCTTGTAGGACAGACCCACTATCTCGGTGGCAGGCAC
>CAMWTJ010000031.1 GCA_947177185.1 uncultured Porphyromonadaceae bacterium | reverse complement strand
GAAATGGGCTTCCCGGGTGGGGCAGCCCATTTGTTGTGGGGTGCGGCGTGACGGGGTCAGCGGCGGATGGTCAGTTTGCTGGCGCGGCGGCTGCCGTCGGAGAGGGTGTCGACCTTGATGTTGAAACCGTCGAAGGGCGTGGTCGACTGCAGGCCGGCGGCGTTGTAGTAGACGGTGCCGGTCACTTCGGCGTCGGCCACCGTGTCGGCTATGCCGGAGGTGGCGGCCGTCACGAACCATCCTTTTGCCTCGGCGGGAGCTATGTCGACGCCTTCGGTGCCGGGCATGTAGCTGATGTTGAGCCGGCGTATGAAATCCTGGGTTTCGGGGGTGACGTTGACGCTGCTCACGTCGGGCAGTGCCGCGATGAGTGCGGTGAGGGTCTGTTCGGAGAACTTGTTGCCTTGCAGCAGCAGTTCCTGCAGCCCGGCGTTGGCTGTGATGTCGAGCTCGGTCAGGTTGTTGTCCTGCGCTTCGAGGCGCTGGAGGTAGGTGTTGTGCGAGATGTCAAGCGTCGTGAGCGCGTTGTTTCCGCAGAACAGTCCGTAGAGGTAGGAGTTGGCTGTGACGTCGAGCGAGGCGAGGGCGTTGCCTTCAATGTGGAACTGGCTCAGGTAGGAGGCCTTGGACACGTCTATGGATGTGAGCATGTTGCCCGCCAGGTCGAGGCTCGACAGCGAGGCGTTGGCGGTGAGGTCGATGGCGGAGAGCTCGTTGTCGGTGGCTATCAGTATCGACAGATAGGGCTGCGAGGTCACGTCGAGCGAGGCGATGGAGTTGCGCGCCACGTTCAGCCAGCGCACGTTGGGGTTGGCTGTGACGTCAAGCTCGGTGAGCAGGTTGTCCTGCAGATACACGCCCGAGAGGGTTCTGTTGGCCGACAGGTCTATGGCTGCGATTTCGTTTTCGGCCGCCATCAGCTTTTCGAGAGAGGAGCAGGGGGCTATGTCGAGGCTCGTGAGCTTGTTGCCGTCGGCGTAGACTGTGGTCATTGCCGTCAGGCCGGTGAGGTCGAGCGTCGTGAGCTTGTTGCCGGAGCATGAGAGCTCGTCGAGGCCGCTGAGGCCGGTCACGTCGAGTGCGGTGAGTTCGTTGTTGGCGCAGTCTATCTCGTAGAGCGTGGAGTGCTTGGGCAGGAGCAGGGTTGATATGCGGTTATCGGCCACGTCCACTTTCGAGAGGCGTGTCATGGCCGAGCAGTCCACGGTGCCTTCGATGTCGTTTTCGTGCACATCAAGCACCTTGATGCCCGGGCATTTTGATACGTCGAGCGCCGTGAGCTTGTTGCCGTTGGCGTAAATGCCGTCGAGCAGAGGATGCTCGCCGAGGGTGAGCTCCGTCATGCCGTTGGTCATAAGCTGTATGCGCTGCAGGTTGGCTGCGCGTGACACGTCGGCGGTGAGCACGTCCTGCGAGTTGGCGTAAAGCAGTACGATACCGTCGCCGTAGATTTTTACGGTGTTGCCCTTGAGCAGCTCGCTGTAGTATGCCTGGCCGGTGTAGCTTTTTTCCACGCCGTCGCCCCAGTCGATGGTGAACTCATAGTCGGCGGCGCCGCCGGTACCGATTTTTGCGGCCTGGGTGCCCGGCGCGAAGGTGAGCACCACGGTGGGCGTCTTTTCGAAGAATTCGTAGGCTCCGGCGTCGATGGCTGCGCCCGACACGCGCGGATTGCCGGCGAGGTCGGTGCCTTCGCTGTAGCCGGCCACGGGTGTGCCGGCGTCGATGAAGGCGCTGCCTGCGGCGAGGCTCCAGTCGGCTGCTGCGGCTGCTGCCTCGGCGGCCGCGTCGGCCGGACGTCCGGCAAATGTGGTGGGAGCCTTGAAGTTGGCGGCGCTCACGCCGGTGTCGGTGATGGAGTTGAGTATGGCTTCCGTGGTGTTGCCGGCCACGTTGGCGCCGCCGTCGGCGCGGCGCACGGTGTTGTTCTGCACGGTGGCGTTGATGAGGCGTCCGCCGTTGAGGTAGATGCCTCCGCCGTCGAAGGCGGCGTTGTTGTAGGCGGCTATGCCGGCCATGTCGCCGGAGTGGTTGTAGGCGGCGCCGCCGAAGAGGTTGCCGCCGTCGGAGTATTCCGTGGCGTCGGCGTAGCAGCTGTGTATCACGGCGTCACGGACGGTGCCGGCGTTGAAGATGCCGCCGCCCTTGATGGCGCGGCAGTCGGCTATGTGTACGCCGCGCACGGTGCCGCCGTTGTTGTATACGGCGCCTCCCGACGACGAGTAGCATCGGGCGAACGAGCAGCGGTCGAGTGTGCCGCCCTTCATGTAGACGGCGCCTCCGCCGTCGAGGGCCACGCAATCCTCAAACACGCAGTCGGCTATGGTGGCGTTCTGTGCGTACACACCTCCGCCCATGGCGTTGCCGTAGGACGAGTGGCAGTAGGTGCGCGCCACGTAGCAGTTGGTCATGGAGCCGCCGTTGAGGTGCACGGCTCCGCCGTAGGAGTTGCAGTCGTTGGCTTCGGCGCTGAAGTAAGCCGAGTTTTCGACTATGCGGCAGTTGCGCAGGTCGATGAGGCCCGGGGCATACACAGCTCCGCCGTGCGGCTTGGCTGTGGCCACGTTGGCGTTGGCGCCCCGGAGGGTGAATCCGTCTATCACGGTGGGGGAAGTGAGTGTGGATGCGGCGTATATCACGTGCGAGTTGTTGTAGCGCGTGCCTTTCACCTGGCTGTTTTCGAGCTCCCACTCCCAGCGGTAGGTGGTGCCGTCGGCTATGACGCGGTTCCAGGTGTCGGCCACGTCGTCGTCGGCGTCAAGCACGGTGGCGTGGAGCATGTCGTAGGGGTTCTCTCCGGCTGCGCGCTGCTCGGGCGAGGATTCGTCGCCGGCGAAGCCTCCGTACATCGCCACTCCGTCCTTTATGATGAAGGCTTTGCTGGTGGCCTTGTTCGACTTGATTTTGGCGGTGGGTCTGTAAGTGCCGGCCGCTACCCATATCTGGTCGCCGCCGGTCGAGGCGTCGATTGCTTCCTGAAGGTCGCCCATGGCCGAGGTCCACGACGAGCCGTCGCCGGTGCCTCCTTCCGCCACATAGCGTGTAGTGGCCGAGAGTGATGTGGCCGATGCGAGCAGTGCGAGCGCCGCGGCCAGTCTGAGTGTGTTGGTTGTCATGTTATGTTGTACGATTGGTTTGGTTAGGTGTGTGCGGCAAAGATAAGCGCTTTGTGGTTAAAAGACAAATATTGAGGTCGCTTTTCTGTGCATTTGTTGCTTTTTCCTGCAAATAATGGTACATTTGCACATCAAAACGCGTAATCAGCTGTGTTATGAAAAGACTCATATTATATATGGCCGCGTGCATGGCGGCCGTGTGCGCCGCTGCGGCCGGCCCCGTGCGGGTGTCGATACTGGGCGACTCGTACTCTACCTTTCTCGGGTGTGTGGAGCCTGCAGGCAACGAAGTGTGGTATTTTCCCGACGATCCCGCCGAGAAAACCGATGTGACGTCGCGCGACAAAACGTGGTGGGACATTTTCGTCAGGGAGAACGGCATGGCGCTCGAGCGCAACAACTCCTGGTCGGGCGCCACGATATGCAACCGCGGCTACAATGGCGAGGACTACAGTCACAGGTCTTTCATAAACCGCGTGACCGATTTGGGCCGCCCCGATCTGATACTCGTGTTCGGCGCCACCAACGACTACTGGGCCGGCGTGGCGCTTACGCCCGAAACGGCCGGCGCGGCCGAGCCGCATGCCATGTACACGTTCGCGCCGGCGGCCGACTATCTGATGCAGCAGCTCCGGGCGCTCTATCCCGACGCCGAAGTGGTGTTCATGCTCAACGATATTATCGACGGCCCCGTGCGCGAGGTGTTGCTCGGGGTGTGTCGCGCGCGCGGCATAGCCTGCCTGGAACTCAAGGACATCAGCAAGCGCATGGGCCATCCCGACGCGCAGGGCATGCGTGCCATCGCCGAGCAGCTGTCGGCGTTTCTGGCCGCCCGAGGCAGGGAGTGACAGATTTTCGGACTCTTTTTTAAGATTATTTTTAGTTTATGGGGGCAAAAGTTTTGTCAATTCAAAAGTTATGCGTAATTTTGCCCCGCTAAACGCAAATCTCTCAGCTAAGAAAAACAAAATCAAAAACATCAACTAATAATATGATCATTGTACAAGTAAAAGAAGGCGAGAACATCGAGCGCGCTCTCAAGAAATTCAAACGTAAATTCGAACGCACCGGCGTGGTGAAAGAACTTCGCGCCCGTCAGGCATTCCAGAAGCCCTCCGTCACCAACCGCAAGAAGATGATGAAGGCTGTGTACGTTCAGCAGCTCCGCAGCGTAGAGGAATAAACCCGCCGCGGCCTCGACCGTAAGGCCTCACTTTTATTTGCCGCTTCCGGCGCGGCATCGCGCCGGCCGGATGCACGACAAAACTACAAAGCAACGCGCAGTGCATGCATGCTCCTGTCCGCCCGCGGACAAGGACACGCGTGGCACTGCTTTGTTGCGTTCCTGCCGGACGGGGCTGCCGCGATGTTGAAAAAATCTCGCGGAAAAATTTGGAGATAAGAACAGCTTGCATTAACTTTGCGTTATAATACTACAGAGCGGCGAGAGAGCCGCCGGACTCAACACCACATCAAAGTAGATTGGGAAACTCTTCAAATTATTATGAAATGCCGAGGGAAGCTTTGCCGCCCAATGGCGGGCCTCGACCGCAGCTTTGGCTGCGGGTGCCTCAGAGCCGGAGGATTACAAAGGACGGCGAGCACTCAAATCCTGTCTTTTCGGAGTTTCATCGCATCCTTTGATGTGGCCCCTACGGAGGGCGCCCGGCAGTGTTGCCGCGGCGTCCTCTTTTTTTGCGCGTGCGCTTGTTTTTGTGGTCGAGTAGTAGTATATTTGCACATTAATTATATATACCTATATCATACTTGCTTAAACACAGTTTTTTAATGAAGAAATTCTTTACCCTTACCTTGGCCGTGGTTCTGGCCTGCTGCGTGAGCGCGGCGGCGCAGATAGTCACGACCTCGCCCGCTGTGCTGCAGATGGATTCGCAGGACGTGGTGCTGTATTATCACGCCGACTCGCCGCTTGGCGACGGCGGCCTTAAAGGATATGCCTCAGGCGATGTGTATGCGCACATCGGTGTGACCACGCAGGCCGGCGACTGGCAGCATGTGCCTGCCACGTGGGATGTCAACCTCCCCAAGTGCAAGACGACGCGTGTGGGCGCCGACACATACTCGCTGACGATAGGCGACATCCGCACCTTCTTCGGGCTGACTGACTCGGAGGAGGCCAGCCGCATCTGTCTGGTGTTTCGCAATGCCGACGGTTCGCGCAGCGGCAAGGCAGCCGGAGGCAACGATATTTTCGTGGATGTGCAGCCGGCCGGACTGGCTCTCGTGCTCGACTGCTCGGCGCCGGAGGTGATAAGCGCGCCCGCGACGGTCACGCTCACGGCGTCGGCGTCGGTGGAAGCCGATATTGAGATAAGCGTCAACGGCACGAAGCTCGTGGGCCGCACCGCGGCAAAGGAGGCTGTGGCCACCTACAGTATAGCCTCGCCCGGCATGTATGAGTTCAAGGCTGTGGCTACGGCCGGCGGCAAGACCGTGGAGCGCACGGCGACGGTGACTTATGCCGGCGAGTCCGTTGCGGCCGACTATCCCGGCGGCGTACCCGTGCAGGGCGCGGTCGACAATGCCGACGGCACGGTCACGTTCTGCCTCGCCGCTCCCGGCAAGAGCAGCGTGGTGCTGGTGCCCTCGTGGAGCGGCTTCCGCGTGCTGCCCGAAAACACCATGAAATATCAGGACTACGGCGGCTACCGTTATTTCTGGATTACCTCGCCCCGCCTCGACGATGCTACGGACTATATGTACTATTACCTCGTCGACGGCACGCGCAAGGTGGGTGACCCGTACGCACGTCTGGTGCTTGACCCCTACAGTGACAAGTGGCTGAGCGCCGACGGCCTCGGCTACGAAGGCATGCCTGAATATCCGGCCGAGGTGACGGGCAATGTGATGCTGGCCGTGTGGCGACGCGACATGAACAAATATGACTGGAGCGACTTCACCATACCCGCCCACGACCGCCTGTACGTCTACGAGATGCTGCTGCGCGATTTCACCGGCACTGAGGGGCAGAGCCGCGGCAACGGCACCCTCGCCGCCGCCATGGAGAAGATACCTTATATAAAGAGCCTCGGCGTGAACGCCGTGGAGCTGATGCCCATAATGGAGTTCAACGGCAACAATTCGTGGGGCTACAACACTAATTTCTATATGGCGCCCGACAAGGCCTACGGCTCGCCGAAGGAGTACAAGGACTTCATAGATGCGTGCCACCGCGAGGGGCTGGCTGTGATTCTCGATGTGGTGTTCAATCAGACCGACGGCCTCACTCCCTGGTATCAGATGTATCCCGTGGGCTCCAACCCCTTCTACAATGCCTCGGCGCCGCACGCCTATAGTGTGCTGAACGACCTTAATCCGTCCTACGAACTCGTGGAGCAGCACTATAAGGATGTGGTGCGATACTGGCTCACGGAATACAACGTGGACGGCTTCCGCTTCGACCTCGTGAAGGGCCTGGGCGACAACGACAGCTACGGCGCCGGCACCGATGCCAACAACCGCAGCCGCACCGAACGCATGAAGCGCATACACGCCGCCATGAAGGAGGTGAAGCCCGACGCCATACACATCAACGAGCTGCTCGGCGCCGTGGAGGAGGAGAACGCCAACGCCGCCGACGGGCAGATAGGCTGGCACAATCTCAACTACAACGCGTCGCAGTTTGCCATGCATTATGGCGAGGGAGGCACGGGCGTGGCCGACTTTTATGCTCCGCGCGCCGGACGCACTGCCTGGCACTCCATGGCCTATGCCGAAAGCCACGACGAGGAGCGTGTGGCCTACAGCCTGCGCCAGTACGGTGCCGCCGATGTGAAGACCGGCGCCATACGCGGCCGGCGCCTTGCTGCGCTCGGCGCGTGGATGGTGCTCACTCCGGGCCCGAAGATGATATGGCAGTTCCAGGAACTCGGCAACGACGAGAGCACCAAAAGCTCCGACGGCGGCAACAACACTGCGCCGAAGCGTGTGAACTGGAGCGCCATGGACAATCTGATCAACAAGCACATCTACGCTGCATACTCCACGCTGGGAAGCCTGCGCGCCGCCAATGCCGACATGTTCGGCGAAGGTGCGGAGTTCGCGTGCTCGTGGAGCGCCTCGCCCGATGCGCCCCGCTCGCTGTGCGTGCGCAAGGGCGGCCGCAGCATAGTGGCGTTCTTCAATCCGTCGGCCACGGCCGCGCAGGACGTGACTGTGACCTCCACGGGCCTTGAGGCCGCGGCGGCCGAGCTGATATACGCTTCGGAGGGATTCGCTTCGCCTGCTCTCTCGGGCAGCGGAGGCACGCTGCGCCTCAATGTGCCGGCCAACGGCTTTGCCGTGTATGCCACCGCCGGCATCAGCGGCATCTCCGACGCTGTGGCCGACGGCGATGCGCTCGCGCCTGAAGTGACAGTGGCCGGCGGCGTGGGCGAGATAATAGTGAGCGGTACCGACCGCGCGCCCGAGGTGTACGACCTCGGCGGACGCCGTGTGGGTACATCGGGCCTCGCAGCGGGGCTCTATGTGGTGCGCGCCGGCGGAAAAAGTTTTAAAGTGATAGTACGCTGACGCTGTGTATGACTGACGTGCGCCGTTTTAGCCTTGTGGCCGTAGCGCTCGTGGCGCTGCTCGCCTCCTGCGGCGGTTCCGATGCCGGGCCGCAAGCTATTGCCCCTGTGTACGCGCAGTTCGCCGGCTACGCTCCGGGAGAGCCCGTGACGCCGGAGATGCAGGCCTGTATGAAGGTGCTCGGCGAGTCGGACCCGTCGGCAGTGGCGGCGTCGGCGGCCGTGCGCGTGTTTGCACCCGATGCCGACAGCGTGTTCCCCTCGCTGCGCCCGCCGGAGCTTGCTCTCGGCGGCGTGCTCGCGTCGGCGGCGGAGCAGGGGCTGGAGCTGCCTGTGCGCCGCTATGGCGCCGTGGTGTGGGGCAGGCCCGAGAGCATAGTGTTTTGCGACAGCGTGATGCTGGTGGCTCTGAACCACTATCTCGGGGCCGACTATCCCGGCTACAGCCATCTGGAGGCGTATCGGCGCGCGCCGAAGACTCCCGCTCAGCTGCCATACGACATGGCGGAGGCTCTTGTGGCCACGTCTTTCCCGTTTGAGGGCGGCGAATCGCCCACGGTGCTCGCGCGCCTGCTTTACGAGGGTGCGCTCGCCGAGGCGCGTCTGCGGCTGGCGGGAGGCTCGCCGGCCGACGCGCTCGGGTACACCGACGAGGAGTACGGACGCCTCAAGGACTCCGAGGCCGATTTGTGGCGCGCGCTCGTGGCCGGACGCATGCTCTACAGCACTCTGCCGCTTGACGCCGCGCGGCTCGTGTCGCCGGCGCCTGCCACGGCTGTGCTCTCGCCGCGCGCGCCCGGCCGCGCCGGCCGCTTCATAGGCCATCAGATGGTGCGAGCCTATTTGGCCTCGCATCCGCAGGCCGGGATGCGCGAGCTGCTGTCGCCGGCGTTCTATATGTCCGAGGCCACGCTTCGCGAGTCGGGCTACGCCCCGCGCTGAGAAGTCAGTATATAATAATGAAAAGCCGCGCCGCAATGCTTGCATTGCGGCGCGGTGGTGTTCATGCCCTTTCGGCTATGGTGTTTATTTCTTTGCTTTGTCCTTGTCGAGCTGGCTTTCGATGGCGTCGATAGCATTGTCTACGGCTTCTTCGAAAGTGTCGGCTATTTTCTTGGCCACCATTTCGGGCTGGTGCGGGGCGATCACTTTCAGCACGGCTTGCTTGTTCATTGCGGTTTCGGGCTTCAGCACGGTGAGATTCACGTCCACGTAGTTGATATTTACATTGCGGCGGGCCAGGCGGTCCACTTTCTTGTTAATGAAATCAATGAGTTTCTGGGTGACATCGAAATGAATGCCTTGGATGCGTACTTCCATAGTAATCCTTGTTTTTAAGCGCCCGGGGGCGCAAGTGGATAATGTTTGTTGGCGAGAGTCGGGCTCTCATCTCTCAATACGCTTTAACGCGAACTTTGGTTCACACCCCTTGGCGGGGTGGGGATGTGCAAATATATAAAAAAATCTTGGTTTTCACAAACCAAGATGAAACTATATTGCTGTAAATTATGGAGTGGGCGCTGAGGGATTCGAACCCCCGACCCTCTGCTTGTAAGGCAGACGCTCTGAACCAGCTGAGCTAAGCGCCCGTTATCGCCGAAAGCGTTGCAAAGGTACAACCTTTTTTGAAACTGACAAAACTTTTCGCAAAAAAAATGCAATTTTCGGTGTTTTTTTTGATTTTGTTCCTGTTTGAGCCAACGAATTGGTCGGTTTTGCCTTGTCGCGTACTCCGTTCGGGTCGTTTTCGGCTTTTGTAGACCCGGACGATGTTGGCGGGTGTCGCCCGGTAGCGTGTCTGCGCCGGGGCCGGACGATGGGGTGCGGTGCCTGGCTTTGCCCCGCGGCGATTGTCGTGCGGCGATATTTTTCTGATAAAGAATTTGTGGAAATATTTGGAAAATAGCGGATTAATTCGTAATTTTGCGTCGATTTTATGGCGTATCAGCGCTTCGTGTATTGCTAACTGCGTGACAGTTACGGCGATACGGGGCGTGCGATGCGCGCGTTGAGTCGAATATATAGTAAAAGAAATAAGATAGAAACAACCCAAAGTTAAACCAAAAAACTAAGATGCCTACTATTCAGCAATTAGTACGTAAGGGTCGCGTGGCGCTCGTGGACAAGAGCAAGAGCCCCGCTCTCGACAGCTGCCCCCAGCGTCGTGGCGTGTGCGTGCGTGTCTACACCACAACCCCCAAAAAGCCTAACTCGGCAATGCGTAAGGTGGCTCGTGTACGCCTCACCAACGGCAAAGAAGTGAACTCATACATCCCCGGCGAAGGTCACAACCTTCAGGAGCACAGCATCGTGCTCGTGCGCGGCGGCCGTGTGAAAGACCTTCCCGGCGTTCGCTACCACATCGTGCGCGGTACTCTCGATACCAGCGGTGTCAAGGACCGTACACAGCGTCGTTCCAAGTATGGCGCCAAGCGTCCCAAGGCAGGTGCAGCCAAGAAGTAATTCGATTCAGCATCGAGTGAAGTAATCTAAACGCACCGCGAGATTTAATTAAAGTATTTAAACTCGTTTTTTGATTCTTGAAAAGCTGCCCGGTTGAGTAAGTCGCCCGTCGGAGGATGGAGGCTGAAGAAAGCAGAAGCACAACCAAGCAATCTAAAAACACAACACACTGACCAAAAATGAGAAAGGCTAAGCCTAAGAAGCGTCAAATCCTGCCCGATCCCGTGTTCGGCGATGTACGTGTGGCTAAATTCGTGAACCACCTCATGTACGACGGCAAGAAAAACACCGCATTTGACATCTTCTACACAGCTCTCGACAATGTTAAGTCGAAGCTCCCCAACGAGGAAATGACTGCCCTCGAAATCTGGAAAAAGGCCCTCGAGAACGTAACTCCCCAGGTGGAGGTGAAGAGCCGCCGTGTGGGCGGTGCCACCTTCCAGGTGCCTACGGAAATCCGTCCCGACCGCAAGGAATCTATCTCAATGAAAAACCTCATCCTCTATGCCCGCAAGCGTGGCGGCAAGACCATGGCCGACAAACTGGCCGCTGAAATCGTCGACGCTTTCAACGAACAGGGCGGTGCCTTCAAGCGCAAGGAGGATATGCACAAAATGGCAGAAGCTAACCGCGCTTTCGCACACTTCCGCTTCTAATTGTTTCATTGACTGTAAATCCTACGCAAAATGGCTAAATCAGACGAACAGCTCAAATTTACACGCAACATCGGCATCATGGCCCACATCGATGCCGGTAAAACCACCACGTCCGAACGTATTCTTTTCTATACCGGTCTGACTCACAAAATCGGTGAGGTGCACGATGGCGCTGCCACCATGGACTGGATGGAGCAGGAACAGGAGCGCGGTATCACCATCACATCGGCTGCTACCACGGCTTTCTGGAAATACAACGACCAAAAATACAAAATCAACCTGATTGACACTCCGGGACACGTCGACTTTACTGTCGAAGTGGAGCGCTCGCTCCGTGTGCTCGACGGTGCCGTGGCTACGTTCTGCGCAGTTGGCGGCGTTGAGCCCCAGTCTGAGACCGTGTGGCGTCAGGCCGATAAATACAATGTGCCCCGTATCGGTTACGTCAACAAGATGGACCGCAGCGGTGCCAACTTCTTCGAAGTAGTGCGTCAGCTCAAGGACGTGCTCGGTGCCAACCCCTGTCCCATTCAGATACCTATCGGTGCTGAAGAAACGTTCAAGGGCGTTGTGGACCTCGTGCGCATGAAGGCTATCTTCTGGCACGACGAAAGCATGGGTGCTGACTACTCCATCGAGGAAATCCCCGCCAACCTTGTCGAAGAAGCCGAAGAATGGCGCGACAAGATGCTTGAGAAAATCGCCGAGTTCGACGACGACCTCATGGCCAAGTATTTCGACGACCCCTCCACCATCACCGAGGAGGAAGTGAAGAAGGCTCTCCGCAAGGGTACTCTCGCTATGGAAATCGTGCCCATGACTCTCGGTTCGTCCTTTAAGAACAAAGGCGTGCAGTGCCTGCTCGACAACGTGTGCGCATACCTGCCCAGCCCCAACGACGCCGGCGCAGTGGAAGGCCACGCCGTAGGTAACCCCGACGAAATCATCACCCGCGAGCCCAGCAGCGACGCTCCCATGTGCGCACTGGCGTTCAAGATTGCCACCGACCCCTATGTAGGCCGTCTGTGCTTCTTCCGCGTCTACTCCGGCGACATCAACGCCGGCAGCTACGTGCTCAACTCGCGCTCCGGCAAGAAGGAACGCATCTCGCGTCTGTTCCAGATGCACTCCAACAAGCAGAATCCTAAAGAAATGATCGGCTGCGGCGATATCGGCGCAGGCGTAGGTTTCAAGGATATCCGCACCGGCGACACCCTTTGCGCCGAAGATGCTCCCATCGTGCTCGAAGCTATGGACTTCCCCGATCCCGTTATCGGTATCGCAGTAGAGCCCAAAACTCAGAAAGACCTCGACAAGCTCGGCGTCGGCCTGCAGAAGCTCGCTGAAGAAGACCCCACCTTCCGCGTTGCCACCAACGAGGAAACTGGCCAGACCGTCATCAGCGGTATGGGTGAGCTCCACCTCGACATCATCATCGACCGTCTGCGTCGCGAGTTCAAGGTAGAGTGCAACCAGGGCCGTCCGCAGGTTACTTACAAGGAAGCCATCACCAAGCCCGTTGAACTCCGCGAAGTGTTCAAGAAGCAGACCGGTGGTCGCGGTAAGTTCGCCGACATCATCGTGCGCGTTGAACCCGCCGACGAAGGCTTCGAAGGCGGCCTCCAGTTCGTGGACGAAGTGAAGGGCGGTAACATCCCCAAGGAATTCATCCCCAGTATTCAGAAAGGCTTCGTGACAGCCATGAAGAATGGCGTGCTCGCCGGCTTCCCCGTCGAAACCCTGAAAGTGACCGTCATCGACGGCTCCTTCCACCCCGTCGACTCCGACCAGCTCTCGTTCGAGCTCTGCGCCATCCAGGCGTTCAAGAAAGCCAGCGAAAAGGCCGGTCCCGTGCTGCTCGAGCCCATCATGAAGATTGAGGTTGTGACCCCCGAGGAATCCATGGGCGACGTTATCTCCGACCTCAACAAGCGTCGTGGCCAGGTAGAAGGCATGGAAACCAGCCGCAGCGGCGCCCGCGTCGTGAAAGCCAAGGCTCCTCTGGCCGAAATGTTCGGCTATGTGACCGCTCTGCGCACCATCACCTCCGGCCGTGCCACCAGCACCATGAGCTTCTCGCACTACAGCGAAGTCAGCAGCAGCATCGCACGCAACGTGCTCACCGAATGTCAGGGCCGCGTTGACCTCGTCAAATAACAGATAATAACAGAACACAAATATGAGCCAGAAAATTCGCATCAAACTCAAATCTTACGACCACAACCTCGTCGACAAGAGCGCCGAGAAGATCGTCAAGACCGTGAAAGCTACCGGTGCAGTCATCAGCGGCCCCATACCCCTGCCGACCCACAAGCGTATCTTCACCGTGAACCGCTCGACCTTCGTCAACAAGAAGAGCCGCGAGCAGTTCCAGCTCTCGTCGTTCAAGCGCCTGATCGACATCTACAACAGCACCGCCAAGACCGTCGACGCTCTCATGAAGCTCGAACTCCCCAGCGGCGTGGAAGTAGAAATCAAGGTGTAAGACCATCAGCGATAAAAACAGAAACGAATCATATTCACACTCCTAAACAAACACAGAAATGCCAGGATTAATTGGAAAGAAAATCGGAATGACATCCGTTTTCAGTGCCGACGGTAAGAACGTACCGTGCACTGTTATCGAAGTAGGCCCGTGTGTTGTTACGCAGGTGAAGACCACCGAAAAGGACGGCTACAACGCCCTCCAGCTCGGCTTTGAGGACCAGAAGGAAAAGCACCTCACAAAGCCCGAGCTCGGTCACTTCACAAAAGCCGGCGTAGCACCCAAGCGCCACTTGGCCGAGTTCAAAGGTTTCGACGGCGAATACAAGACCGGCGACACCCTTACCGTCGACATGTTCAGCGAAGCCGACTTCGTAGACATCGTAGGCACCAGCAAGGGTAAAGGCTTCCAGGGCGTTGTAAAGCGCCATGGCTTCGGCGGTGTGGGCCAGAGCACTCACGGCCAGCACAACCGTCTGCGCGCCCCCGGTTCTATCGGCGCCTGCTCCTATCCCGCTAAAGTGTTCAAAGGCATGCGCATGGCCGGCCAGATGGGCAACCAGCGCGTGACCGTGCAGAACCTTCAGGTGGTTAAGGTCATCGCCGAGCACAATATCCTCATGATCAAAGGCTCCATCCCCGGCGCCAAAGGTTCCATCGTTTTAATTGAGAAGTAAAATGGAAGTAGCTATCTACAATAAAGAAGGACAGGACACCGGCCGCAAGGCAGTCCTCAACGATCAGGTGTTCGCAGTAGAAGCAAACGAACACGCCATCTACCTCGATGTCAAGCAGTACCTTGCCGACCAGCGCCAGGGCACACACAAGAGCAAAGAACGCAGCGAAGTGAGCGGTTCCACCCGTAAGCTCCACAAGCAGAAGGGTGGCGGCGGCAGCCGTATCGGCGACATCAACTCGCCCGTGCTCGTGGGCGGCGGACGCGTGTTCGGTCCCCGTCCCCGCGACTACCGCTTCAAGCTCAACCGCAAGCTCAAACAGCTCGCACGCCGCTCGGCTCTCACTGTGAAATGCCAGGCCAACGAGATTATCGTGGTTGAAGACTTCACTTTCGACGCAGCAAAAACTAAAAATTTCGTAAATTTTGCTAAAAATCTTAAAGTCGACGGCAAAAAGCTGCTTCTCGTTTTAGCAGAACGAAATAATGTTGTATCTTTGTCTGCTCGAAATGTGCCCGGCGCCCACCTCATGGATGCCGCGGACATCAACACGTATGCAATCATGAACAACAACGCTATCATCCTCACGGAAGGTAGCCTTGCTGTGATTAACAATCTCTAAACCCCGGAGAAACAGAAACAATGGACATCCAGATACAACCCATCGTAACCGAGAAAGCCACCGCTCTGACGGACAAGCTCAATCGCTACACCTTCCGTGTATCCCCCGATGCCAACAAGTTCCAGATCAAGGACCTTGTTGAGAAACTCTACGGGGTGAAAGTAGTGCGCGTCAACACCGCAGTAGTCCGTGGCAAGAACAAGAGCCGCTGGACCAAGAGCGGTCTGCTCCGCGGAGCCACCGCACGCTGGAAGAAAGCCTTCATCACTCTCGCCGAAGGCGAAACCATCGACTTTTACAGCAACATCTGATAAATAAAATGGCAGTAAGAAAATTCAAGCCCACAACTCCTGGGCAGCGACACAAAGTTATCGGCGTGTTCAAAGGTACGATCACTGCTACCACGCCGGAAAAATCTCTTACAGTCGGTAAACGTGCCTCCGGCGGTCGCAACGCCGAAGGTCATCTCACCACTCGCTACCTTGGTGGTGGACACAAACGCAAATACCGCTTCATTGACTTTAAGAGAAACAAAGACGGAGTTCCCGCAGTAGTACACTCGATCGAGTACGATCCCAACCGTTCGGCCCGCATCGCCCTCCTGTACTACGTCGACGGTGCCAAAGCTTACATCATTGCACCCAACGGTCTTGAAGTAGGCGCAACCGTGGTCAGCGGTCCCGATGCGGCTCCCGAGGTAGGCAACGCCCTGCCCCTGGCCAAAATCCCCGTCGGCACTGTGATCCACAACATCGAATTGCGCCCCGGTCAGGGTGCCTTCATGGCACGCTCGGCCGGCACTTTCGCCCAGCTCGTAAGCCGCGAAGGTGACTACGCTATCGTCAAATTACCTTCGGGAGAAACCCGCAAAATCCTCTGCGCCTGCAAAGCTACCATCGGCGTAGTCGGCAACAGCGAGCACTCGCTCGAGCGCTCCGGCAAGGCCGGCCGCAGCCGTTGGCTCGGACGTCGTCCCCGCAACCGCGGCGTAGTCATGAACCCTGTCGATCACCCCATGGGTGGTGGTGAAGGTCGTGCAAGCGGTGGTCATCCCCGCTCGCGCAAGGGCCTCTACAGCAAGGGTCTTAAGACGCGCGCCCCGAAGAAGCAGTCTTCGAAGTACATTATCGAACGTCGCAAAAAGTAATCTGATAAAATAGCAAATATGAGCCGTTCATTAAAGAAAGGACCCTTCATCAGCATCAAGCTCGAGAAGAAAGTCGCCGACATGGATGCCACCGGCAAGAAGAGCGTCATCAAGACCTGGAGCCGCGCATCTATGATCGCACCCGAATTTGTGGGCCATACTTTCGCCGTACACAACGGAAATAAATTCATTCCCGTGTACGTGACCGAAAACATGGTGGGCCACAAACTCGGCGAATTCGCCCCCACCCGCAACTTCCGCGGACACGCTGGCAACAAGAAAAAGTAAGGGCCCGATAAATCAATTCACTGACAAAGAAAAGATACACATAAAATGGGTGTAAGAAAAAGAAACTCTGCCGACCTGATGAAGCAGGAACGTAAATCGGTGGCTTTCGCAAAGCTCACCAACGTGCCTTCTTCTCCCCGCAAGATGCGCCTCGTCGCCGACATGATACGCGGCAAAGAGGTGTTCCGGGCCCTGGGCATGCTCCAGTTCTCCAACAAGGAGGCCGCAGCCCGTCTGTCCAAAGCCCTGCGCAGCGCAGTGGCCAACTGGGAAGAGAAAAACGAAAAGAAAGCCGAAAGCGGCGAGCTCTACGTGAGCACCATTTTCGTTAACCCCGCTCCGATGCTCAAGCGCCTGCGCACTGCCCCCCAGGGCCGCGGCTACCGCATCCGCAAGCGCGCCAACCACGTCACAATCGTCGTGGATACCATCAACAACAATAACAATCACGAGGCATAATACAAATGGGACAGAAAGTAAATCCGATTAGCAATCGTCTTGGTGTCATCCGCGGATGGGATTCCAACTGGAGCGACGGCACCAAACAGGGCGAGAACATCCTTGAGGACTACAAGCTCCGCAAGTACCTCAACGTCCGTTTGGCCAAATGCAGCGTAAGCCGCATCGTGATAGAGCGCACGCTCAAGCTCATCACCATCACCGTGTGCACATCGCGCCCCGGTCTGGTGATCGGCAAAGGCGGCCAGGATGTTGAGAAACTCCGCGAGGAACTCAAGAAAATCACCGACAAGGACGTACAGATCAATATCTTCGAGGTTAAGCGCCCCGAACTCGACGCCGAAATCGTAGCAGCCAACGTGGCTCGCCAGATCGAAGGCAAGGTGGCATACCGCCGCGCCGTCAAGATGGCTATCCAGGGCAGCATGCGCGCCGGTGCCGAAGGCATCAAGGTGCAGGTGAGCGGCCGTCTGAACGGCGCCGAAATCGCCCGCAGCGAAATGTTCAAGGAAGGTCGCACTCCGCTCCATACCCTCCGCGCCGACATCGACTACGCACTCGTAGAGGCTCACACCAAGGTGGGCGTCGTAGGCGTTAAAGTATGGATCTGCCGTGGCGAAGTCTATGGCAAGCGCGATCTCGCTCCCCAGTTCACGCAGCAGAAGGAAGGCCGTGGCGCCGCAGGTGCAGGCGCACCCCGCCGTGGTGGCTTCCGTCGTGCAAAATCCAACCGTTAACCTCCAAGATACGAAATAAGAGATGTTACAACCCAAGAAAACCAAATTCCGCCGCGCTCAAAAGGGCCGCATGAAGGGCAACGCCCAGCGAGGCAACGAACTCGCTTTCGGCTCCTTCGGCATCAAGACCTTGGAGGCCAAATGGATCACCGGTCGCCAGATTGAGGCCGCACGTATCGCCGTTACGCGCTACATGCAGCGTCAGGGTCAGATCTGGATCCGCATCTTCCCGGACAAACCCATCACCAAGAAGCCTGCCGAAGTCCGCATGGGTAAAGGTAAAGGTTCGCCCGAAGGTTTCGTGGCTCCCGTAACCCCCGGCCGCATGATTATCGAAGTTGAAGGCGTAAGCTACGACATCGCCAAAGAAGCGCTCCGTCTCGCCGCCCAGAAACTTCCCGTCGTTACTAAATTCGTGGTGCGTCGCGACTACGACCCCACCCAAAACGTCTAAGGCATCATGAAAAAGGAAGAACTCAAAGAAATCACTACGGCCGACCTGCGCGAGCGCCTCGCGCAGATGGAGCATGAATACCTCCAGCTCAAGGCCACCCACGCTGTGTCGCCTATCGACAATCCCGCCAAGATCACGGCCGACCGCCGCGCCATCGCCCGCGTGAAAACCGAGCTGCGCCAGCGCGAACTCAACAACAAATAATCCCTCAAACCACTATGGAGAAAAGAAATCTCAGAAAAGAGCGCATCGGTGTGGTGTCCAGCAACAAGGGCGACAAGACCATCACCGTCATGGTGAAGTGGAAGGAGAAGCACCCCATCTACGGCAAGTTCGTGAACAAATCCAAAAAGTATCACGCTCACGACGAAAACAACGAGTGCAGCGTAGGCGACACCGTCCGTCTGATGGAAACCCGTCCCCTGAGCAAAACCAAGCGCTGGCGCTTAGTAGAAATCGTAGAAAAAGTTAAGTAATCAGATACAATGATACAGACTGAAACCCGCCTGACCGTCGCCGACAACAGCGGAGCCAAGGAAGCCCTGTGCATCCACGTGCTCGGCGGCACCGGTCGCCGTTACGCTTCCGTAGGCGACATCATCGTTGTCTCCGTCAAGAGCGTTATCCCCAGCTCCGACGTGAAGAAAGGCACCGTAAGCAAGGCCGTAGTCGTCCGCACTAAGAAAGAAATCCGCCGTCCCGACGGTTCCTATATCCGTTTCGACGACAACGCCTGCGTGCTGCTCAACAATGCCGGCGAACTCCGCGGCACCCGTATCTTCGGACCGGTGGCCCGCGAACTCCGCGCCGCCAACCAGATGAAAATCGTTTCCCTCGCACCGGAAGTTCTCTAATCACCCCCTTAATTCAAGACAGTAGTAATGAAACTTCATATCAAAAAGGGCGACACCGTGATCGTTCTCGCCGGCGAGGACAAAGGCCAGCAGGGCCGCGTGCTCGAAGTGCAGGCTGCCAAGCAGCGTGCCATCGTCGAGGGTGTGAACATGGCCACCAAGGCCACCAAGCCCAGCGCCAAGCACCCGCAGGGCGGCCTTATCAAGGTCGAGGCCCCCATTCACATTTCCAACCTCGCCCTCATCGACCCCAAGAGCGGCAAGCCGACCCGCGTCGGTTTCCGCAAAGAAGGCGACAAAACCGTTCGTATTTCCAAAAAATCCGGAGAGGAGATTAAGTAATGACTGCAACTCTGAAAAAGGACTATAACGAGCGCATCGTCCCCGCTCTTGTGAAAGAGTTCGGCTACAGCACCGTAATGCAGGTGCCCAAGCTCAAGAAGATCGTCATCAACCAGGGCCTCGGCGAAGCCACCCAGGACAAGAAGATCATCGAAACGGCTATCAACGAACTCACCGCCATCACCGGCCAGAAGGCCGTGGCCACCCTGTCGAAGAAAGACATCTCGAACTTCAAGCTCCGTAAGAAAATGCCCGTAGGTGTGATGGTGACTCTCCGTCGCGACCGCATGTACGAGTTCCTGGAGCGTCTGATTCGTGTGGCTCTGCCCCGTATCCGCGACTTCAAGGGCATCGAAGGCAAGCTCGACGGCCGCGGTAACTATACTCTCGGCATCACCGAGCAGATCATCTTCCCCGAAATCAACATCGACTCTATCAGCAAACTGATGGGCATGAACATCACTTTCGTGACCAGCGCCGGCACCGACGAGGAAGGCTACGCTCTGCTCAAGGAATTCGGCCTGCCCTTCAAGAACGCCAAAAAACAGTAATCCGAGAAGATATGGCAAAAGAATCAATGAAGGCACGCGAGGTAAAGCGCGCAAAGCTCGTGGCAAAGTATGCCGCCAAGAAAGCAGAGCTTAAGGCTCAGGGCGACTACGAAGCCTACCAGGAGCTCCAGAAGCTGCCCAAGAACGCCTCGCGTGTGCGCATGCACAACCGCTGCTCCATCACCGGCCGCCCCAAAGGCTACATGCGCCAGTTCGGCCTCAGCCGCATCCAGTTCCGCGAAATGGCTTCCGCAGGCCTCATCCCCGGCGTGAAGAAAGCAAGCTGGTAAATCTCCCGAGCTAACAACTCCGAGTATTAAATATTGTTGGGAACAGCCCAATCAATTTAAACAATCACCAAAATGACAGATCCTATAGCAGACTATCTGACAAGATTGAGGAACGCTATCAAGGCCAACCACCGCGTGGTAGAAGTGCCTGCCTCAAACTTGAAGAAGGAAATCACCAAGATTCTCTTCGAACAAGGCTATATTCTTAACTACAAGTTTATAGAGGGTGAAACCCCCGCCGGCATCATCAAGATTGCCCTCAAATACGATCCCGTGGACCGTGTCAACGCCATCAAGGGCCTCAAGCGCGTATCGCGCCCCGGCCTGCGCCAGTACACCGGCTACAAGGAAATGCCCCGAGTTCTCAACGGCCTCGGCATCGCCATCCTCAGCACTTCGCAGGGTGTGATGACCAACAAGGCCGCCGCCGAAAAGAAAGTAGGCGGTGAAGTTCTGTGCTACGTTTATTAATCCTAACCACTAATCTAAGAATATGTCACGTATAGGTAAAGCACCCATCGCCATTCCCGCAGGCGTAAGCGTCGATGTCAAAGACAATGTGGTAACGGTCAAGGGTCCCAAAGGCACCCTCGCACAGGCTGTAAATCCGGATCTCGACGTAAAAATTGAAGACGGCCACATCACCGTGACCCGTCCCAGCGACGACCGCGAGCACCGTGCGCAGCACGGCCTCTACCGCGCTCTTATCCACAATATGGTGGTGGGCGTGAGCGAAGGTTATCGCAAAGAAATGGAACTCGTAGGCGTAGGTTACCGCGCCACCGCTACCGGCCAGGTGCTGGAGCTGTCGCTCGGTTTCTCGCACGCCATCTTCATCAAGCTTCCCCCGGAGGTGAAAGTGGAGGCCAAGAGCGAGCGCAACAAGAACCCCCTGATCATCCTCGAAAGCGACGACAAGCAGCTTCTGGGCCAGGTGTGCGCTAAAATCCGCTCTCTCCGCAAGCCCGAACCCTACAAAGGCAAGGGTATCAAGTTCGTCGGCGAAGTAATCCGCCGCAAGTCCGGTAAATCGGCTGGTGCCAAATAAGTAACACTGAAGCTATGAAAACGAAGATTCAAAGAAGAAATAAAATCAAGACCCGCATCCGCGGCAAAATCTCCGGCACCGCTGCCCGTCCCCGCATGACCGTGTTCCGCTCCAACAAGCAGATCTACGTTCAGCTCATCGACGACCTGGCCGGCGTCACCCTGGTGAGCGCCTCCAGCAAGGGCATCGAAGAAGGCAACAAGACCGAAATCGCCGCCAAGGTGGGCGAGAACGTCGCTAAGAAGGCCCTCGAAGCCGGTATCACTGAAGTTGTTTTCGACCGCAACGGCTATCTGTTCCACGGTCGAGTAAAATCCCTGGCTGATGCTGCTCGCAACGGCGGACTTAAATTCTAAAATACTATGGCAAAAGCAATGAATAACCGCGTAAAGACCACCAACGACCTCGACCTCAAGGATCGCCTCGTTGCTATCAACCGCGTCACCAAGGTCACCAAGGGTGGCCGTGCGTTCACCTTTGCAGCCATCGTTGTTGTCGGCAATGAAAACGGCATCGTAGGCTGGGGCCTCGGCAAGGCCAACGAAGTTCAGGCAGCTATCGCCAAAGGCGTGGAAGCAGCCAAAAAGAACCTCATCCGCGTGCCCGTGCACAAAGGCACTATCCCCCACGAGCAGATTGCCAAGTTCGGCGGCTCGCGCATCATCCTCAAGCCCGCTTCGCACGGTACCGGCGTTAAGGCCGGCGGTGCTATGCGCGCTGTGCTGGAGAGCGTAGGTGTGACCGACGTGCTCGCAAAGAGCAAGGGTTCGTCGAACCCCCACAACCTCGTAAAGGCCACCATCGCCGCCCTCGGCGAAATGCGTTCGCCCGCTCAGGTGGCGCAGAACCGTGGCATCAGTGTCGAACAAGTATTCAAAGGCTAAACTACCAATGGCACAGATAAAAATCAAACAGATCAAGAGCCGTATCAACTGCCCGGCAGTGCAGAAGCGCACTCTCGACGCACTCGGCCTCAGAAAAATGAACCACACGGTGGTCAAGGAAGACACCCCCAGCGTGATGGGTATGGTTAACACAGTTCGTCATTTGGTAGAAGTGACCAACGCATAAACTTACACATAACAACTATGGATTTAAGTAATTTGCAGCCCGCTGTGGGCTCCGTACAGCGCAAGACCCGCATCGGCCGTGGTCCCGGCTCCGGCAAGGGCGGTACATCGACCCGCGGCCACAAAGGCGCAAAATCGCGTTCGGGCTACAAGCACAAAGTCGGTTTCGAAGGCGGTCAGATGCCCCTGCAGCGTCGTCTTCCGAAATTCGGTTTCAAGAACATCAACCGTGTGGAGTACAAGCCCGTGAATCTGGCTGCCCTCCAGCAGCTCGCCGAGGCCAAGAATCTCGAGAAGATCGGCCTTGAGGAGCTCCGTGCCGCAGGCTTCGTGAATCGCAACCAGCTGGTGAAGATTCTCGGCGTCGGCACGATAACCAGCGCTATCACTGTCGAAGCCCACGCTTTCTCGAAGGCCGCCCAGGCCGCCATCGAAGCTGCCGGTGGCTCCGTCAATAAACTCGACGCATAATGAGATTCGTAGAAACCCTTAAAAACATCTGGACTATCGAAGAGCTGCGCAAGCGCCTGCTCGTGACCCTCGGCCTGGTGCTCGTGTACCGCCTGGGTTGCTATGTGGTGCTCCCCGGCATCTCGCCGGCAGCCATCGACGCTCTTGCCAACTTCACGAACAAGAGCGGTCTGATGCAGCTCCTCGACATGTTCTCCGGCGGCGCCTTCTCTCAGGCGTCCATTTTCGCACTCGGTATCATGCCTTACATCACGGCCTCCATCGTGATTCAGCTTTGCGGCATGATTCTGCCTTCGTTCCAGAAGATGCAGCGCGAGGGCGAAAGCGGCCGTCAGAAGCTGAATCAGTACACGCGTTACCTTACCGTGCTGATTCTCTTCCTGCAGGCTCCTGCCTATCTGATGAATCTGCAGATTCAGGTGAACAGCGCCAGCAACGGCACCGCCCCTATGGTGTTTGGTTTCTGGAACGTTGTCTATCTTACGATCATTCTCGCCGCCGGCGCCATGTTTATCATGTGGCTCGGCGAGCGTATCACCGATCGCGGTATCGGCAACGGAATCTCGTTCATCATCCTTGTAGGTATTATAGCCCGTCTTCCGGGAGCACTTTTCTTCGAGTTCACAAGCCGTCTGCCTGGCAGCACAGGCAGCCAGGGCGGTCTTGTGATGTTCCTTGTTGAAATCGTGCTGCTGTTTGCCGTGACTGTCGGCGCCGTGCTGCTCGTTCAGGGCACACGCAAGGTGCCCGTGCAGTACGCCAAGCGTATGGTAGGCAACCGCCAGTTCGGCGGCCAGCGCAACTACATTCCCCTGAAGGTGAATGCAGCCGGCGTGATGCCCATCATCTTCGCACAGGCCATCATGTTTATCCCCATCACCGTAGCGGGCTTCCGCGGCGGCAACTCGGGATTCATGGCAGCCTTCGGCGACATCAACAGCTTCTGGTACAATTTCGTGTTCTTTATCCTCATCGTTGCTTTCACGTATTTCTACACTGCCATCACGGTGCGTCCGCGTGACATTGCAGAAAACCTCAAGGCCAACAACGGTTTCATACCCGGTGTCAAGCCCGGCAAGGCCACGGTAGAGTATCTCGACACGATCATGAGCCGTATCACACTCCCCGGTTCGATTTTCCTCGGCATCGTTGCCATCCTGCCCGCTTTCGCCCGCTGGTTCGGCATCAGCCAGAATTTTGCCCAGTTCTTCGGCGGCACCTCGCTGCTGATTATGGTCGGTGTAGTGCTCGACACGCTGATGCAGATTGAGTCGCATCTCATGATGCACCACTACGACGGCCTCATGAAGGAAGGCAAAATCAAAGGTCGCACCACAGGACAGGCATATTAACCGGCCCGCAAAGTTAGTATTAAATGATCTATCTGAAGACTCCCGAAGAAATCCGGCTCGTAGAGGCCGCTTCCGACCTGACGTCGCGCACGCTCGGCGAGGTGGCACGCTGGATAGAGCCAGGAGTCACGACACGCAAGCTCGACACCATTGCCCGGGAATTTATCCAGGACAATGGTGGCCGGCCTGCCTGTCTGGGCTATCAGGGATTTCCCGGAACGCTTTGCATCGAGGTGAACGATGTGGTGGTGCACGGTTTCCCCTCCAACTATGAGCTGCGCGACGGCGACATCGTCGGCACGGACCTCGTGGTTGAGCTCAACGGCTATATGGGCGACTCGTGCTACACCTTCCCCGTGGGCGAGGTGGACGAGAAGACCCTCGCGCTGTGCCGCACCGCCAAGGAATCGCTCTACGAAGGCATTGCCGCCGCCAAGGCCGGCAAGCGCACGGGCGACATCGCCAACGCGGTGCAGACCTACTGCGCGCGCCGCGGCTACAGCGTGGTGCGCGAGATGTGCGGCCACGGCATAGGCCGCGACATGCACGAAGACCCCGAGGTGCCGAACTGCGGCCGGCGGGGCATAGGCGCAGTGCTGCGCAACGGCATGTGCATCTGCATCGAGCCGATGATCAACATGGGCAGCCGCAACATCGCGATAGACCGCGACGGCTGGACATGCCGCACCCGCGACCACAAACCTTCCGCACACTACGAGCACACGATAGCCATAGTCGACGACCAGGCTCGCGTGCTTACCACCTTCGACTATATAAGCGAGGCCCTTAAAGACAGATTTATTTAACACAGGCTATATGGCAAAACAGTCAGCAATAGAACAAGACGGCACCATCGTCGAGGCCCTGAGCAACGCAATGTTCCGCGTGGAGCTTGAAAACGGCCACGAAATCACCGCCCATATCTCCGGCAAGATGCGTATGCACTATATCAAAATCCTGCCCGGCGACAAAGTGCGTGTGGAGATGTCGCCCTACGACCTGAGCAAGGGTCGTATCGCTTTCCGCTACAAATAAAATACAGAAACACTAAGAGATATGAAAGTAAGAGCTTCTATTAAAAAACGCACCCCGGACAGCAAAATCGTGCGCCGCAAGGGTCGTCTTTACGTTATCAACAAGAAAAACCCTAAGTACAAACAGCGTCAAGGATAATTCTTGCTATTTTTGCTAACAACTAAGAAAAACAAACATGGCAGTACGTATCGTGGGAGTTGACCTCCCCCAAAACAAAAGAGGTGAAATCGCCTTGACATACATCTTCGGCATCGGCCGAAGCTCCGCCAAAACCATCCTCGAGAAGGCAGGCGTAGACGTAAACATCAAAGTAAAGGACTGGACCGACGAACAGGCCGCCAAAGTGCGCGAAGTGATTGGCGCCGACTACAAGGTGGAAGGTGACCTGCGCAGCGAAATCCAGCTCAACATCAAGCGCCTGATGGATATCGGTTGCTATCGCGGCATCCGCCATCGCAACGGTCTGCCCGTGCGCGGTCAGAGCACCAAGAACAATGCCCGCACCCGCAAAGGCCGCAAGAAAACCGTTGCTAACAAGAAGAAAGCTACTAAATAATAGGATATTATGGCAAAAAAGACAGTCGCAGCAAAGAAGCGTAACGTCAAAGTTGGTGCTGAAGGCCAGCTTCACGTACATTCCTCTTTCAACAACATTATCGTGTGCCTCGCCAACAGCGAAGGCCAGGTTATCTCCTGGTCGAGCGCCGGCAAGATGGGCTTCCGCGGCAGCAAGAAGAACACTCCCTACGCCGCCCAGATGGCAGCCCAGGATTGCGCCAAGGTGGCCTACGACCTCGGCCTGCGTAAGGTCAAGGCTTATGTCAAGGGCCCGGGCAACGGCCGCGAATCCGCTATCCGCACCATCCACGGTGCCGGCATCGAGGTAGTCGAAATCATCGACGTTACTCCGCTGCCCCACAACGGATGCCGTCCGCCCAAACGCAGAAGAGTTTAAAAATCAGTTGGCGCCGCGCCGGCCGGCCTCAGCGGCGGCATCGACGCGGACGACCCTCTGCTTTCAGCTTTTAGTTTCTCTCAACCAAATATCACAACAACCCGAGCCACGCCCCACGCGGGAAATCACCCGCATTTGCAAAGCAACGGCGCTATCCATGTGAATAGACCATATTTTCATCACCTCTCTATGGTCGCGGCTGCACTACCGACAGCGCAACACACACGGGGCGGAGCTCAAAACTGATTTTAAACACAATGGCAAGATATATCGGTCCCAAGACCAAAATTGCACGCAAGTTCGGCGAGCCCATCTTCGGCGAGGACAAGACTCTTCAGCGCCGCAACTACCCCCCCGGCCAGCACGGCCAGAACAAGCGCCGCAAGACTTCGGAATACGGCGTTCAGCTGCGCGAAAAGCAGAAAGCCAAATATACCTACGGCGTGCTTGAAAAGCAGTTCCGCAACCTCTTCAACCGCGCCAGCGCCATGAAGGGTATCACCGGCGAAATCCTCCTGCAGCTTCTCGAAAGCCGTTTGGACAACGTGGTTTACCGTCTGGGCATCGCTCCCACCCGCGCAGCAGCCCGTCAGATTGTGCTGCACCGCCACATCACCGTCAACGGTGCCGTGGTCAACATCGCCAGCTACCAGGTTAAGCCCGGCGACGTGATTGGCGTTCGCGAGAAGAGCAAGTCGCTCGAGGTAATCGCCGACAATCTCGCAGGCTTCAACCACAGCAAGTACCCCTGGATCGAATGGGACGAAGCCACCAAGAGCGGCAAGTTCCTGCACGTTCCCGCCCGCGAGGACATCCCCGAACCTATCAAAGAGCAGCTCATCGTCGAGCTCTACTCCAAGTAATAATCTATAAACGCAAGATCCATGGCTATTTTAGCATTCCAAAAACCCGACCGGGTTCTCATGTTGGAAGCCGACAATTTCTACGGCAAGTTTGAGTTCAAGCCTTTGGAACCAGGCTATGGCATCACTGTGGGCAACGCACTGCGTCGAGTATTGCTTTCCTCGCTCGAGGGCTTCGCAATCTCCAGCATCAAGATCGACGGCGTGCGCCACGAATTCGATACCATAGCCGGCGTCAAGGAAGATGTGACCAACATCATCCTTAACCTCAAGCAGGTAAATCTCAAGCGTGTAGTAGACGAAACCGAATTCGAAAAGGCTACCATCACCGTTGCGGGTCAGGAAGAGTTCAAGGCCGGTGACATAGGCAAGGTGCTCACGGGATTTGAGGTAATCAATCCCGACCTTGTGATTTGCCACTTGGATCCCGGCGCAAGCTTCACCATCGAGCTTACAATCAACAAGGGCCGCAGCTGGGTGCCGGCGGATGAAAACCGCACACCATATGTTTTTTTTTATGATATTGGGAATTTTTGTTTTGTTTTGTTTTGTTTACTTGA
>CAMWTJ010000030.1 GCA_947177185.1 uncultured Porphyromonadaceae bacterium | reverse complement strand
TGACTCAGTCGTATAGCTCGCTATACTCCCTCGTCTGCAAGAATTAATCCATCTCAAAATACACGACCCACGGTTTAACAAAAATTGGGGAACGGGCTCTAAACGGCCACAAAATTACTCATTTTTCTGAAATAATGCGCTAAATATAGATACATTAACGGAATCTTGCCAAAATAAACATAAAAACGGCGCGCACATGAAACGCGCGCACCGTCGAAGCCGGCCCGTGCGGCGGCCTCAGACGCCGCTCAGGGCCTCGGGGCCGGGATAGCGGCCTTTGCGGCGTGTGGCGCCGCCATAGGCCACGGCGTGCGAGGGGCAGCCGTGGTAGCAGCCGAGGCAGAAGGCGCAGTCGGAGCCCCACTGCGGGCGTCGGCCGGAGTTCATGGTGATGTTGGCCATAGGACAGCGGGCGGCGCAGCGGCCGCAGCCGGTGCACGCCCCGGTGGCGCGGAAAGGCTTGGGCGACATGCCCATGCGCACAAACTGCGGGTACACTACGCGCGTCTTCAGCCACGCGAAGGAGCCGCGCACCGTGTCGTCGGGCCCCGGCTGCGACAGCCCGCGGGCTATTTCGGCCACGCGCGCGGGCATGGCCTGCAGCTTGGCCGCCGCGCTGTGGGGCGGGTCCACGTCGAATCCTTTCAGGGTCACATACGTGTTGGGCATCTGAACGCTGAACGCGCGTCCGGCCGCCCATCCGCGCCTGCGAAGGTCGGCGCGCCACATCGACGCGCACAGCCCGGTGTCGTCGCCGCAGGTGGTGACCATGGCGTGCGGCAGGGTGTCGGCGCCCTCTATTTCGACGCGCGCTATGAAGCGCCGTACCACGGGCGGAACTCCCCAGGAGTACGTGGGGAAGGCCCACACTATGTGCCGGCCGTCGGCAGCGAGAGCGGGTGCCGGCGCGTCGGCGCGAAGCATGGCGGGAGTGAGGCGCAGCAGGGTGTCGCCTGTGTGGCGGGCGAGTTCGCGGGCCACTGCGGCCGTGTTGCCGCAGCCGGAAAATACGATTATCATCGCTGCTTTTTTGCGGCCGTCTGCCTTATGGTGACCTGCGTGGCGCCGAATCCGTACTCGCGGAACGACGCGTCCTGCACGTCGTGGCCGCGGTAGCGGTGGTTGAGTTCCTTCATCAGCGCCTCGCGCAGCACGCCGTTGCCCTTGCCGTGAATGAATATGATTTTGGTGCCCGGGCGGCGCATGTTGGCGTCCATGACCTCGCGGAAGCGGTCCACCTGCGCGTTGAGTATGTCGGCGTTTCCAAGGCCGCGCAGGTCGTCGAACAGCTCCGTGGCGTGCAGGTCCACCTCCACTGTGCCGGCGGCCTGCGGTGCCTGCGGCTTCCTGCGCTGCGGTGCGGAGTCGGCGCGTTTTTTCTCGCCCATGGCTTTGGCGAGTGTGGCCGGGTCTACTTTCAGGGGACGCGCAGGGCGGTCGTCGCGCACTATGTCGAGCGCAATCACCGGCGTATCGAAATAGGTGTTGCGCGCGAAGCAGTGCAGGCGCGCGAAACGTGTGGTGTCGAGATTCATCTCCACCATGGCCGGTGCCTTCAGGGCGAAGGGGCGGTCGGTCTTATAGGCGCAGTACTGCACGGCTATGCGGTCCATGGCAGGCAGGTCGTCGCGGCCGAATTCGCCGGCGAACACCTGCATGTTGGGCTCGGCGCAGCCGCGGTGCAGCAGATTCCACTGCGTGTCGCCGTCGGCGCGTGTCATTATGGAGTAGTCGAGCCAGTAGTTGGAGTCGTTGACCAGATAAGCCTCAAAGGAGCTTTGGCTGAGGTTTTTCAGGTCCGTGGCCTCGAATCCGAGCACCACGTTGAGCGTGTCGCCGCCTTCGGTTTCCTCTATCTCCACAGGCTCGGGCGCTGCGTGGCTCACGGCCGCGGGCTGCGCGGGAGCTGCCTGCGGTTTCGGCTCCGCGAACACTCCCGGGCGCGGCTGCGGCGAGCCGGCGGTGGCCACTATCACACATTCGCGCAGCAGCACCGGCGTTTCAAAGCCGTCCTCGTCCACATAGGCTATGTTGCCTGCGATTTTCACTATCTTTCCGCCTCCCACACTGTTGAGGAAGCGCACGGTGTCGCCGATATTGGGTGTCATGAGTTTCTGTTTTTCTGTTTCTGATGCAAATTTACGATTTTTCGTAAAAAAGTGAGTATATTTGTAAGAATTTAGGGGCGTGCGCGCCGATTGCAGAATAAATCATTAATTGAAGCATATGGACTATACGGTAGACAGGATATACGAGTTTCCTGTGGGCCAGGCGGCCGATATAAACGAAGATTTTTTCAGGATAATACTTGAGGAAGGACAGGAAGTGCGTCTTCCGAAGTTCAGGTATCAGCAGGGGAAGCCTTTGCCGTCGGTTTTGCCGTGTAGAGTGAAGATGATGCAAGGCGGAGTGCCGGTGCTGAGCCATGTGCCGGCGTGGCATGTGTTCAGGCTGTACGGCGACAGGCCGTGGCAGCGCGAGAGCTATGATTTCTGCGTCAGGAGGCTGCCGCAGAGTGCCGGCGGCCCTTATGAACTTATCGACGACAACGGCATACTGTATCGCCTCTACGACCGCGACGCGCGTCTGACGCAGGGGCAGAAGGTGCGGTGCCGCTTCGAGCGCATCACGCCCACATTTTTTCAGATTACGCGCGACTACGACGAGGACGCGCTGCAGTATCTCTCGCCCGACGATGCGCTCGCGGCCATAGAGATGTCGCCGTCGATGCGGCGGTTTCTGCTGCGCTTCATAGCCACGTCGGACCACCTGGCCACTGCGCGCGCCGAGCAGGCCGAGATGCGTGCCGGATGGATAGTGACCGCCATGCAGGCTCTGCGCGCCGCTATGGCCGACATGTTTGCCACGGCCCGCGTGCCCCGCAATGCGCGAGCGCTGCAGGCCATGTTTGAAACGCAGCGCGCGGTGGCGCTGATGCTGCTCGAAGACAGCGAGTTCATGCGCAATGCCGTGAGCGGCACGCGCGCCTCCATGCAGGGGCTGCTCACGGAGATAGCCGAGAGCGTGGAGCCGTACCTGAAGGCCATAGACCTTATCACGCGCGGCAGCGACGAGAGCTACGTGATGGGCCTGATGGAGAAGCTGCGCAAGAGCGGCTATCTGTATCACCCCAAGCTGCAGTTCGCCACTATGATGGCCATATTCCGCCTCAAGCCGGGGCTTATACGGAAAGCCCTGGGGCGCATATACGACGCCGTGATGCAGTGGCGCCTCGACACGTGGGTGGCCGAGCCTTTCCGCAGCGCGTTTGTGGAGCAGTTCGAGATATACGTCGACGACGCGCGCCATCGCATCGACGCGCTCCCGCAGGTGGAGAGCGAGGAGGATTTCGCCAATCTCGAAAACGTGCTGACAGCGATAGCCCTGCAGCTGCACATAGCCGACGCGGAGCATTTCGCGGGCTATGGCGTGAACCGCTCGCGCCTCTACCGCTACGCCGCCCTGGCGCGCCCGAGGGCGGTGGACGCGCTGCTCGACAAGGCCTACTACGCGCTGGTCAACGGCGGCAAAAACGCCCTGGAATACAGCTACGACAGCATACGCAACTACACCATGATGGTGACCTCGCTGGCCACGCCCCTGCACGGGGCGCAGCGCGGCGTGGAAACGCCGCGCGTGTATCGCGCCGGACATATCAGCGTGGAGGCGGGCGCCGACGGCATCGCCGTGCGCCGCACCGACGACACCAACCCGCACCCGGTGCTGCCTAACGGCATGATGTCGTGGCTCGCGCCGCAGGTGTGGCTCGATGGCGTGGCGCCGCTCTCGGCTGCGCGCATGCGTCAGTTTCAGGCCCATCAGGAGCTGTGGAAGCAGGTGGAGCTCGCGCTGCTGGAAGAGCGTTCGGCGGCCGCGCCGCACGAGCGCCTCGCCAAGGCCGAACCCGGCGACACGGACGTGGAAATCAGGGTGGTGGGCGCCGAGCCCGACCGTTTCGGCTCCAATCCGCATCTGATATGCGAAATCGTGGACCCGAGTTTCGAGAGCGGACGCGGATATCTCTACCGCTCCGACGTGGTGGACTATAAGGTCAAGGAATTCGACCGCCGCTCCTACACCGACAGCCAGGGACGCCCGCTGCGCTTCTGGGCCGACATAGCCGGAGTGGACGCCGACGGCAACTACCGTTTCTCGCTCAAGCGCGCCGCCGACTATGCGGTGCGCAACGTGCTGGCCAACCGCATGGACGAGATTGTGGCCGTGATCACCGCCACCGACGGGCCGCGCTATTCGGCGCTCGGCGACCACGGCTTCGGATTCTACGTGGAGCGCCATCCCGACTTCCTGAATATAGCTCCCGGCACGTATCTGCGGGTGCGCATGAAGGACATACCCCTGTCGGGCAGCATCGTGGCCGAGATTGTGGACTATGCGCGCGAGGGCGAATCCGTGTGCAAGGACGACACGCTCGTGCACCTGATGCGCACCATCGGCGAGGAGGCCGACGGCGTCCCCGCCGACAGCGACGACATCATACGCGACGCCGACGAGATACTCGGCGCCGACGAACTCATGGAAATCATAGAGATGCTCCGCTTCAAGGCCCTCTCGGCTCCCAAGCTGCTGGAGGCCGTGGACTATCTCGGCCTGGCGAGGGTGCTGGCAGCCGCCGTAGGCGACGAGTCCACGGCCGGGATGCTGCGCACGCACATGGCGCTGCTGGGGCAGCATCAGTTCTATGCCGACAACACACGCATCGATTCCGACGCGCTCGACGCCCTTGAAGCGTCGGCCACGGCCAATCCGCTGCTGGAGCGGATATTCACGCGCCTGCGCATAGTGTCGAAGCTCGGCTGCCCCGACGCGCTCGACACCCTCACCGGCTACGTGGCCGCCCCGCGCAACGAGCTCGAAGGCACTCTGGCGCGCCTTGTGTGCAGCTACAACATGCTCGCCGAGGGCGCCATCGAGAGCGACGACGACCTGCGCTTCATAAAGCGCCGCATAGCCGCGCTGCTGGGCGTGAACAACGAAACGCACCATCTGAAGCACTACGGCTCGGAGTCGCAGTATGTGGAGTTCAAGAGCTCGCTGGTGTTTCCCGCGGCCGGAAAAGGCCGTCCTGCGGGTGTGCCCGACAAGGAGCGCCAGCATCAGGAGATACTGCAGATCATAGCCGGCTTCCTCAACTCCACCGGCGGCACGCTCTTCGTAGGCGTGAACGACCAGCACTACGAGAAAGGCCTGCAGGACGATTTCGCCCATCTGCCCAAAAACGTGCGCACGATGGACAACCTCTGCGTGTATCTCGACAACCTCGTGCGCAACAGCTACGACCTGGGAGCCACCGTGGGCAACTATGTGCACATCTCCACCGACGAGGAGTCGGAGCGCGGAGTGCTGGTGGTGAAGGTGGATCCCAGCCGCCGGCCGGTGATGCTCGGAGGCAATATTTTCGTGCGTCAGAGCTCGTCGACAGTGCCCATGCTCGGCGACGACCGCCGCATATTCATAGCCGACCGCGAGCGCCGCTACGACGAGATGATGCGCATAGCGGGCGTGGAGCCTGAGCCACAGGCCGCCGACGCGTCGGCCGGCGAGGGCGCCTCTATGCCTGCCGGGGCTCCTGCCGCGCCGCAGGCAGCCCCGCAGCTGCCCGAGGCAGCCGCAGAGCCCGGGCAGCCCGGCGTGGCCACGTCGCTGTGGCGGCGCAATGTGCTGCACGACTACGAGGACGGCTTCGTGGCCCCGGCATGCTATCTGTATTTCATGGCTGACGGCACCATGCGCTACAGCCGCTCCGACATATATCTCGACACCGACCCCGCCTGTGAGCTCGCCCTGGCCGTAAGCCCCGCCGAAGCCTCCGGCGGGTGGCTGCTGCTGGCCTTCGACGATGCGCGCGCCGCGCGCGTGCCGCTGCGCGAGGTGCTCGAAAAGCCCGAAAACACGCCGTTGCGCTATTACGACGGCTCGGCGCTGCGCTTTGCCGCCATAGGGCGCGCCGGCGACGCCCTGATGAGTGTGCTCGCCGACAGCAACGACGGTCTGAGCGCGCGCTGCACGCCGCTCGAACGCCTCGACGAGTGCCGCCTCGGCTCCGCGCCCGACCGCGTGGTGGGCATAAACATAGCCCGCGTGCACGCATGGGAACTCGTGGCGGCCTCGGCCATGCAGGGCCTGGCCAACTACTGCGTCGACAACCTCTCGTCGCGTCAGGCGGGATACACGATGCGCGTGCGCGCCGGCCAGCCGGAGGCCGAAGCAGCTCTGGCCCGACTTTTTGACTCTTGCAAGCCCCAAAGCCTATGAATCCGTTATTTTCCATTATCACAGTATGCCGCAACGCCGAGGCGTGTATCGCGCCCACGCTGAGCAGCGTCGACGGCCAGACGTGCCGTCTGTACGAGCACATAGTGGTGGACGGCGCCAGCACCGACTCCACTCTCGCCATCCTGGAGGCGACCCCTTCGGAGCTGCGCACGGTGGTCAGCGAGCCGGACAGCGGCATCTACGACGCCATGAACAAGGGACTCGCACGCGCCAAGGGCGACTATGTGCTGTTTATGAACGCCGGCGACCGCCTGCATGCGCCCGACACGCTCCAGCGCTATGCCGACGCCATCATGGACCACGACTATCCGGGCGTGGTCTATGGGCAGACCGATATAGTCGACGCCGACGGCACGCGCCTCGGCCCGCGCCACCTTACGGCGCCCGCGCAACTCACGCTGCAGAGCTTCGCCGACGGCATGCTCGTGTGCCACCAGGCCTTCGTGGTGCTGCGGCGGCTGGCCATGCCGTTCGACACGCAGTGGCGCTATTCGGCCGACTATGAGTGGTGCGTGCGCTGTCTTCAGCACTCGCGCCGCAATGTGCTCGTGCCCGATGTCACAGCCGACTATCTGGCAGAAGGCACCACCACGGCCCACCGCCGCCGCAGTCTGCGCGAGCGCTTCCGCATCATGTGCTACTACTACGGCACCGTGCCCACCGTGCTGCGCCACGTGCGATTCGTGTTCCGCGCGCTCCGTCACGGACAGTACTGACCCCTAAACCACACTGCAAATGATAATACACAACATAACATACTGCGTGGACCGCCCGCTCGTGCCGGCGTTTCTCGAGTGGGTGCGCACCGAGGTGGTGCCGCAGGCCGAAAGCGAGGGACTCGAGGTGCAGGCGCTGGCCCGCGTGATGTCGACCCCCGACCCCGACTCTGAAAGCTATGCCCTGCAGCTGCTGGCGCAGGGACTCGCCGACGTGCGCCGCTGGACCCGCGGCCCCGGCGCCGCGCTCGCCGCCGCTGCCGCCGCGCGCTGGGGGCAGCGCGTGCTCCCGTTTGCCACCAATCTGCAGGTGCTATGAGCGAAGCCGCTGCCGACAGCGCCCTGCGGGCCTACGAGCGTGTGATCATAGGCATCGACCCCGGCACCAACGTGATGGGCTACGGTGTGCTCGGCATCGCCGGCCGCCGCACGGCCGTGGTGGGCATGGGGGCGGTGAAGTTTCGCGCCTCCGAGTCGCACTATCTGCGTCTGCGCCGCATCCACGAGAGCGTGATCGGACTCATGGAGCGCTTTCTGCCCGACGAGATGGCCATCGAGGCGCCGTTTTTCGGCAAAAACGTGCAGTCGATGCTCAAGCTCGGGCGCGCGCAGGGAGTGGCCATGGTGGCCGCTCTCAGCCGCGACGTGCCCATCACGGAGTACGAACCCCGCAAAATCAAGATGGCTATCACAGGCAATGGTGCCGCTTCAAAGGAGCAGGTGCAGGAGATGCTGCGCCGCATACTCGGCATCGACCGCGCCGACATTCCGGCCGAACTCGACGCCACCGATGCCCTGGCGGCGGCGCTATGCCACTACTACGAAAGTTCCCGTCCGGCACGTGCCGCGGGACCGCGCTCGTGGAAGGAATTCATAGCCCGCAACCCCGACAAGCTGCGCTGACGGGGTGCGGGCTGCGGTAGGTTCAGAGCATGTTGGCGCTGCCCATGAACATGTACAGGCCGGTGCTGGTTTCACTTATTATGAACGCGAACGGGCGGTCGAACTCGATTTTTGTGTGATAATCGTTCGTAAGGGTAAGCTCGCCCGGAACGTAGGTTGAGGCTACGACCACCGCGCCGTCTTCGTCCACTGTCACCTTGCACTCGTGTATGATGTCGGTGATGCCTATGGAACCACTCTTCACTATGCCGCCGAAAGACATCCCTTCGGCGAGCGGCATGCCCTCGGCTTCGTAGACGTCTTTGAGCTTGTGGTGCTGTCGGATGCTGAATCGCGGCAGCTTCATGTCGATTATCGCCGCTACGCCGGTTTCCAATTCATTAGTTGACGCTGAAAAGTCCGGCCGGTTGTGGAAATGCTTCAGGGCTTCAGCCGGCGATTTGCCTTCGGCAGGAAGAATAAATGTGATGGAAAACGATTTGTTTCCGAAAAATATGGAGGCAAATCTCGTGCCGTTGATTTCTCCGTAGGTGCCGTACTGCCGGCCGTTCATAAATGTCACTGTCGATGTAGAGCCGTCGATGTTGGTGAATTCGTCGGGTTGACTTTTGGCGCGGTCGAACTTGTCGGTCCACTCGCCTTTGAAGTAGATGGCGTTGGCAAGGGCTACAGACGTGATGTCGCCGGATTTTACGAGCTCCGGGATTTCGCCCTTCGTAGCTTTGCTCACCCATTCGTTCACCATGGCTGCGGCCTTCTCGCGGTCGTTCTTGTCGTAGCTGCGCAACTCGGCTCCATAGTAGTCGCTTATAGCCTTGCGGAAAGCACCGTCTGCCTCCATGGTTTTGTCAAGCCACATGGAGTTGGCTATACGCACCGTGCTTTTGGCATCGGCTTTCGGCAACTCCTCGGCCAGCTTGGCGTTAAGAGAGTTGAGCGTGGCGAGCGAACCGCCGGGGGCGAGAACACGCACCATATGGTCGAGCGTTTCGCCTGCGGCACCGTTGGCCATCATGGATACTCCCATGTTGACACTCAGCGGCGAGAACGCGTTGTTGCGCGACGCGTTGTAGGCGGCCTCGAAAGCCACTACCGCAATGTCGTTTGCAGCTTCAACAGCCGATTTCTGTTGCTGGTCAAGCACAATAGGCTTTCTCTCGTTGCGCGATTTGTCGTTATCGTCGTCCGAGCATCCGACAAGAGCCAGCACGCCCATAAATAGCATAGCAAATCTCTTCATAATATTTAAATTAGGTTTATAGGTATGTCTTAGTGTGTAGATAATGTGGTGATAATGCAAAATTACTGATGTGCGCGCACGTGGCCAAAAAAATTAGGCTGTTTTGTTTGGCAGGCGTGTTTTTTAATGTGCTGCTGTGCAGTTGGTTGCGTGTGGCGCACTAAGGCGGTTTTTGGCAAAATTTGTAATGTGTTGATTTATAGTGAGATATGCGCATGGCGCTTAGGTGACGTGTTAACTACTGATGTTTCAGCAGATTATCCCATGGCATTGATGTATCGGGTGGCTTTGTCGCCGGGCAGTTTACGCAGTTTGTCCTTAAGGTGCCGACGACGGTCGTACACACTTGAGGGCTTTGCTTCTTTTAGGAACAACGCTATGGCGTTGGTGGAAAATCCGAGCGCGCTGTAAACAAACAGCCTTGCGTCTTTGGGTCTGACGCGCGGCATGTCGGAAAAGAAATCCGTGGCCAAATTGTCCATATGCTTGTCGACCAAGGCTATCAGGTTGCGGAAGTCATCCTCGTTGTCGGACAGACGGGCTATCATGGCCTCGACCTCATTGTAGATTCTTACTCTTCCGTTTTTGGTTTCGCTCGTTTCGTAGAAGGTGGCGCATATGGAGTCGAGATATCGGAATCGCTCTCTGACCAGTTCGTGCATGGCGGCGTTCGCCTTTGTAAGGTTGTGTTTGTAGGCGTCGCCTATTTCGCGTGCAATCAGTATTTTCCTCTCAAACCGTTCGGTCTGCCGTCGTTTATAGACTACGAAAACAGCAGCGGCGGCCACGGCGAGCATAACGCCTGCGAATATCAGGGCGTACACGCTTTTTTTCATGGCATCGTATTGCGCTGTTTTCAGCTGCACGTTGGCTATATAGTAGTCACGCAACACCGTAGTAAGGTCTTTGTCGATTCTGGAGTGGTAGATGTCGTGCACGTTGTGGTTTATTCTCTTCAGTGCCTGCAAGGCGTTTTCCGTGCGGCCCTCTTTTTCCAAAATCAGGTAGTTGAGCAGCTGATTGGCAGCCAATGTCGTATCATTAAGCGAATTGAGTATTTCCGTGGCCTTTCCGGCATGGCCGGTTTCAAGATAGGCAAGTCCCAGAAAAGCCGAGTCCTCGGCGGTAGCGATGCCTTCGGCAGCCAGTTGCTCCAACTCACGGCGGGCGTCGGCGAAATCATTATTCAGGCATAAAGCCTGGCAGTACAGGCTTTTGGCCTCTTGGCGCAGCGCATCGTTGCCCAGTGAGTCGGACTGCGTGATAACTTCCGGCAGTACGTCGATGCAGTCCTGTATGCGATAACCGTTGAAATCTGATATCGCGATATCAAGCAGTCCGTATGCCGCGTGCAGCCCGAAGCCTCCGTTTTTGAAATTCTCGTAGGCTATTTGCGCATAGTACCTCTCCTGGGCGGGGTCCTGGGTTTCATTGTACACGTCCGACATTCCGCGCGCGCTTATGGCAATCCAAAACAGTTGGTCCGACTGTTTGGCGTAGTTGTGGGCCATAAGCATTTCCACGAGGCTATTGGAATAGTCTTGCCGTGCGAACAGGCTCCGGCCCATATAGTAGTGCGCCATGGCCTTGGGCAGCGGTTCGCTACGTCGGTCGTAGTATTCTACGGCGTATTTTATGGTAGAGTCTGGCACCTCGGCACTGTTTAAGTCGAGTGCGCGCGAGAGCAGCAGCGCATGGCGCGCCCGCAAGGCATCGGCGCGCAGAGCGGAGGGGTCGACAGCCTGAAGCAGCAGCAGAGCCGAGTCGGGGTGTTCGGCCATGAGGCTGTCGGCGCGTGCGAGAGTGCGTTCGGTGGCGGCGCTTCCGCAGCCGGCTGTGGCGGCGATTACCATTGTGAGGAGCAGCAGCGGCAGTATGTGTGTTTTCATGGCAGGCGGAATCATAGGTTGCTTAAAGGAGGTCGGAGGCTATGTCGAGGGCGGCTGTTATGTCGGTGTCGGCTACGGGGGTGTCTATGGCCGGGCGCCCCGGGGCGTTGAGCAAAACGAAATTCACGGGGCCGGAAGCGTAGTTGTTTTTTTTGTCGTGATGCATCAGGCGCAGCAGTTCGGGATGGTCGGCGCATCCGGCCGGCAGGTGGCCGTAGTGCTCGCGCACGAAGGCGGCCACGGCATACAGCACGTCGGAATCCATGCCGGCGAGCATGCGGCTGAGCACCAGCGCCACCACGCACCCGAAGGCCACGGCGTGGCCGTGGGGCAGCGGCTTGCGGCTCGTCAGCGCGAGCGACTCGAAGGCGTGGCCGGCCGTGTGGCCGAGGTTGAGGGCCTTGCGGGGGCCTTTTTCGCGCGGGTCCGACGCCACGATGCGCATTTTGGTGGCGATGCTGTCGCGCAACACCGGCATGAGTGCCTCGGAGCCTCCGCCCAGGGCGTCGGGAGCGATGGCGCGTGCCACCGCCGCGGCATCGGTCAGGAGGGCGTGCTTGAGCACCTCGCCGTAGCCCGAAAGCAGCTGCTCGCGCGGCAGCGTGTCGAAGAAGCAGGTGCCGGCCACGGTGGCGTAGGGCGGCGCGAACACCCCTATCTCGTTTTTCAGGCCGCCGTGGTTGATGCCTGTCTTGCCGCCGACGGATGCGTCGACAGCGCCGAGCAGGGTGGTGGGCACGTTGATGTAGGGGATGCCGCGCTTGAAGGTGGAGGCCACGAAGCCGCCGAGGTCGGTGACCATGCCGCCGCCCAGGCACACCGCGATGCTGCTGCGGGTGGCTCCGCGGGCGGAAAGCGCGTCCCACAGCGCGGCGGCCGCGGCGAGGGTCTTGTGCCGGTCGCCGGCGGGGGTGGTGAGCACGGTGGCCTGCTGCAGCAGCGAGGAGCCGCGGAGCAGCAGCGGCAGGCACAGGCGCTCGGTGTTGTGGTCGGCTATGATGTAGACGCTGCCGGCGCCGCTTTCAGCTATGAGGCGCTCTACGGCGGGCGCCACGGCGTCGGTGAATACGATGGCTGACGTGTTCATGAGTCAAGCATGGCGCTGAGCATCTCCGGCAGGGCTTCGGAAAATTCTGGCATGGAGCCGAACACCACCGTGGCGCCGGCGTCGGCGAGCACCTGCGCCGGCATAGGGCCTGTGACCACGCCCACAGTGAACACTCCGGCGGCAGCGCCGCTGCGCACTCCGAGCGGCGCGTTCTCGACCACTATGGCCTGCCAGGGCTGCACCTGCGCCAGCTGCATGGCGCGCAGGTACGGCTCGGGCCGCGGCTTGCCGTGGCGCACGTCGCGCGAGCTTACCTTCATGGCGAAGGCGCCGGGATAGTCGGCGGCCAGTCTGTCGATGAGCGATGTCTGTCCAGAGCCGGTCACGAGCACCGTGGCGAGCCCCCGCTGCAGGCAGTGGCCCACGGCGCTCTGCGCGCCGGGCATCACGCCCACAGGTGGCTGCGCGCGGAAATTGGCACTTTTTATGGCATACAGACGCTCCACGTCGGCGGCTGTGGCGCTGCGGCCGAAGCTGCGCTGCATCAGCATCTCAATGGTGTCGGCGCCGGTGCGCCCCTCGGCCATGAAGAAATCGTCGGGTGTGGCCTCGATGCCTTCGCCGCGGCACATATCCATCCATGCGCGTGCATGGCCGGGCATGGAGTCGTAGAGGGTGCCGTCCATGTCGAATAGCGCTGCGCGGGGCTCCAGGCGGCTGTAGCCTTTGGAGTGGCAGAAGCTGTCTATGATTTGTTTCCAGTGCGGGCTGTTCATTTCTTTTTACTCTTTTTTCGTTGTGTGGTTTCTGGCAGTGCCTGAGGTTCGGGCGGCGCCGGTATGAGGCCTTCGCGAATGAGGGCCACGGAGTCGGCATGGGTGAGTGTGTCGCCTGCCAGGTCGATGGTCTGCGCCTCGGGCCGGCTGACGCGCAGGGGCGCTATGCGGGCGTTGGTGACGCCGCGGCGGAACACGCCCTCTATCTGCCTCAGGAGGTTGACACGCGTGGTGTCGACTATGGCTGTGCGCTGCACGGCCGTGTGTTCGTTGAAGCGCGCTTTGCCGAGGCGCACCTTGAAGTCGTCGGGGTTGCCTTTTAGGGTGATTCCGAACTTGAACGGCAGCGGCGATTTCAGCACGGCCACGTGGTAGTCGAAGTTCAGGGCCATGTCGTTGTAGCCTTGCACGCCGAGGCGGTAGCGGTCGAGCTTCAGCACAAACGGAAAGAGCTCGAGCATGCCCTTGTCGATGAGCATCTCGACGCTGAGGCTGTCGATGATGTCGTTTTTCTTGTCTTTGAACATCAGCCATTTGGCCATGGTGCGGTAGGTCTTGCCGTCCATTAGCCTGAGCGAGTCGCCCTCGAGCCTTACGGCGGCGTTGAGCGACGGCAGGTCGAGGTCCATGTTTGGCTGCACGTTCACGGTGGCGGCTATGTTGGCGTCGATGATGCCGCTGATGTCGCGCATGAGCGGCATGATGCTGTCGATGGCCGGAACGAGCGAGAGGAAGCGCTTGATGTTGAAGCCGCGCAGCACGAGGCCGAAGCCGAACTGCATGTCGGCGGCCGAGGGTGCCGAATACAGGGCCGAAAGGTCGACGTCGCCCATGTCGCTGGTGGCGCGCAGGTTGTGGAAGTTGAGGCGCCCGTTGTACACGAGAGCCTCGCCGCGCAGGTCGTGCAGCATGAGGTCGCTGTAGAGTATGTTGTTGGCGCGCAGGTTCAGGCGCGCGTCTATGTTGGCGGGAATCAGCACCGGCCCTGTGGCGGTGTCGGCGGCGACGCTTTCTTCGGGCGTGTCGGGCAGGTCGTCGGCCAGCGTGAGGGCGGCGGGAGCGGGCGCTCCGGCTGCGCGGCGCTGCTGATAGGCTGCTCCGGCGAACACGGCCGATGCCAGCTGGTTGATGTCGACGGTGTCGCTGGCGAGTTCGAAATCGAGCCGCAGCGCCTGGCGTCCTTTACGCGAGGTGAGGGCGCGGCGTATGTTGGTGATTTTGCCGGTGAGGGTGAAATCGCTGTGTCCCACCTTGTACTGCACATTGTTGAGGCGCACGCTGTCGGTGGAGAATTCGAGGTTGAAATTGCGCACTCTGTTGCGCAGCGGAAATGCGGGTGTGTACAGGCCTGCGCGTTTGGCGTCGATGCGTCCCGAGAGCTGCCAGCGTGTGAGCAGGCGACGCAGGCCGGTGCTTGTGCCCCAGTCCATGATTTCGATGTCGCCGGGGCCTGTTTCGGTGTGCACGCGTGGCCGGTGCGGTGTGCGGCGGTGTGCGGCTATGGCCAGTGCGTACACGCTGTCGAGCGGTAGCTCGGGGTGCGCGACGCGCAGCGAGTCGGCCGTGCGCTTTACGGCTACCTGGCGCTTGGTGGGCGGCAGCATGTGGGCACTGGCAGCGATGTTGGCCTCCGTCAGCAGGAAGCGCATGTCGGGGCTGCCGGCGGCAAGGCGTCCGGCGTGGAGGCTGAGGTCGAACTGCGGCCTGCGGCTCTCGCCGTGGAAGCGTTTCATGACGACGCGGCCGTTGAGGTCGCGGCCTATCACACCGGCGCTGTCGGCTATGCTCTGCACGCGCAGGTAGGCTATTTTCAGACCGCCGCCCATCGGGATGATTTCTGTAGTGTCGGCGCTCAGGCGGCGGTTGGATGCTCCTGCTCCGAGAGTGAGGCCGCCGGTCTGCACGCTTACGTCGTGGTCGAGATAGCTTGCCGAGTCGACGCGCACCGATGCCTGCAGCAGACTGTCGGCGACGGTGCCGTCGGCAGTGCGCAGGCGCTCGCCGGTGCCGAAGCTGAACGCCACATGGCGCACATAGGCGGCGCGCACGGTGTCGTCCGACAGCCAGTAGAGCCCGTCGCCGCTGAGGCTGCCGCGCGCCATGAGGTTGTGGAAGCCGTCGCGGCTGAACATCGACGGACGGCCGCGCAGGCTGAAGTCGGCATTGAGGTGTCCGCGCAGCGAGCCTTCCACGAGGTTGAGCAGCGCGTCGGGCAGGCGTGCCAGGTCGGAGTGGCCTTGCAGGCGCGCGTCGACGTAGGGGTCGTCGCCGAACTGGCTTACGGTGCCTGTGAGGGTGAGGTCGGTGGCGGGGCCTGCGGCGTGCAATCTGTCGATGTGCAGTATGGCCGCGGCGGGGTCGTTGCCGCGCAGCTCGGCGCGCACGCGCATCTCCACGTCGTGCATGCGCGAGCGGCCCATGCTCAGGCTGCATGGCGCTATGTCGAGGTTTATGTCTGCGTAGGGTATGGAATCGGCCGCGGTGTCGAAGGGGCGGTTGAGCCGTATGGCCAGCGCGGCTGTGCCGTCGGTGTGCAGGCCGCGCAGGGCCGGGATGGTGCGCGCGAGGCTGTCGGGGATGCATGCGAGCAGCGTGTCGATGCGCACGGGGTCGACGCTCAGCTCGAGCGCGCGCAGCGTGAGAGGGTCGGCGAGGTCGATGTCGGCGCTCAGGCGGGAGTTGACGAAGGCTGCCGACGCGCTGAAATTGTCGAGCAGCAGGCGCTGCGGACGCGCGGGGTCCCAGGAGAGGTCGCCGTCCACGGCAAACGGCAGTTGCGCCAGATTGAAGTCGCCGAGCATGGGCATGTGGAGGTTGCCGCCGAATTCCAGGCGGTAGAGCGGGTGGCCCTTGTCGGTGAGCGATGCGGGCTTCAGCAGCACCACAATGCTGTCGGGACCCGCCGGGGCCGATGCGTCGAAATAGCGCACAGGGCGCGGCGATGTGATGGCGAAGCGCCTGATGGAAAGGCGCGGCAGCTCTGTGGCCGTAGTGTCGGCTTCCTCGGCAGTGGGTGCGGTGATGGCGTAGTTGCAGGTGCCGTCGGCGGCGGTGACGATGTTGATGCCGGCTCCGTCCACCACGATGTCGCTCAGCTGTATCTCGCCTTTGGCAAGGGCGGCGAGGCTGATGCCGCCCTCGAGGCTGCGCAGCGAGAGCAGGGTGTCGGCATAGGCGGGCAGGCCCGCGCGCTGCCCGGCGGGAAGCGCGCGCATGGCCCGGCTCACGATGGTGAGCGAGTCGACGCGCAAGGTCAGAAACGGAAATGTGGCCCGCAGGCCGAGCTCCATGCGCGAGGCGTCCACATCGGCCTCAAGGTGCCTGTTGGCAGCTTTCAGGGCTATCGGGGTGAGCCTTTCGGGCTTCAGGATACTTACGGCGCAGATGAGCGTGCCGGCTATGAGCAGCACGGCGGCCATGGCCGTCCACAGCAGTATTTTTACGATTCGCCGCCACAGGGGATATGGCTTCAGAGCTTTTTTTGCGGTCATACGGGGTCGGATAGTGAAAAATGATTCCGAAATATCCACAAAATTAGCTCTTTCCGCCCGAAATGGCAAATTTTTGTATCTGCCCGGCGGCTTTTGGCGGAAAAATTACTCGAACGAGAGCACCGTCTGCCCGGCCGACACGTCGAGCCGCACTTCGGCCGACTGTATTACGGGCACGTTGTGGTCCACGTGTCCTACCGGCACGTTGAAGGCCACCGGGTAGGAGTAGGGGGCCACCATGTCGGCTATCATTTGTTCGGTGGTGGCGTAGCTGTCGTTGGGACGGCTTCCCGAGAACTGGCCCACGATGAGTCCGGCGAGTTTGGGCAGCACTCCGCTCAGGCGCAGCTGATAGATGATGCGCTCGGTCTTGTAGACGGGCTCGTCCACGTCTTCTATGAAGAGTATGGTGCCGGGTTTGATCACGTCGTAGGGCGTGTTGATGAGGTCGGCTATCACGGCGAGGTTGCCTCCGAGCAGGCGTCCCGTAGCCGAACCGGCGCGGTTGAGCGAGTCGCCCTCGAAATGATATACGGGCTTGTAGCCGCGCAGCATGGCGAGCATGGTGGCGTTGTCGTCGTCGGCCGGGCCGAGCGCCATGTGCTTGCACATGTTGCCGTGTATGCTGGCTATGCCGCGGTTGGCGAGCAGAGCGTGCAGTGCGGAGATGTCGGAGAATCCGATGAGCCATTTGGGGTCTTGCTCCAGGGGCAGGGTGCTGAGGCTGTCGAGCAGGTGCACGGCGCCGTAGCCGCCGCGCGAGCACATGATGGCGCGTACGGTGGAATCGGTCAGCGCGGCGCGCAGGTCGGCCAGACGGTCGGAGTCGGCGGCGGCGTAGTGGCCGACTTTGCCGAGGGCGTGCGGCATGATTTCCACCACGAATCCTTGTGAGCGCAGAGTATCGGCGGCGCTGAGCACAAGCGCGGAGTCCACCGGGCCGGAGGGCGAGAGGATGGCTATTTTGTCGCCGTCGTGCAGCGGGGCAGGGATGGTGGCGGGACGGTTGAGATCCATGGCGTAGATGCTTGAGATGCATGCGGCGGCTGCCGCTATGGCTGTGAGTTTATGCTTCATTTTCGTAGTTCGGGAAGGTATGATTCGTAGAAATGCCAGAGAGCGACTGCCGCGCTGACGGCCACATTGAGCGAGTGTTTTGTTCCGAGCTGGGGTATTTCGAGGCACACGTCGCAGGCGTCGACCACGGCAGGGTCCACGCCGTCCACCTCGTTGCCTACCACTATGGCGTAGCCCGCGGAGGCTGTGTCGACGCTGTAGGCCTGCAGCTCCACGCTTTCCATCACCTGCTCGAGGCAGCACAGCGTATAGCCGCGGCGGCGCAGTTCGCCGAGAGCTTCGAGGGTGGTGGCGTAGTGGGTCCATGCCACGGAGTCTTCGGCGCCGAGAGCAGTCTTGTGCACCTCCGCGCCGGGTTCCACGGCCGAGATGCCGCATAGCATCACCTCAGCCACGGCGAAGCCGTCGGAGGTGCGGAGCAGCGAGCCTATGTTGTTGAGCGAGCGCACGTTGTCGACCACCAGCACCACGGGCATCTTCTGTGCGGCACGGAAGGTGGCGATGTCTGGGCGCGCCATGTCGAGTATGGTTTTCTTTTTCATATGATTGCCGCCACTTGTTTGAATTCGTAGTCGCCGGTGGTGCCGTCGGCGCGCAGCAGCCGGAGGCGTCCGTCCGGCAGCACGTCGGCGATGCTTGCGTCGAAGCATTGCCCGGTGGCGGTGTCGCGGTATTTGTGTGTGCCGGTGCGCCGCCACAGCGCGTCGGTGTAGAGAGCGTGAAGCGCGTCGAAGTCGGGGTCGGCCTCATATATGGCTGTCTGCTCCGCAATTTCGTCGGCAATCTCCTGCAGCAGGGCCTCGCGGCCGAACTCATGGCCGGCGAGCTGCGCCATCGACACGGGGTTGGGAGCGTCGCTCAGAAACACGGTCTGATTTACGTTGATGCCCACGCCGAGCACGATGTAGTCGAGCGTGGTGCCGCTGATGCTGCCCTCGATGAGTATGCCGCCGAGTTTTTTGTCGCCGGCGTAGATGTCGTTGGGCCATTTTAGCGTCAGGGAAGCCTCGCGTCCCAGATGGCGGCTGAGCACGTTGAGTATGGCGAGCGATGTGAGCATGGAGAGCTCAAACTGCCGCTCGGCCTGCATGCCCGACGGGCGCAGCATCATGCTGAACGTAAGGTTGCGGTCGGCCTCGGCCTCCCAGGAGTTGCCTCGCTGTCCGCGTCCGGCTGTCTGCGTGTGTGCCGCCAGCACGTGGCCGTGAGGCACGGCGTCGCCGCGGCTTTTCATAAGAGAGTTGGTGCTGTCGCACTGCTCTATCCATTCTATGCTTGCAGGTGTCATAAGCTGTTGTTGCAGAGGTGGGTGTATGGTGTTATAGCGGCAAGTGCGTGATGCGTACTTCGCGTGTGCGGTCGGGCAGCAGGGCTATGCTCACGAGCAAGGTTTCGGCCGGCAGCAGTTCGGCCGCGCGCTCGGGCCATTCGATGAGGCATATGTTGCGGTCGTCGTACACGTATTCGTCGAAACCGATGTCGAGCGCTTCCGCCGCGCTTTCGAGGCGGTAGAGATCGAAATGAAACACGTTTCGGCCGTCGTCGGCCACTCCGTAATCGTTGGCTATGGCGAAGCTCGGCGAGTTGGCGTCGGCATGTCCGTCGGCCCCGAGCGCGCGTACGATGCGGCGTATGAGCGTGGTCTTGCCGACGCCCATTTCGCCGTCGAACGCCACTACGGACGCGCCTTCGGCGCGCATGGCGCTCACTACCGCGGCCGCGGCTTTGTCGACGGCTTCGAGAGATTCGATGAGGATAGGCTCGTTGTTCATTTTGGAGTCATTGTGATGAGCGGCACAAGCATTTCCTCCATGGATATGCCTCCGTGCTGGAATGTGCCGGTATAGTATTGTACGTAGTAGTTGTAGTTGTTGGGATAGGCGAGAAAATCGCGTCCGAGAGCGAATATGTAGGCCGTGGAGATGTTCGGTGCGGGGAGTCCGGCGCGTTTGGGGTCGCGTATCTCATAGACGCGGCGGGCGTCGTAGTCGAGGTTGCGGCCCAGCTTGTAGCGCAGGTTGGTGTTGGTGTTGCGGTCGCCCACCACTTTTACGGGTTGCTCGACGCGTATGGTGCCGTGGTCGGTGGTCAGCACCACTTTCGCGCCCGAACGGGCCATGCGCCGGAACAGCTCGAGCACCGGCGAATGGCGGAACCACGATTCGGTGATGCTGCGGTAGGCAGCGTCGCTCTTCGCGAGTTCGCGTATCATTTTTGATTCGGTGCGCGCGTGCGACAGCATGTCGATAAAGTTTACCACCAGCACGTTGAGGTCGTAGGGGTCGAGCGTGGAGAAATCGCGCAGCAGGCGTTCGGCACCCGCGGAGTCGTTGATTTTGTTGTAGGAGAAACGCACCTGACGGCGGTAGCGCTCGAAAAGTGTGGCGAGCAGCGGCGATTCGTTGAGGTTCTTGCCTTCTTCGCTGTCTTCGTCGACCCACAGCTGTGGAAACATCCGTGATATCTGCAGCGGCATCAGGCCTGAAAAAATGGCGTTGCGCGCATACTGCGTGGCAGTAGGCAGTATCGATGTGTACAGCTGTTCGTCGAAGGTGAACATCTCTGCCAGCAGCGGCTTTACGGTGGCCCACTGGTCGAGGCGGAAATTGTCGATGAGCACCACAAACACCTTCTGCCCGTCGGCGAGCAGAGGGAGCACATGGCGCGGCATAACCTCCGGGCTCATGGTGGGGCGTCCGGCGGCCTCGGGGTCGGCAGCCCAGTTTTCGTAGCGCTTGCGCATCCATTTGCCGAATTCGGCGTTGGCCTCGCGCCGCTGCAGCTCAAGCATCTCGTCCATGCCGGTGGTGGCTGCCGAGGCGAGCTGCATCTCCCAGAACACAAGCCGGCGATACAGTTCGTACCAGTCTTCGATGGAGTCGGCGCGGCTGATGCTGTCGCTCAGCGCGGCAAACTCTCTGCGGTAGTCGACCTGCGTCTGCTCGCTTACAAGGCGCACAGAGTCGAGCTGCTTTTTTATGGCGAGCAATATCTGGTTGGGGTTGACCGGCTTTATGAGATAGTCGGCTATTTTGCTGCCGAGAGCCTGGTCCATGATGTTCTCTTCCTCACTTTTCGTAATCATAATCACGGGCACGTGCGGCATGCGCTGCTTGATGGCCGTGAGGGTTTCAAGCCCTGTGAGGCCCGGCATGTTCTCGTCGAGGATAATGAGGTCGAACGGTTCGGCGGCCGCCATCTCAAGGGCGTCGGCGCCGCTGCAGGCCGTGGCGAGTTCGTAGCCGCGGCTGCGCAGAAACATTATGTGGGGTTTTAGCAGGTCGATTTCGTCGTCGGCCCAGAGTATGCGGTAGTTGTTGGCCATAGTCAGTCGAACAGTGGATCGTCGCCTTCGCTGCCGTCGTCGTCGCTGCGCGTGGCGGGCGCAGCCGCCGGAGGCGTGGCGGGGCGTGTGGTGGGTGTGTCGGGTGTGTCAGGAGATGTACGCACAGGCGCGGGCTGCGGCAGGAATTGCTGTGTCGGAGCGGCGCTGTCCGCGGCGCTCTCGGAGGGTGCGCCGGCTTCGCTGTCGGCCGGGGCGGCTTCTTCAGCGGCTTTGTCGGCGTCGTCGAGGGTTTCTATTTCGTCGGGCTGCAGGATGTCGGCCTGCGCGTCGATATAGTTCTGTTCGTCGAGGTAGCGGAAATAGTCGTCGAAGCTGCGTCCCGAGCGCAGCAGCTCGTCCATGTTGGCCGCGCTGATGGCTACCGGGCGCACGCCGGCAGGCAGGTGAAAATCGCTGTTGGCGGCCATCACGCGCCGGTAGTGGTTCAGCTCGTCCATGTTGGCGAATCCGCGTATGATGATTAATCCGAGGCGTCCGAAATTCATAGGCTCAAGTTCGAAATCCTTCACCACGAACGAGCGGAAGTTGTGTCGGGCTATTTCGTAGAGCAGTTGGTTGGACGACACGCTCTCCGTGGGGAAAAGCATCACGAGCAACTGCTCCTGCGAGGGATCGAGGGTGAATCGCGCCGGGCCGTCGGCTTCGACTGCGGCGGTATCGGTGCTCAGGCGCACGTCCCACACCATGCCGCGCACGTTGCCTCCGGCGTCGGTCTGGAGCCGGCGTCCGCGGGCCATGCCTTTCAGCCACGCCGATGCTATCGGAGTGATATCGGTGTCGGGATAGCGGTTGAGAAGCTCGCGCAGGGTGGAGTTGAACTCGTCGGGGCGGCGGTCGGTCACGTAGGCCAGTGCGTCCAGAAACATGAATTTAGGCATGATTCCGCTCAGCGGATATTTCTGCTGCATCTCCTTGGCGGCTGCGTGCACGGCGGCGTTGTCGTCGGCCAGATAGGCCTCAAGTGTGGCGTCGTACAGTTCCTGCTGCCGGCGGTCCATGTCGCGCAGGTTTTGCAGATAGTCGGGGTCGCGCATGGCCACTCCGTACGTGCTCTCGGGAAATTGCGTCACCACCATGTTCCTCCAGCGTTCGGCCTCGGCCGTTTCGCCGCGGCGGGCGTGCATGAGATACATGTTGTAGTACACGTCGAGGCGGTAGATGTTGTCCTCGTAGTCGTCGAGCAGGCGAGTCCACTCGGCGGCGGCAGCGGGGTAGTCCTCAAGTTTGTCCTTGAGTATGATGCCCATATTGTAGAGGCCTTCCTGTATGATTTCGTGGCAGGTGGCCCGTTCGGCGTCGGTCGAGGGAATCTGCGCGAGATAGTATTCCGGCTGATGCGGGTCGGAGGCGGCCGGCTTTTCCGGCGTGTCGGAAGTGTTGTCGGTGTCGGTGGAGTCGGTCGCTTGCGTGTCGTCTTCGTCGTTGTCGGCCCCTACGGCATCGAATTCGGCGTTGTTAAAACTGTTTTTGTTGCGTCTGCGCCAGTCGTCCTCGAGTCGCCGCGAGCCCCATCGCTTCTGAAACTCGGTGCGGCCGGCCTGTTTGGCAGCCTGATTGTAGAAGTACCAGGAGTTGTCGGTGTTGATGTTGAACGTGTTCGGCGCGTTTTTGTCCTGGAGCTGGTCGCCGCGTGATGCCACGTCGGCCTCGTACTCGGCGCGCCGGGCTTCCTCGGCCTCGCGTTTTTCCCGCTCCACGAGTTCGTCGATTATGCGCTGCACGGCGGCGAGTCTGTCGTCCTCGCTCATGGCTGAAAGGCGTAGCAGCGAGTCCTGCAGCTCCACGTTCTGCGAGTACACGGCGAGTTCGTCGAGCACATCGCTGCGTCGCTTCAGATTCTTGTAGTCGGGGTAGTTTTCGGGCAGCTGTGGCACGGCCTCGGAGTAGCACGGCTGTGCTTTCGAGTACTCGCGGCGGCCGAAATACAGGCCTCCGAGCCGCAGCTGGCTTATGGCCTTGTCGATGCCGTTGCGGGTGCTCTTTTCGGCCGCCAGGCGGTAATTTTCCATGGCCTGGAGGGTGTCGCCGCGGCTGAGGTAAAGATTGCCTATGGCGTAGTATATCTGGTCGAGATATGGCTTGTTGCGGTCGTAGCGCGTCATGCGTTTCAGCGACTTCACTTCCGATGCGATGTCGTGCCCGTCGAACACCTCGCTCTGCTTTATGCGGGCGTTGAATTTGGTGCGGTAGCTCGCTCCCGACGCCGCGCCGGCTTTTGCATAGGCCTGATAGGCTTCTTTGTTGCGTCCCAGGCGCTCGAGCACCTGTCCGAGCAGAAAACGCAGGCGCGTGCGCTGCGCGCTGCTTGCGCCGCCGATGGCTTCGCGCAGCGGCGCCACGGCCTCGTCGTATCGGCCGGCGCGCACGAGCATGTCGGCGCGCACGTAGGCGTAGAGTGTGCGCAGCTCGCCTGTGGTCAGCGCATCGGGCTTTATGCGGTCGAGAATCATCTCGGCGTCGTATAGCCAGTCCAACGCCACATAGCTGCGCGCCTGCCATAGCTTTGCCTCCGTGACAGTCTGCGGCAGCCATGAAAAGTGGCGGCTGATGTAGAAGAACGTGGACGCTGCTCCCAGAAAGTCGCCGTTGAAAAACTGGCTGCGTCCCATCATCATCCATGCGTTGTGCAGAAACGGATTGTATTCGTCGCGTTTCATCCACGCCTGATAGGCGGGGTCGCCTCCCTTTCCGGGCTTGCGGGCGGGGCGTTTTTTGATGCTGCGCAGCTGTATGGCTTTCTGTCCCTTTTCGATGCTTCTGTCGAAATTGCCGCTGGGCTGCGGGGCCTGCTGGTCGGATTTTGCCTCAACGGGGTGCATCAGCACCAGTCGCGAGTAGTCGTCCTCGTAGCTCTCCTCCATCTTCTGCAGCGTTTCGCGGAAGTGCGTGTCGCCGTTGTAGTAGATGTTGTAGCGCGTTATGAAGGCATTGTAGTTACGGCTGGCGGCAGTGTTTTTGCGAGTCGAGCAGCCGGTGGCCATTACGCACGCGCATAAAGCCGCGAGGACGCACATCCACGTGATGCTGCGCCCCGCCGTGCCAGTCTTTTTGTACATTGCGCGCGTGGTTGGCATTTTTGTATTGTTATCTATATAACGCACGCGGGCGTGCTTTTATTGTTTGCGGGTGCGGCGGGTGGCCGTGGCGCATGTGGTTGAGCCTCAGATGCTGTTTCGGACAGTCGGTGCGGAACAAGGGATTTATTTAGGATATATTAACTTTAGTGTGCCTTATGTCGGCATATGCGAGTGCTAATTTTGCATCGGATGGGGATGGTGCCCCATTGGCAAACATAAAATTCAACTACTTATGAGCTACATTATAATTGTAATATGTCTGTTCGGCTGGCTCGGGCAGGCGCTGAAGGACGGAGGCTCCGTCAAATGAATCCACACGTATGGCCGGACTGATTTTGTGGGCCGTGCTTATCCTGTTCATAGTGATTTGCACTTGCCCCGGGTTTCTGACTTTCTTTTTCTGTGTGGCCCTGCCTGTAGGCATCGCCTTGTATCTGCTTCTTACGTGGCTGATAGGCCTGCTGCGCAAGTAGTGTGTGTAATGGCGGGCGCATGAAAAAAGCCACCCGTGGGTGGCTTCGTGCGGGTGATCCGGATGCGACTCGAACGCATGACCGTCTGCTTAGAAGGCAGATGCTCTATCCAGCTGAGCTACCGGACCCCTTTTGTGCTGCAAAGTTAGCGCTTTTTCGCGACTTGTGCAAGTCTGTGAACATTAGGTGGCGCTAATTAGTTATAGCAGGTATAAAACCGATTAACCAAACATACAGCTATGAACGATTTTGATAAAATCATATCCGGCGATAAGCCGACTCTTGTCGATTTCTTTGCCACATGGTGCGGCCCTTGCAAGATGCAGGGTCCTGTGCTCGAACAGGTGAAAAACCGCGTAGGCGATGCAGCCAATGTGATAAAGGTGGACATCGACAAGTCTTCCGAACTTGCTGCGCGCTACCATGTGCAGTCCGTGCCCACGCTTATCGTGTTTGTCAAAGGCGAGGCAGTGTGGCGCGCTGTAGGATTGCAGCAAGCCGATGTGCTCGAAGCAAAGCTCCGCGAACACATCGGCTGACCGGCTGCGTCATGTCAGGCAGAGCACCAGGGCCTGCGCAGCCACTACGCGTAAAAACATCGTAAGCGGATATACCGTACTATAAGCCACGGCGGGCGCATCGTTCGCCGTGCTGTTGTTTGCATACGCCAGGGCCGGGGGGTCGGTGTAGCCGCCCGAGAAGAGGCCCATGATGGTGAGATAGTTGATTTTGTATTTCGCGCGGGCTATTATTCCTGTCACGATAAGGGGTACGAATGTGATTACGAAGCCCCAGATCACCCACCACATGCCGGTGGAGTTGAACACTGCGTCGGCGAATCCGCTGCCGGCGGAAATGCCTACCGAGGCGAGAAACATGCATATGCCGAGTTCGCGCAGCAGCAGTGAGGCCGACGACGACGTGTACGTCACGAGCTTCATCTTGTAGCCGAAGCGGCTAAGCAGTATGGCCATCACGAGCGGACCGCCTGCGAGTCCCAGCTTCATGCCGAATCCTACATTGATCGAGCCCAGGATAATACCCAGGATAATGCCTACGAATATGGTGATAAGGTTGGGCTGGTTGAGGCGTTTCATTGAGTTGCCGAGCCGGGCGGCGAGGCGGTCGATGTCCTCCAGGTTGCCCACCACGGTGATGCGGTCGCCCATCTGAAGGCGCAGGTTGGGGGCCGCGAGCAGGTCGACGCCTGCGCGGTTCACTCGCGTAGCGTTCAGCTTGTAGCCGTTGTGCAGTCGCAGCGAGCCGATGGGCACGCCGTTGTATTCGCTTTTTGTCACCACTATGCGACGCGAGAACACCGGCTCGGGCACCGATTCCCAGTCCATCTCCACTTCGGGGCCGAGCACGGCGCGGAAGCGGTCGGCGTCATGTGCGGAGCATACTATCAGCAGTTTGTCGCCGAGGCGTATCTGCGTCGACGATTTCGGTATCGAAACGTGGCCGTCGGTGCGCATTATGCGCGACACCACGAAATTGCACTGAATCACATCGTGCAGCTGCAGCAGCGTGCGTTCGTCGATGAGCCGGTTGGTCACCTCTATCGACAGCAGAAACGGTTTGAGGCGTGAGTCTTCGGCTTCAGCCTCGATTTCTTTGATTTCTTTGTTTGTGTCGATGCGGAATATGGCGCGTATCACAAACATGGCGGCTATGATGCCCACTACGCCGAGCGGGTAGGCTGCGGCGTAGCCGCTTGCCATCATATTGGCGGCTTCTGCACCTCCCGAGGTCTGCGAGATGGCCTGCTGTGCGGCAGCCAGTCCGGGGGTGTTCGTTACGGCGCCGCTCATGATGCCCACGAGCACGCCCACATCCTTAATGTTGCCCCAGAAATATATGCACAAGGCTATGGCCACGTTGAGGGCTATGCCCAGCACGGCAAGACCGTTGAGTGTCATGCCGCCTTTTTTGAAGGACGAGAAAAAGCCGGGGCCCACCTGCAGGCCGATTGAGAAAATAAAGAGTATGAGGCCGAACTCTCGCACGAATTTAAGGATATTTCCGTCCACGACGTAGCCGAAATGTCCCATTACGATACCTACAAACAGCACAAAAGTCACACCGAGCGATACACCGCAAATGCGCAGCTTGCCTATGTAGATGCCCGCGGCTATAACAAACGAATACAGCACCAATGTGCTCGCAATCGATATGTTGCCCGGAAAAATCAGGTCAGTTAACCATTCCATAGAAATTGTAATACTATTATGACGTATGTTTTGAAAGTCTATACGGATGCTTGTGCATATACATCAAATTCGGCGTTTTTGACGCATGCTGCCTCATGTGCGCCGATTTTGACGCGCAAAGTTACGAATAAATATCCGAACGGCCAAGTGCGCCTTCATATTATATAATTAATGTGTAGTTTGCGATATTCATTCCCAGCCTTTGTCGGGGCGCGTCGGGGTGCGTGGGGTAGGGTGGTTGTGCAGGTTGGCGGCGGGTGGATTTTGTTTTTGGGTGCAATGGGCGGGCGGTCAGTGCGTTGCGGGTTTGCGCGGGTGATAGCGGTTATTTTTTTGAAAAATAATTGCAAAAATGTTTGGTGGGTTCGCAAAAAGTGTCTAACTTTGCACTCGCTTTTCAGAGGAAACGCCGGTTGAGAGCCCCGCAAGGGGGCGAAAATCGAACCAAATCAAAATAAGTGTTAAAAAAATTCACAAAAATTTGGTGGTTTGAAAAACTTGACTTAACTTTGCAGTCGGATTCGCAAAAAACGCGAGCCGCACTCCTGAAGAGTGACAGAGCACATTGAAACGATTACAATAGACAAGAGTAGTACAAGAGCAGGTTGCCGAAAGGCAACAGCGACTTCGTTCAATTCTTAAAACACAATAAACAGCAAATAGTTCTGGGATTATCCCGGTCGAACATTCGGAGTCTTGCGACGGCATTGTGAAGGCAAAAGATTAACAACAACGATCTTTGCTTTTTCTGCTGAAAA